>JAEKKI010000260.1 GCA_019510485.1 Catenulisporales bacterium
GCCGCTACATCGGCCGCATCGGGATCCTGGACGACGACGGCGATTTCGAGCCCCTGCTGCTGGACTGGCGCGCGCCGGCGGCCCGGCCGTTCTACGTGGCGACCTCCGCCGCGCCGCAGGGCGTGCGCCGGCGGCGCAGTATCCGCACCCGGTTCCGGACCGTCGTCGGGCTCGACGACGACGTGCTGGACCTGGACGTCGCCGCCGACGGGGAGGCCTCGGGGCTGGTCGGCGAGGGCGCGCTGCTGGCGGCGCTGACCGCCGGGCGCACCGGGCGGATGCGCGACGTGGTGGAGACCATCCAGGCCGAGCAGGACCACGCGATCCGGTCGGAGCTGCGCGGGGTGCTGGTCGTGCAGGGCGGTCCGGGGACCGGCAAGACGGCGGTGGCGCTGCACCGCGCGGCCTATCTCCTCTACACCTACCGCGAGCGGCTGGCCAAGCGCGGCGTGCTGATCGTCGGCCCGAACCCGACCTTCCTGCGCTATGTCTCGCACGTGCTGCCGGCCCTGGGGGAGACCAGCGCGGTGCTGTCGACGGTCGGTGAGCTGTTCCCCGGCGTCCGGGCTTCGAGGGCTGACGCCCCCCAGGTCGCGGAGATCAAGGGCCGCGCGGTGATGGCCGACGTCATCGCCGGCGCGGTGCGGTCCCGGCAGCGGGTCCCGGAGGACGCCCTGGAGGTCGTCTACGAGGGCGTGAAGTACCGGCTGGAGCGGGACGCCTGCATCGCCGCGCGCGAGGCGGGGCGGACCGCGCACCGGCTGCCGAACTTCGGCCGCAAGGCGTTCGCCGAGCAGATCGTCGACACGCTGGCCGGGCAGGTGGTGGACCGGCTGAACGACGACCCGCACCGGCAGGAGACGCTGGCGCTGGTGAACCTGATCGCCGCCGAGCTCGGCGAGGAGCCGGCGGACATGGCCGACGGGGTGTTCCTGGGCCGGGAGGACCGGAGCCGGATCGCCGAGGCGCTGGCCGAGGAGCCGAGCGTGCAGGAGGCGCTGGACTGGCTGTGGCCGCAGCTGACGCCGCAGCGGCTGCTGGCCGAGCTGTTCGCGACGCCGGAGCTGCTGGTCGAGGCCGTGGAACAGGCTTCTGAGAACGGTTCGGGAAGCGGCGCGCCGGTGCTCGCGGACGCTGAGATCGACCTGCTGCTGCGCACCCCGGGCGGCTGGTCCGCGGCCGACATCCCGCTGCTGGACGAGGCCGCCGAACTGCTGGGCGACGTCGACACCGCGCAGGCCGCGCGCCGGGCCGAGGCGGCGCGCCGGGCCCGGATCGCCTACGCCCAGGGCGCCCTGGAGGTCGCCGAGGGCTCGCGCTCGATCGACCTGGAGGACCCGCGCGAGGAGATCGTGACCGCGGTGGACCTGGTCTCGGCCGAGATGCTGGCCGAGCGCTTCGAGGAGGCGGACGCGCGCAGCGTGGCCGAGCGCGCGATGGCCGACCGGACCTGGACGTTCGGGCACGTCATCGTCGACGAGGCGCAGGAGCTCTCGCCGATGGCCTGGCGGCTGCTGATGCGGCGCTGCCCGGCGCGGTCGATGACGCTGGTCGGGGACGTGGCGCAGACCGGCGACCCGGCCGGTGCGGCGTCCTGGGGCGAGGTGCTGGCCCCGCACGTCGCGGACCGCTGGCGGCTGGCGGAGCTGACCGTGAACTACCGCACGCCCGCGGAGATCATGGCGGTGGCCGCCGAGGTGCTGCGGCGGATCGACCCGGGCCTGAAGCCGCCGCGGTCGGTGCGGGCCGGCGGCGAGGAGCCGTGGACGGTGCGGGTGCCGGAGCCCGAGCTCGTCGACCGGGTCGCCGAGCTGGCGGCGCGGGAGGACGCGGCGCTGGCGGCCGAGACCGGCACCGACGGCGGCGACACCGGACGGCTGGCGGTTCTGGTGCCCGCCGAGCTGCTGGCGGACGTGACGGCGGCCGTGCTCGCGCGGCTGCCCGAGGCCGGCCACGGCGCGGATCCGGATCTGGAGCGGCGCACGGTCGTGCTGCCGGTGCGGCAGGCCAAGGGCCTGGAGTTCGACACGGTGATCGTCGTCGAGCCGGACGCCGTCGCCGCCGCCGGCGCGCACGGGGAGAACGACCTCTACGTCGCGCTGACCCGGGCCACGCGGCGGTTGGGGATCGTCGAGTCGGAGGGCTGATACGCCTTTCGGGATCGTGACGGCGCGCACCGGGGTGGCGGTGGCAGACGGGTGGGACACTTTCGTCCCTGGCGCGCCGTCTATGCTCGGCGGCATGTTCGCTGTGAGCGCCGTGCGCATCGACCCGAAGGACCCGCTGTCCGGACTCGAACTCGGGGAGCGCCCCGAACCCGCGCCGCGTCCGGGCTGGACCGCCGTCACGGTGAAGGCCGCCGCACTGAACCACCACGACCTGTGGACGCTGCGCGGCGTCGGCATCACCGAGGACAAGCTCCCGATGATCCTGGGCTGCGACGGCGCGGGCGTCACCGACGACGGGTCCGAGGTCCTGATCCACTCGGTGATCGATCCCCGCGACGGCAAGCCCTCCATCCTCACCGAGGCCTACGACGGCACCTTCGCCGAGCGCGTCCTGGTCCCCATCGCCAACCTGGTGCCCAAGCCCGCGGCCCTGTCCTGGGAGCAGGCGGCGTGCCTGCCGACGGCCTGGCTGACGGCCTACCGGATGCTGTTCCGCAACTCCGGCCTGCGTCCCGGCGACACGGTGCTGATCCAGGGCGCCGGCGGCGGCGTGGCGACGGCGCTGATCGTCCTGGGGCGCGCGGCCGGGTTCCGGGTGTGGGCGACCTCGCGCAGCGAGGAGAAGCGCGCGCGGGCGCTGGAGTTGGGCGCGCACGCGGCGTTCGAGTCGGGAGCGCGGCTGCCGGAGCGCGTGGACGCGGTGATGGAGACGGTCGGCGCGGCCACCTGGGCGCACTCGGTGAGGTCGCTGCGTCCGGAGGGCACGATCGTGATCTCCGGCGCCACTTCCGGGACGATGCCGCCGGCCGAGCTGAACCGGATCTTCTTCCTTCAGCTGCGGATCGTCGGCTCGACGATGGGCTCGCTGGAGGAGCTGAAGGCGCTGGTGCGGCTGTGCGAGGCGACCGGTGTGCGGCCGGTGGTCGACTCGGTGCTGCCGCTGGCCGAGGCGCGCGCCGGGTTCGAGCGGATGGCCGAGGGGGAGGCGTTCGGGAAGGTCGTGTTCACCCTCTGATAGCCGCCTCGCCGGTGGCCCCGGCCGGATTCGAACCGGCGTTCCCCGCGTCGCTTGTGTGGTTCCCAGCGGTGCGTCTGCCTCTGCGCTACGGGGCCGTCCACGGAATCCTGGCCGAAGCCTGCCGCACCCGGCAAGCCGCGAGGATCCCGACCCAGAACGCCTGTGCCTCCTCCGAGGCGCCGACCAGGTAGGTGGCGCGCAGCTTCGGCGGCAGGTGCGCGGCCAGCCGGATCACCACGTCACGCTGCTTCTGCAGCTGGGACAGTTCGGCGTTGGCGAATATCTGGTGCACGATGTCCGAGGCGTCGTCGCCCTCGCCGCCGTCGGCCAGCGCCCGGGCCAGCCGGGCTTCCCAGACGTCGACGTCCGCGGCCAGTTCCTTCAGCCCGGTGCGCTGTGAGCCGGCCAGCCGCGCCATCAGCGCGCCCAGCGGCACCGGCGCGTACTCGCCGTCGCCGAGGTAGACCAGGCCGTGTTGCAGCGGCAGGCCGCGGCCGTGCAGCCGGATCAGCCGCTCCAGGGTGCGCTTGGTGATCCAGGCCCGGCCCTCGTCGTCGATGTCGTTCTTCCACCACTCCAGCACGGTCTCGGCGACCGCGCCGTAGCGGGCGATCAGCCACTCGTTGGCCGGGATGTCCTCCGGCGTGATGTCCAGCGACGCGGTGAAGCGCGAGGCCTGCGCGATGTTGTTGCGGGACACCAGCAGTTTGCGGCCCACGTGGTACGGCGGGTTCTGCAGCGCGATCTGGGCGCGCAGGTTGCGGATCGGACGGCCGGCCACCGACCACTCCTGCGTGATCTCCATCAGCCGGGCGAACGCCGCCTTGTCCTTGGGCCGGTTGTACTCGTCCCAGACCACGGCCTTCGGCTCCTCGCCGGCGAACCCGGCGGCCAGCAGGTTGTCCAGGGTGCCGTCGGGGGAGGGGACCGGCGCGCAGAGGTCTTCGACGTTGGTCACCGGCAGCGAGAAGTACAGCGGGTCGCGGCGCAGGCCCTCCTGGATCAGGGTGCGGACCAGCTCGGTCTTGCCGCAGCCGGGCGGCCCCTGGATCAGCACGCACCAGCGGTTCTTCAGGGCCGCGCGGACCAGCCGGCGCACCGGGTCGGCGATCGTGGCGCGGTTCGGGACGCCGAGCGCGGCGGCTATCGCGTCCAGGATCTCCTGTGTGCGGTCCACCTCCTTGGTGCGGCCGCCCTCGCCGGCCGCCAGCGCCAGGCGCAGCCGGGAGCCGTTGAGCAGCGGCAGGCCCCAGACGAGCGGGAAGCCCTCGGCGGCGTTGTCCAGGATGTGCTCCAGCGTGCGCGGGGAGAGCAGCCTCCTGATCTCCGGGGGCTGCGCCGCCCACACCCGGAAGACGCCGGACAGGTCGAACTGCCCGAACCGGCGCCGCAGCGCGTCCCGCCAGGCGGTGTCGTTGGCGGTGACCCGGATCGTGACCATCCGGTCCAGGATCGCGAAGTCGCTGCGCCGCGCGGCGGTCTCGGCCAGCGACTCGTTGTCGGCCAGGAACACCCCGATGCAGCCCAGGGCCCGCAGGTCGTGCTCGCCGAGGGTCCAGTTGCAGGCGATCTGCATCAGCTGGGACTGGATGGCCGGGCCGGCCTGGAGCGAGTCGTCGATCAGGAGCACGAACGCGCGGCCCGGCTTGAGCTGGCGCATCACGAGCTGGCGCAGGACCAGCTCGCCGGTGCGCGGGTCCCGCACCGGGGTGTTCACCAGCAGGTCGTCCGGGGCCAGGTTGGCGGCCGGGACGTAGACCAGCTCGGTGTCGTGGTAGGCGCGCCGGATGTGCGCGGCGAAGGTGGCGGTCTTGCCGATGCCGTGCTCGCCGAAGATCTGCCCGGTCTGGCCCAGGTCGATCATGGCGTCGATGAACGCCTCCAGGGCCGAGGGGCGGGCGTCCGCCCTCGGCTCGCGGCTGCCGCCGGCAAGTCCGGCGACGCCGGAAGCGCCCGGTGCGCCGGGGCCGTGCCGGTCGCCGAAGCCGGCGCCGAACGCGTCGTCCTCCGGCGTCGAGGCGGTGTATTCCGTGGTGCTCAACGATCCCCCGTTCGTACCTTGTGACAGGCCATCTGCGGCGTGTGGTGTTCGGGCCAGTCGTCGCCGTGCTCGGTGACCAGCCAGATCCACTTGTCCGGCTCGGCCGGCGTGATGTGCGGGGCGAAGCCGTCGGTGACCATGACGACGGCGTCCAGCGTCTCGTCGAACGGCTCGCCGGTCCGCGCCGACGGCGTCCGGCCCTCCAGGTAGTCCGCGACCGCCCGGAAGCTCGTCCCGCCGCCGCCGACCAGCGGATCGCCCGGGGCGAACGGCACCACCTCGGCGTCGAAGGACAGCCAGTGCGCCTCGACGCCGTCCAGCTGCCCGACCAGCGAGGCGATCCAGTCCACCACCGGCTCCGGCATCGACCCGGAGGCGTCGACGGCGATCGCCACCACCCGCCGCCGCTCCGGCCCGCGCCGGGACAGCGTCGGGTCCTCGCCGAGCGCGGCCAGCACCGCGCCGCGTTTCTTCGGATAGATCAGCCGCTCGCCCTCGCCGAGCTTGGAGGCCAGCACGTCCACCAGCCAGCGCTGCCACCAGTCCACGCGCCGCGTGCGCTGGGTCTGGCCGCGGATCATCCCGGCGCCCAGGTCGCCCCACAGTTTGGACAGCCGGTCGGTGGCGCCCTCGGTGCGGTCGATCAGGTCCAGCAGCTCCTCGCGGGCGGCCCGCACCCCGCGCTTGCCCGCGAGCAGCACGTTGGCCAGCACCTCCTCGCCGATCCGCTCGATGGTCTCCGGATCGGCGAGCTCGTCGCGCAGCTCCTCCAGGAGCTCGTGGACGCATACCGGCGGCGGGGCCGGCGGGTTCTCCATCCGCCGCAGCTCGGTGTAGCAGCCCAGGTCGGTGCGGATGAAGTCCTCGTAGCCGAACGGCTTCAGGCCCTGCCCGACGAGGTCGGCGTGGTAGTGCTCGAAGATCTCGCGCGGGTCGACGCCGGTCGAGGAGCCGCCGACCTCCGGCAGCCGGTCGCGGCGCAGCCGGGTCAGCGCCACATGGTTGATGGTGCTCTCGATGGCGATGTCGAACACCGGGTCCTCGCGCAGCTCGGGCTCGGTGAACAGGTGCCGTTGGATCAGGTGGCGCGCTTCGTGGAAGAGGACGAACTTCACGCCGTCCAGCCCGAGCGCGACGAAGAACTCCGGATTGAACACCAGCAGGCAGGAGCCGTCGCCGGCGGCCATCACGGCGGCGGTGTCGATGGCGGTGGTCGGTATCTGATGGGCGCACTTGGAGTAGATCCACCCCGCGATCGCGGAGGACTCCATCCCGAAGTCGACGAGCGCGGCCTCCTTCAGCCGCACCGCCTCGGCGATCACCGCCGGATCGGCCGGCTCCCACTCGGCCAGGGCCTTGCGGTCGGTGGCGTCGACGGGCAGGCGCCGGGAGCGCCGGGAGGGGCTGTCCGGCTCGTGGGTCTTCATGCGGTCTCGCCCTCCTCCGCCTCATCTTCAAGCTTCGCGAGCAGGCTATGCAAACTCGTGTCCGGATTACTCAGGCGCAGCCAGCGCTCGGGGTGGTCGTCGAGGTGGGTGCGGACGCGGTCGGCGGTGTCGGGCCGCGCGTGGTCGAAGCCGGCGTCCCAGACTCTGGTGACTCGCTCAGGGTCTGGAGATACCGTACCGGCGGCGGCTTCGTGTAAGGGCGCGTCGCTGTGGGCGGCCATCGAGGCGCGGACGGCCTCATGCATCTCCTCCAGGCTGCCGGCGCGCTCCAGCTCCAGCGCCCAGACCGGCTCCGGTCCGGCGGCCGCGGCGAGACGGGCGTAGGCGGCTAGGCGGCGGTCGGTGGCGATCGGCTGACCGCCACGGCTCAGCACGGTGTGCAGTACCTCCGGCGTGCGCGACTCCAGCGCCGGCAGGAGCAGCGCGGGCTCGGCATCCCGCCGCACCAACCGCCGGACCAAGCCCGGATACAAGCCTCCGGCCGCCTCGGCTCGCACGATGGCTGCCACTCGCAGCTCTCGCGAGGCCAGCGGATGCAGATATACCGCCGCCAGCACGCGCGGCTCCGCGGGCTCTCGATCCGCCAACCGCCACAATGTTCCACCGGTCGCCGCCGGGTTCCGCGCCGCCGCCAATCGCATGGCCGCGGTTCCGTGCGGACCCAGCGCGTGGTCGAGCAGGCGCCGCGGGATCGGACCACGGTCGAGGATGCGGGTCAGGACGCCGAGCAGGGCTCTGGTCTCGGCTTCGATCCGGCGGTGGGCAGCGCTGGCCGGGCGGTCGGTCGCGATGCCGTTCGGTTCGGGAGCGAAGCCGGTCCCGGCGGCGGGGCGGTTGGCCGGAACGCTGTCCGGTTCGGCAGTCTGCTTGCTGTTGCTGTCGGCCTGCGCAGCTGCGGCCAGCAGCCTGTCGACCACTCCTTCCGGCGCCATCTCCAGCAGCACGGCCGCCGGGTCGATACCGCGTGGCCAGCGGTGTCCGCGGCGGGTCGGCAGACTTTCGCCGTCGTCGATCGCGCTCAGCAAGGCGGTCAGGCTGTCTTCCCACGCTGCGACGCGCGTCAACACCTTGATCCAGCGGTCCGGATCCGGGCCGATCGCGTCGGCGACCGCGGCTCGCAGGTCGGCCTGGTATCGCTCTTCGGCCTGCGCCGGGATGCGGGCGTTGTGCGGCGCGAAGCCGTTCTCGCCTTTCGCTGTGTAGTACTCCGACAACCCGGCCGGCGTCGGAACAGCCAGCGCCAGCACGTCGGCCGCCGGCGCCGCGTATTCCACCGCATCCGCCGCGCTCAGCGAGCCGTACAGCAAGCCTCGGCGCAGCAGTTCCCGCATGCCGAAGTGGCGCGCCGCCGGGTTCAGGTCGAGTTCGCCGAGACCGGCGCAGATCAGGGTCGTGATGGTGGGCCGCGCGGTCCAGAACACCGTGGGGGAATAGCTCGCTTCCAGCTCGGCGCGCACGTCCTCCGGCACGTCCTCGCGTCCCGCCGCCTCGTCGAGGCCGCGGGACGTCGACTGCGTGCCGTTGCCGATCGCCGCCAGCACTTCGTCCCAGTTCAGCGCGTAGTGCTGCGAAGCGGTGCCAGGGGCCGTCCACTGATCCGTGTCGTCCGGCGACGGCAGCAGGCCCGCCGACCGGAAGAGCCGCGGCGCCAAGGCGGGCTTCGCGCCCGGGCCGGCGTCCCCGAACTTCAACAGCTCCTGCCACTGGCTGTACCAGTGGTTCGGCTTGTCGTCGACCGCCTCGGCGATCGCCTCGCGCAGGCCGTCGGCCCACAGATCCTCAAGCAACCCGAAGTCCCGCAGCGTCTGCAAACCGCGCGCCACGCCGCTCAGACTCCGCAGCCGGATCCCCACCGGCAGCGCGAACATGACCAGGCCCGCATCGTCCGCCCACAGCGCCGCGTCCAGCAAGAGCCGCTCGATGCGGGCCGGGCGCGGCCGATCCCAGCCCGCCAGCCGCTGCTCGGTCCGGAAGACCTGCCGGCGCAGGAACCGCTCCACTTCCGGTGCGATCATCGGCCGACCGTTCGCGTCCCGGCGCTCTCGCACCACCGCGCGCAGCACCCACGCTCGCGACCGCAGCGCGCTGTCATCCCGGAAGAACAGCTCATCCACCGCCGGATCCCACAGCCGAAGCAGAGCTCGCAGTACGGCGTCGGGATCGGCCACGGTCTCGTCCACCAGTGCCCGGCGCGCCAGTGCGAGCAGTGCCGCAGAACCCTTCGGCCGCTCCACAACGCAATCACTGACCGCCACACACAGTGGCAGCTCAGCCTCGGCGATCCCCGCCGCCAGCTCCGCATCCCCCAGGGCGCCCAGCACCGCAACCGCGTCCGAACGCTTCGCATAGTGCAAAGCGTCGACCAACCCTGCGATCACTGTGGCTCCTTCCACCCGCCATGATGCCCCACGACCGCGGCGGCACGCGCCCGGGCCGCCGCCCGCACAGCCACATGCGGACGGCGCGCGTCCCGGACCGCAGTCCAAGGCGCGCGCCGTCACCCCCTCCACCGCCGGAACCGAAGCAGGTCGCGACCGGCCGGCTCAGTCCCGGATCTCAATCCCGGAAGATCTCACCCCCGGAAGATGTCCCGCAGCTCGCGCGCGGCGCGCTCCAGCACCTCCCGCGCGGCGTTCAGCTGCTCCTGCGTCACCGGGACGTCGGTGCGGCGCTCCCGCGCCATGGTGCGCACTTCGTCGCGGAACCGCATGAACGTCGCACGCAGCTCGTCCAGCTGCTCACGGTCGGCACGGTCGCGGCTGCGCCGGCCGGTCCAGTCGTCCATGCTGTCCTGCGCCACCCGCTGCCAGCGCGCTGCCTCGTCCTGCCAGTCCAGTGCTCGCGCCACTGCGCGGCCCACTGGTCCTTCCACTGTTCCTTCCAGTCGTGCTGGGCGCGCTTCCACTCGCGCCAGTCGTCCTTGCTCCACTGCGAGCGGTCGGCCGGCGGGTACTCATGCGGGTGCGGATGCGTCGTCGAAGCCTTTTCGGAACTGTGGCGCTCGCCTTGTGGACGTCCGCTCTTGTCGCCGAGGCCGTCAGCGGGGCGCTTCGACGACTCCTGGCGGGCCTCGGCTGCCGCCGCGCGCAGCTCCTCCTGGATGTGCCGGGCGGATTCCTTGACCTCGTCGCGGAACCGCATGAACGTCGCACGCAGCTCGTCCAGCTGCTCACGGTCGGCACGGTCGCGGCTGCGCCGGCCGGTCCAGTCGTCCATGCTGTCCTGCGCCACCCGCTGCCAGCGCGCTGCCTCGTCCTGCCAGT
>JAEKKI010000154.1 GCA_019510485.1 Catenulisporales bacterium
CGCCAGGTCCATCGACCGCCGGGCCTCGGCGATGTCCTCCCACGAGCTCTGCGCCTCGTCGGCCACCACGGTCCAGGTGGCGTGCCGCCCGCGCCGGGCCAGCATCCGCCACTGCATCGGCGACAGGTCCTGCGCCTCGTCGACCACGATGTGGCCGAACTCGTCCGGGTCCGGTTCTTCGACGTGGGCACCGCGCTGCGCGGCGCGCTCGCCGAACGTCGACAGCTCACGGAAACCGCCGGTCTCCGGGTCCGAACCGTCGTCGACCTCCTCGCCGGTGAGCATGTTGACGCCGTCGACGACGTACGGGTTCGCCGCCGCGGCCGCGCGCGTGCTGCGCGGGCCCTCGCCGAGCAGGGAGGCCAGCTCGTCCAGCAGGGCCACATCGGAGTACGACAGGCCGGCGCCGTCCGCCACACCGTCGACCGCGCGCCACGACTCTGCCAGCAGCCGCGCATCGGCCGCGCTGAGCACGCCCTGCGACGCCTCGGCCAGATAAGCCGGGTCCCCGAGCGAGCGCAGCACCTCCAACGGCGTGCGCTGCGGCCACCAGGCGGTCACGAAGTCGGCGAACTGCCGCTGCGAGCGCAGGTCGGCCAGGAACGTCCGCTTGTCGTCCTCGAACAGGTCGGGGTACTCGTCATACGGCGAGGCGTCGCCGGCGGCGCGCTTGGCGTCCTGGTAGGCGTTCCACGCCGCCTCCTGCAGGGCCCGGATCACATCGGCCCGCACCGCGTTCGGCCGCCGGCTGCCGCGCAGCATCCGCTCGCGCAACCCGGCCAGCTGCGGCGCCTCCAGGGTGAAGAACGTGCCCTGATAGACCAGGCGCACGTCCTTCGGGGCGCCCCACGGCGCGTCGTTCGCGGCCTTGCGCAGCACCCGCACCATCCGCGGCGAGCCCTTGAGCTTGGCCCGCGCCGGGTCCTCGTGCCGGGAGGCCTCGACGCCGTTCACCACGTCGCCCAGCGAACGCAGCGCCGCTCCGCCCTCGCCGAGGGAGGGCAGCACCCGCTCGATGTACTCGGTGAACCGCCGGTTCGGCCCGACCACCAGCACGCCGCGCGACCCGAAACGGCGCCGGTGCTGGAACAACAGCCACGCCACCCGGTGCAGCGCCACCGCCGTCTTGCCGGTGCCCGGCCCGCCGGTCACCACGACGCTGATGTCGGCGGGCGCCCGGATCACCAGGTCCTGCTCGCGCTGGATGGTCGCGACGATGTCGCGCATGCGGCCGGTACGGGTGCGGGACAGCGCCGCGATGAACGCGCCGTCGCCGACCACCGGCAGCCCCTCGGGGGCGTTGTCCGGGTCGAGCAGGTCGTCCTCGATGTCCAGGACGCGGTCGCCGCGGCAGTGCAGCACCCGGCGCCGCACCACGCCCTTGGGGTCCTCCGGGGCGGCCTGGTAGAACGCCGCGGCCGCCGGCGCCCGCCAGTCCACGACCAGCGGCTCCAGGTCCTCGGTGCGCACCCCGAGCCGGCCGATGCGGTAGGTCTCCAGCTCACCGCCGGCGGTCTCGGGCTTGAGGTCCAGGCGGCCGAACACCAGCTCGTTGTAGGCGTTCTCCAGCGACCGCTCCCAGATCGCGGCCTCCATCACCTGCACGTCCCGGTCGACCAGCGCCGCGTAGGTCCCGCCCTGCGCCACCTGGTAGCTGTCGCGCACCCGGCGCGCGGCCTGCTCGCGCATCTGCGCCAGCCGGGCGTAGGCGGCGTCGACCGCCGCCTGCTCGACCGCGATCTCGTGCTCCTTGCCGTGCGCCGAACCGCCCTGCTGAGGTGACACCCCGCGACCTCTCATCATCGTGAACCAGCACAACCGCACGATCATCCGCTGACCGCGCCCACCCCGGCAAACGCCGTCCGCCGCCGGGGCGTTTGCATTCCGTTTGAACCGCTGCCACCGCCTCCCGGTGCACGCTGTCCGGACTTATGTTCGGAGCGTGTCGGGGACTCTCACTCGGCCGCCCCAGCGGAGCACGTCGCACCGGGCAGCCCAACCAACAACCCATTCCAGCGATCATCTCATCCATCTTCCTCACGCACCTCGGCGCACCACACCGAACGTGCTGCGGGCGGCGGCTGCCGCGATCAGCGTGGTGGCGCTGATCGCCGCCGCGGCGATGACCGGGTCGGCCTCGGCCGCGCGCTCCAAGATCGGGGAGGTCGGGACCACCGACGCGCCGAGCGTGCGGGCCACTGAGGACTTCCTCTTCCAGCTGCAGGACATGGACGCGCAGCTTCTCAACGCCCTGCTGGTGAACGGCGACACGACCGTGCACGTGCCGCGCCTGACGAGCGAGGGCCTGTACGACCGGGACCGGCAGGCCGCCGACGGTGACCTGCAAGCCGCGACCACGGCGCTGGCCGGGGATCAGGACGCGCTGAAGCAGCTGCACGCGGTGGTGGACACCTTCGGCCGGTACCAGGCGCAGGCGGTGCGCACGCTCGATGCCGACGAGCGCGAGGGCGGCACCGTGGCCGGCGGCGCACCGGGCGACGTGATCTCTGACTACCTGGGCGGCCACGCCATCCTGTTCGGCGCGGACGGCCAAGGCGGCCTGATGCAGGCCGCGACCGCTCTCGAAGCGCGCAGCGCGCAGGCCATCGACGACTCGGCGTCCGCGGCGTCGGGCGCCCTGAACTGGGTGACGGCTGGATTCGTGCTGTTCGGGCTGATGCTGCTGAGCTGTCTGGTGGGACTTCAGACCTTTCTCTTCCTCCGTTTCCACCGCAGGGTGAACCCGGCGCTGGCCGCCGCGACGCTGGTCGCGCTGATCTTCGCGGTCGGCGGCGCGGCATCGGCGGGTCGCGCCGCCGGGGATTTCCGCATAGCGAAATCCGATGCGTTCGACTCGGTACTCGCGCTTAGCCAGGCCCGGGCCGTCAGCTCCGGCATCAACGCCGACGAGAGCCGCTGGCTGCTGGTCCACGACCAGCCCGACCAGCGGAACCGGTTCGAGCAGTCGTTCCAGGCCGGTGAGCAGCGGATCGTCGCCCTGCGCACCACGGACGTCGCCGTCTACGGCGACACCCTGAACAGGGTGACCAAGCAAACGGATGCGGCGGATCTGCCGTCGACACTCTCGACGGGCAGCGCCTTCGGCACGGAGTTCCGGAACATCACCTTCGACGGCGAGATGCAGAAGGCTTACACCGCTTTCGCAGACTACGACGTCTACATCCAGGACGACTCGCGTCTGCGCTCCATGCCGCTGGCCACACCGCAGGAGCTCAAAGCCGCGATCGACTTCGACACCAACGCCGACAGCCCCGGCAGCTCGGATCGGGCGTTCAACGAGTACACCAAGGCGCTCGACGAGCTGATCGGGCTCAACCAGGACCGCTTCGACACCTCCATGCCCGCCGCGCACGACGGGATCGCGACGTGGACCTGGCTGCCCTGGCTGCTGGCGGTGTTCGTCATCGGCCTGACCCTGCTGGGTCTGCGGCCGCGACTCGCCGAGTACCGGTGAGCGGTTGGCTCGGCCCGATCTTCCGCTCAGTCCGCTCGACTTCCGGTCAGTGGTGCACGGTGAACCAGACCAACGAGAACGCCCCGGCGAGGATGCAGTAGATGCCGAACGGCTTCAGGTCCCGGTGCTCGAAGTACTTGGTCAGGAACTTCACCGAGAAGTACGCCGCGACGCCGGCCAGCAGCGAACCGGCGATGGCCGGCCCGAGGATCCCGTGGTTCTCGGGCTTGGTCAGCTCCGGCGCCTTGAACAGGCCGGCGGCCAGGATCACGGGGGTCGCCAGCAGGAACGCGAAGCGGGCGGCGTCCTCGGTCCGCAGGCCGCGCGCGAGGCCCGCGACCATCGTGATGCCCGACCGGCTGATACCCGGCAGCAGCGCGAAGGCCTGCGCGCCGCCGATCCCGACCGCGGACTTCCAGCCCAGCCGGGACAGCCGGCGGTCGGCGGCGACGTCCTCGGACTCCCCCGGCCGGGGCTCCGGGGCGCCGGCGTCGGCGTGCCGGCCCTTGCTCGAGCTCTTGAGCAGGTAGTTCGCGGCGAAGATGACGAACCCGTTGACGAGCAGGAACGCCGCGGCGGGCTGCGGTTTGCCCAGGTGGGTGCGCAGCTCCTTGTCCAGCGCGATGCCGATCAGGCCCACCGGTATGGTGCCGATGATCAGCAGCCAGGCCAGGCGCTGGTCCGGGGTCTCCACCCGGCGCTCGCGGATCGAGGAGAACAAGGCCCCGACGATGCGCAGCCAGTCCCGCCAGAAGAACGCCACCAGGGCCAGCGCCGTCGCCACATGTGCCAGCACCAGGAACGCCAGGTACGGAGAGTCCTTGGCGGTCATGTCCAGGTCGGTCTTCCAGTGGCCGCCGATGAAGGCCGGGACCAGGATCGAGTGGCCGAGGCTGGAGATGGGGAACAGTTCTGTGACGCCTTGCAGCAGCCCGATGGAGCAGGCTTCGAAGTAGTTGAGGCCGGACAAGGCGGTTCCCCCCAAGAGAATGACGACACGGGCGACGGGCGGAGAATACGCGCGACGTCGGACGGCGCGGGGAAACGGACGGTGAACGTGCGGCAAAGCCGCAGACTCACGCCTGGTCCCGGTGGCTCCGGGATCCTGTTGCGACACCGTGTAGCACGTGATGCTCCGGCGTCAGCCTACGACGTCCGCCCGGCGTACCAGCCGTCGAGGTCGGCCGGCTGCACCCGCAGCGCCGCGGCCAGCTGCTCCCGGGACAGCGGCTCGGGACCGGAGATCGCCATGTTCAGCACCGCTTGCAGCATCGCGTTCAACGTGGCCCGGGCTTTGACCAGGGACTCCAGCGCGGTCTCGTAAGAGCCCTGGTCCACGGCCCGGGTGACCATCGGCAGCCCCACGTTGACCAGGCCGTTGAGCTTGCCGCGCAGGTCGGCGTCGAGCTCGCCGGGCAGCAGCACCCGGCCGTCGGCGCGCACCTCGGCCAGCGCGTGGCCGTCCTTGTCCCGGACCATCGCGCGGACGCTCTGGTACGCGCCGTAGCGCAGCGCCGGCGAGGACACGTCCCCGCGCGGGCCGGCGACGTGTTCGGCGAAGTCCCGCAGCCGCGGCACCAGCGCCAGCGCATACTCCTTCAGAGCCGTCAGGCCCGGCAGCGGTCCGGGGGTGACGGCATCCACCGCGGCGGTGGCCCATCGGGTCGATCCCGTCGCGGCCGCGACGGGATCGGGATGCGCGGTGAGAACGTCGTACTCGACCCGCTCCGGGCGGAACTGTCGCGCCATGGCCGAAGTCTTGCCGATCGAGGCGAAGCCCCGGTGAACAGTCCACGAACTCCGTATGCCCGCCGGGGCAGCAAACCGGTGGTGAGCTGGGGTTGCTCAGTGGGCGAACACAGGTGCGACATCCTCGGGGTCCTCGGCGCCGACGGCGTCCGCATCATCCTCGGAGTCCTTGGCCCGCACGTTCTTCGGCAGGAAGAACATCAGCAGGAAGACAAAGAATTGTCCGCCGGCCACGAACCACAAGGTCGTCTCGAACCCGCCGACCATCGTGTGCTGCGTGGCCCTGGCACCCTGCGCCTGCAGGACGGCGCCCACATCGGGGTTCTGACCGGGCGAGGGGCGGCAGGAAGCCGGAGTGTCGCTCGGGTCCTTCTCCTTGGCGTGGTCCACAGCGCACTGCTTGAAGGAGGCGAACACCGGGTCGGCCTGCGCCGCCGGGACCCCGACCGCCACCAGCGCCTTGGTGACGTCCGGCTTCATGTCGTCCACGGCTTTGGCGGCGTGCGTGCCCATCAGGTTGAAGAACACCACCGCCGTCAGCGCGATGCCGAACGCCTGCCCGAGCTGCTGGCTGGTGTTCAGCAGGCCGGAGGCGGATCCGGCGTCCCGCATCGGCACGTCGGTGAGGATCAGGTCGAAGATCGGGGCCACCACCAGGCCCATTCCGACGCCGGTGACCAGCAGCGGCAGCGCCATCTGCCAGGAGGCGAAGGACAGGTCCAGTTGCTTGGCCATCTCGATGTACAGCACCATGCCGCCGGCCATCAGCAGCACGCCGAACTGCACCACCTTGCGCCCGAACCTCGGCACCAGGAACTGCACCGACATGCCGGCCGCCGCCGAGACGCCGATGGAGAACGGGATGCCGGTCAGGCCCGCGTGCAGCGGCGTCCAGCCCAGGCCCAGCTGCATGTACAGCGCCCACACCAGGAAGAACACGCCGAGGGTGGTCGAGAACGTCAGGTTGGTCAGGATGCCGGAGGCGAAGGAGCGGAAGCGGAACAGGCCCAGCTCCACCAGCGGGGATTCGGCGCGCAGGCCCTTGCGCCGCTCGTAGAGCACGAACACGGCCAGCACCGGCACCGCGGCGGCCATCATGATCCAGCCCCAGACCGGCCAGTCCAGGTCGCGGCCCTGCATCAGCGGGAACACCAGCATGAACAGGCCGACCACGGACAGCCCGACGCCGGGCAGGTCGAGTTTGGTGGCGTGCGGAGCCCGGGACTCGGAGATCACGCGGAAGGCGACGATCAGGCCGAAGACGCCGACCGGCAGGTTCACCAGGAAGATCGGGCGCCAGTGCAGCCCGAACAGGTTCCACTGCACCAGCAGGCCGCCCAATATCGGGCCGGCCACGGCCGCCGAGCCCACGATGGCGCCGAACATGCCCATGACCTTGCCGCGCTCGTTCGCCGGGAATGTCACGTGGATGATCGCCATGACCTGCGGCACCATCAGCGCCGCCATGCCGCCCTGCAGGACCCGGGCGCCGATCAGCACGCCGGGGGTGGCGGCCAGGCCGCACAGCGCCGAGGCGACCGTGAAGCCGGTCATGCCGATCAGGAACAGCCGCTTGCGGCCGTAGATGTCGCCGAGCCGGCCGCCGGTGATCAGCACGACCGCGAAGGCCAGCGCGTAGCCGGCGGTGATCCACTGGATCGCCGAGTAGCCGGCCTTCATCTGGCTCTGGATCGACGGGATCGCCACGTTGACGATCGTGACGTCGAGCAGGTCCATGAAGGCCGCCGACAGGATGACCGCCAGGGCCAGCCAGCGTTTGGGATCCGGGGTTGATATGTCCCCGGATGAGGCGTCTGGACGGTCGACGCCCGTATTCGTAGTATTCGTCATGCCTCGTATGCCCCCTCAGGCTGAGACTGCTGATTCTTGGATTGCCCCCAGGCTAGGGGCCGCCACTGACAATGTGCCGAGGTGAGTCGCGTTGAGTGCCTCACAACGCGTTGTGACACGGATACGCGGTGAGGCGCGTCACAACGGCGGTTTCGCGTCAGCGGTTTCGCGTCGCGGCCGGTTCGCTTCCCCTCGGGTGCCGATCAGGTCTCGACGACGTGCTGAGTGAACCGGTCCCGGGCGTCGCGCCACATCTTTTCGTCCCACGTGCCCGAGCCCAGCGCGTCGGCCGCCTCATAGCCCATCACCAGCGCGTGGTGCGTGTTGTCCGGCGTGAACAGGCCCAGCCGGCCGAACGTCGTCACGCGCGGCAGCGACTCCACCCAGGTCTCCAGGTCGGCCAACGCCTCCCGGTAACCGCGGTGGTAGATCGGATACACCTGCCGCATCCGCTTGACCTGCACCCACTCCAGCCGCAGCTGCGGCAGGCCCAGACGGCGCACCGTCTGCCGGATCAGGTTCGCCAGCTGATCCTCGTCGGCGGCCCACAAGTCGTCCCCGATGTCGCAGGGGATCTCGAAGCACAGGACCGTCCGCTCCGTCGGGTCGTCCGGGGAGAAGCGGTGGTTGGCCGGCTCGGAGATGCGGGTGACCGGGGTGCCGCCGTCCGGGATGTAGTGCACGTCGCAGTCGGTCCAGCGACCGCCCTGGTGCACCGCGTAGACCAGCAGGATCGCCCGGAACCGCAGCTGGCCGCTGGCCTCCACCGCCTCGTACGGCGCGCCCGGCGAGGTCAGACGGGCCAGCAGCGGCAACGGGATCGTGGAGAACACATGCTCGGCCCGGATGTCCGTGCCGCCGTCGGCCCAGTGCTGCTCCCCCGACCAGCCGCCGCGCTCGGCGGCCGCGCTGTGGAACTCCGAGCGGGCCAGCGACACGTTCACGCCCTCGGCGTCGATGGCGATGCGCTCGGCCGCCGCCCCGAGCCGCAGCCGCGCCCCGGCCTGCATCGCGGCGTCCGCCAGCGACTCGCACAGCTGCCCGAAACCGCGGCGCGGATACAGATAGGCCAAGGACTCGCTGGCGATCGAATTGCGCACGCTGCGCACCAGCGCGCCCCACACGTTCTGCGACCCGGCCTTGCGACGGGCCTGATCGATGTCGATCTCCTCGCCCGACAGGCCCCACAGCTTGGCCGCGTACGGCTCGTACACCTGCTTGTACATCGTCGGGCCGAAACCGGCCCGCATCAGCTCCGCGTACGACTCCGCGGCCGCCGTCTGCTTCTTCCCACGCCACGTGGTGGCCAGCGCGTCGAAGGCGGCCCGCGCCATCGGCACCGTCGGCATCGACTTGGCCAGCTCGCGCGGCTTGAACGGATAGGTCACCCAGCGGTCGCCGATCAGCAGCCGGCCGTTGCGGTACCGGGTCTGCAGATCCGATCCCATCAAGGTCCTGAGATCAGCGACGACGTGCTCGGGCAGGTCCGGGTTCAGCCGGTGGCTGCCCAGGTCCACCCGGAAGCCGGCGACGTCGAAGGACGCCGCCATGCCGCCCACGGTCTCGGCGCGTTCGAGGACGTCCACGGACAGGCCGCGGCGCGCGGCGCGCCAGGCGGCGGCCAGCCCCGCGGGGCCCGCCCCCAGGACGACGAGATCGGCCTTACCGGCCATCACAGGTACCCATCAGAATGCCCACAGTAGTAGTCCCACCCGACTCCCGGAACGCGGCGCGCACGCGGCGTCGCGGGTCTCACCCGATAGGGGAGATCATGCCGCATCGGCGCGGCAGACTCACATCTCGGCCGTTCAGTATGCGCCGATCGCGCGTCGATCACATTTCATCGATGCGCGGCAGCAGCACCTCCGTGGCGACCATCTTGATCGCGACCGCCGCCGGGATCGCCACCAGCGCCCCGACCACGCCGAACAGCGCCGCCCCGGCCAGCACCGCGAGGATGGTCACCATCGGGTGCACGTCCACGGTGCGGCGGTTCACGCGCGGGGCCACCAGATAGTCCTCGGCCAGGCGCGCGGCGACGTAGTAGACCAGGGTCGCGATGGCCACCTTCACCGACACCGTCAGCGCCACCAGCGTCACGATCGCGCCGCCGATCGAGGAGCCCACGACCGGCACCAGGCCGAACAGGGCCACCACCACACCGAGCGCCGCCGGATACGGGATGCCCCAGGCCAGGGCCCAGGCCCAGGTGAAGAAGCCGCCGATGGAGGCGATCACCATCTGCCCGATGACGTACCGGCCGACCTGGGCCAGGATCCGGTCGGTGAGCTCCGCCACCCGGGGCCGGCGGCGGATCGGAACCAGGTGGTAGCCGAAGCGCTTGATGCCCGGCATGTTGGCCACGAAGTACAGGGTCAGCGCGATCGCGGTCAAGGTGCCGGTGAGGATCGAGAACACCGCCTTGCCGGCGCCGAGGATGCCGTTCAGGTCCAGGGTCCCGGCCCGGTTGGCGTCGATCCAGGACTTGGCCTTCTCGACGAACTGGTACTTTTCCTCCAGCTTGCCCAGGTAGGTCGACTTGTTGCGCAGATCGTCCAGGTAGCCGGGGATCGCCTCGATCAGGGAGTTGACCTCTTTGTCCACCGGCGGGAAGACCACCGCCACGAAGCCGGCGATCAGCGCCAGCACGCCGAGCGCGACCACGGTGACCGCCAGACTGCGGCGCAGGCCGCGGTTCACCAGGGCGGTGACCATCGGGTCCAGGGCCGTGGCGAAGAAGACCGCCAGCAGCAGGATCGACAGCAGGCTGCCGAGGCCGGAGACCACGCGGACCAGGGCGTAGGCGGTGATGCCGCCGGCGGCGAGCCAGAAGGCGAAGGTGAACCAGCTGCCGGCGGGCATGGCGGACAGGGAGGTGACGGGGAGGTCCGCGGAGGCCTGGGTGCTCTGCTTTCCGGGCGTGCCGGCAGCGCCGCTGTCCGCCGCGATCTTCCCGTTCCCGGGCTGCGGGGCGCGCGTCGAGGTCGCCTGGTCACCGGCCATGCCCTCGACCTTAGGGGACGAGGGCGAACTACGGGTAACCGGTGCGGGAGGTGTTCTCGGATCAGAGATACAGGCCGGTGGAACCGTCGCCCTCGGCCAGGCGCTCGGCCGCGACCGCGTGCACGTCCCGCTCCCTCAGGAGCACATAGTCGGTGCCCCGCACCTCGACCTCGCCGCGGTCGGCCGGGTCGAACAGCACCCGGTCGCCGACCTGGACGGTGCGCACGTTCGCACCGACCGCCACGACCTCGGCCCACGCCAGGCGGTGCCCCACCCGCGCCGTCGCCGGGATGAGGATGCCCCCGGAGGAGCGCCGGTCGCCGGCCTCCTGGTCCTCGCGTACCAGCACGCGGTCGTGCAGCATCCGGATCGGAAGCTTCTCTCCTGAACTCACTCTGTGACGTTATCGCACCGGGGTAGGCGTCCCGCCTCCGAGCTAGCCTTGGAGCCGTGAAACTGAACCCCGGAGACACCGCCCCCGCCTTCACCCTCACCGACGACCACGGTGCCGCGGTGAGCCTGACCGACTATCCCGGCCGCAAGGTGATCCTGTACGTGTACCCGGCCGCGATGACGCCGGGCTGCACGAAGCAGGCCTGCGACTTCCGCGACAACATCGCGTCCTTTCAGAAGGAGGGGTACGCGATCCTCGGCCTGTCGCCGGACAAGCCGGAGAAGCTGGCCAAGTTCCGCGAGCGCGATGCGTTGACGTTCCCGTTGCTGTCGGATCCGGACAAGACGGTGCTTCAGGAGTACGGCGCGTTCGGGGAGAAGAAGCTGTATGGGAAGACGATGGTCGGCGTGCTCCGGTCGACGTTCGTGATCGATGTTGATGACAAGGGTGTCGGGACGGTCGAGGTCGCGCAGTACAACGTGAAGGCGACGGGGCATGTGGCGAAGCTGCGGCGGGATCTGGGGTTGGACGATTAGTCGTCGGTAGTCACCACTTCGAGTGAGCCGGTAATCATTTCGTGTGATGTTGCACGCTTAGGCCCCTGCGGACGCATTCGCCGGAGTTCTAGTTTCGCTCGCATGAGCACTACATACACGTTCGAGGAGCTCGCCGCTGCGGCGGCGGGCTCGAACAGCATCGGCGACGCGGTTCGGATGCTGGGGCGGGAGCCCAGCCCGGGCCGGAATCGGTATGTCATGGGGCTGATGCGGGAGATCGGCATCGATTGTCGGCACTTCCGGAACGCCTCCCAGCTGTACACGCGGGAGATGCTGGAGGAAGCGGCTGCCGCATCGAAGTCGATCAGCGAGGTCGTACGTCGGCTAGGCGCCAAGGAGGTCGGCGGAACTCAGGCGTACATCGGAAGACAGCTTCGACGATACGGAATCGACGTCTCCCATTTCGACGCGTGGAAGCGCGGCAGGACGATCGCTGTGTTCGACCGCGAATCGCTCATCGCCGCGGCGCAGGGAGCGACGTCCGTCGTCGAGGTCGTCCAGCGCCTTGGCGCGGGACCGGGAGCAGCGCAGTATGAGCGGGTACGCCGATCTTTGATCGACGAGGGCATCGATGTGACACGCCGCGACAAGCGCAGGCTCAAGGACATTCCGAAGGACGAGTTCGCGGAAATCGTCGCCCGGTCACGGAGCATCGCGGAGTGCGCGAAGCTCCTCGATGTTAGAGATTGCGGCGCCTTCCGCAACCGCTTTCACAGGCTCATCGCCGAGTATGAACTCGACCTCTCGCACATGAGCGGCCAGGCACACGCTCGCGGAACGCGAAGCCCCCAGCGCACAAGCCCTGCCGAGATCTTGATCGCGAACCCGGGTGCCCGGCGCCGGATCAACAGCCGGAAGCTGCGCGCCGCGATGCTCGAGATCGGTGCCCCATATCGCTGTGGGATGTGCGGTACCGGACCGGTCTGGCAAGACCGCGAGATCACGCTGGAGGTCGACCACATCAGCGGAGACTTCACCGACAACCGGCCGCAGAACCTGAGGTTCCTGTGTCCGAACTGCCATGCGACCACTCCGACCTTCTGCCGCAAGAAAAAGCAGGAACCCAATCCTTTGGACTGCTAGAACATCGGCGGGTAAGGTGGGGCGGGGCCGTAGCCCAACGGCAGAGGCCAACGGCTTAGACCCGTTGTGTTACGAGTTCGAATCTCGTCGGCCCCACTTCAGCTTCCTGCGGTCTCAGCGGCGACCACCCGCTAAGCTCCGTCAACGACCGAAGGTCGAGTGACGACGTCAGGGGCGGGAAAAATGTCCACACCTTCCTCGCGCGGGCCGGGCCCATACGTGTCCGACGGTACGCCGGGCCGGCCCGGGCAGGCTCCGTTGCCGGGGCAGCTCGGGTACCCGGGGCAGGCGGGGGTGGGGCCCGCACCCGAGCCGGTGCCGGCGGCACATGGGTACGGATACGGCTACCCGCCAGCACCGCCGCCGCCCGCCAAAACCAGCACCGTCGCTATCGTCGCACTGTGCCTGTTCTGGGTTCCGCTCGTGGGGCTGGTGCTGGCCGTCATCGGGATGGTCAAGACCGCCCGGGGCAAGGCGCGCGGACGGGGGTTGGCGATCACGGCGTTGGTGCTGTCGATTCTGGTGACGGCGGCGGCCGGGGTCGCGATCGGTTCGAAGACGTCGGCGCTGGATCCCGGGTGCACGCACGGGAAGCGGGCCGTGCTGGAGCAGGGCAAGCAGATCGAGGCCGATAGCAATAAGGGCGACAAGGCCGCGGTGAACACCGACTTCCAGACGCTCCTCAACCAGCTCGCCAAGGCTGCGACCGAGGCGGACCGGGACGATGTGCGGGCGGCGGTGCAGGCCGTGCACGATGACTACGCCGCGATTCTCAGCGGGAACGGCGACTCGGCCAAGCTGACTACCGATCTCCAGCAGATGGATCACCTCTGCACGATCGGCAAGTAGCGCCCGGCATCAGGAGCAGCGAAGCGGCCGCATGACAAGGACCTGAGCAGCGAAATCGCCGGTCCGGCCTGCGGCCGCACGCGCGCCGCAAAGAAGCCCCGGCGCGCCCTCAGCCCTCACCCTTCAGCAACGGCACCAGCGCCCGGAACGCCCGCCCCCGATGGCTGATCGCGTCCTTCTCCTCAGCGCTCATCTCGGCCGTGGTCCGAGTCTCGCCCTCCGGAACGAAGATCGGATCGTAGCCGAAGCCTCCGGTACCGCGCGGCGTCCGCACCAGGTAGCCGAGGATCACACCTTCGACCACATGCTCCGTCCCGTCGGGCTGGACCAAAGCGGCGGCGCACGTGAAGTGGGCGCCGAGAGCGGCGTCGGGGACGTCCGCGACCTGGTCCAGGACCAATTGCAGGTTCGCCGTGTCACGGTCGGGGCCGCCGACCTGGTCGCCGAAGCGGCCGGACCACCGTGCCGACAGGACGCCGGGCATGCCGCTGAGCGCGTCCACGCACAGGCCGGAGTCGTCCGCGACCGCGGTCAGCCCGGTGGCCGCCGCCACCGCGCGCGCCTTGATCAGCGCGTTCTCGGCGAAGCTCAGGCCGGTCTCGGGGATCTCCGGGAGCGCCGCGTAGAGTTCCGGCCCGGCCAAGCCGACATCGGTCAGGCCGGCGGCGAGCAGGATCCGCTCCAGCTCGCGGATCTTCTTGGCGTTGCGGGTGGCGAGGACGATCTGGCGCATGGGCGCCAGTCTAGGGGCGGGGGACGGAACCGCCGGCCCGGATGGCCGGAGCCATGCCGGAGATCGGGTCGCAGACCGAAGCCGCCACCGCGCACCCCCACCTCACCCCGAGCAGGCGTTCCCCATGACCTGCCAGTCGTTCCGCAACGGCCCCTTGTCAGCCGTCTTCCCCGCCTTGTCGGCATCAGCCATGGCCTGCAGATCCTTGGCCATATTGCTCATGGCCTGTGCGGCGTCCGGCCGGTGAGTCGACTGCGCGCCGGAGCGCAGCCCGCGGATCGCACCGGGGATTGCGGCATCGGCCTTGGCCGGGCTCTCCTGGGCTGCGGTGAGGTAGTCGGCGAACCCGTGCAGTCCCGCTTTGCAGCCGGGGTCCGTCCACAGGTCGTTGAGCTTCTTCAGCGACGAGGCCAGGGCCGAGGGATCGGCGGGAGAGGCCGATGAAGAAGGCTTCGATCCCGCGGAAGTAGTTGTCGTACCGCTGGAAGCCGTCGGCGTGCCCGAAGGTGCGGAGCCCGTGGGCGGCTTGGAAACGCTGACAGCGCTGGAGGGCTTCCCTCCGGCCCCGACCGTCCCCTCCGACGCGCACCCCGCGCTCCCCAGCGCGAACGCCGCCGCGACGGCCACTGCCGCCGTTTGTGCCCGGAACCGTGCCGACACGATCCACCCCCTGTGAAATGACGAACGGAGCCACACCGTAGCGCAGCTCCGGGTTCGCCAGCCGTCGGCCGGGGCAGACCGGGGAACAGCTCAGAAGCAGCTCAGCTCAGCAGCGCCTTGACCTGATGCGTCGCCAGCTCCTTGCATCCGGCAGCGGCCAGATCCAACAGCGCGTCCAGCTCTGAGCGGTCGAACGGCACACCCTCGGCGGTGCCCTGCACCTCGACGAACTTGCCGTCGGCGGTGCACACCACGTTCATGTCGGTCTCGGCCCGCACGTCTTCCTCGTAGCAGAGGTCGAGCATCGGCACGCCGTCGATGATGCCGACGCTGACCGCCGACACCGAGCCGAGCAGCGGGTCCCGGGAGGCCTTGATCATCTTCTTGTCGCGCATCCACGTGACCGCGTCCTGCAGCGCCACGTAGGCGCCGGTGATCGCCGCGGTGCGGGTGCCGCCGTCGGCCTGGAGCACGTCGCAGTCCACGATGATCGTGTTCTCGCCGAGCGCCTTGGTGTCCACCACGGCCCGCAGCGCGCGCCCGATGAGCCGCGAGATCTCCTGGGTGCGGCCGCCGACCTTGCCCTTGACCGATTCGCGGTCGCCGCGGGTGTTGGTGGCGCGGGGCAGCATCGCGTACTCGGCGGTGACCCACCCCTTGCCGGTGCCGCGCAGCCAGCGCGGGACGCCCTCGGTGACGCTGGCGGTGCACAGCACCTTGGTCTGGCCGAACTCGACGAGGACGCTGCCCTCGGGGTGGATCGACCACTTGCGGGTCAGGGAGACCGGACGGAGCTGGTCGGCCTTGCGGCCGTCGACGCGTGCTGCTGACATGGGTAGACCCTAGCCCACGGCGCGGGCCCGCCGTGGGCCAAGCTCGCGCGGGATCGCCCGGTTCGGCAGGCAGCCGCGCCCGGGCCCGGCGAGCAGGCGAGCCGCTAGTCCAGCGTCACGTGCGCCATCAGCCGCAGCGTGGGCAGGTCGGTGGCCTTGCGCAGCCGGGTGGCCAGGTCCCGGTGGAAGAACTCCTCGACCAGGTGGGGCACGGTCAGCACGATGATCTCGTCGACGCCGTATTTGGCGGCGATGCCCTTCAGACCGTCGACCGGCGGGCCGACGAGCAGTTCGCCGCCGGCTTGCTTGCCGGCGTTCTGGAACGCCTCGACGGTGGCGGTCATCGCCGCGCGCGCCTCGACGACGGCCTCGTTCAGCGGCTCGTCGTGGGCGTCCTCCTCGGCGCCTTTGAAGTTGCCGAGCGCGAGGTCGTCCAGGGTGGCCAGGACTTTGCCGCTCTCCTTGCCGACCGGCACGACGACGACGTAGTTCTCCGGTGCCAGGTCGTCGTCGGTGTTCTCGGTGTGCAAGCCGACGATGTAGTCCAGGTCGTGCTGGGTGATCGCTTTCTCGACGACGAGCATGGTGGTCGGCACTTGGGGTGTCCTTTCCGATGCTGCACAAGCGCTGGGCGCGAGTGCGGGGGCGGTGCGGGGGACCGCTCTCGTCAATCGTCTCAGATGTGGAAGACGGCGCCCGGCGTGGCCAGGTTCACCGGGCCGGCATACGCGGCGCGGGCGGCGCTCAGGTTCAGCTCGGCGTCTGTCCACGGCGGGATGTGGGTGAGCACCAGGCGGCCCACGCCGGCCCGCGTGGCGCATTCGGCGGCCTCGCGGCCGTTGAGGTGCAGGCCGAGCAGGCCGTTGTCGCGGGGCTCCTGGAACGAAGCCTCGGCCAGCAGCAGGTCCGCGCCTACGGCGAGGCGGTCCAGCGCGGCGCAGGGCCCGGTGTCGCCGGAGTAGACCAGGGCGTGGCCGGCGGTCTCCAGGCGGATGGCGTAGGCCTCGACCGGGTGGTCAACGCGCGCCACGCGCACGCTGAACGGCCCGACGGCGAAGGTGTTCTCGGTCGCGCCGTCGGGGGCCCCTTCCAGGACGTTGTGGAAGGAGAACACCGAGTCGCATTCGGCATCGTCGACGTCGTACGCCTGCGCGATGCGCTGGCGGGTGCCGGAGGGCCCCCATACCGGCAGCAGCGGCAGCGGGCCGTCGCCGCCGGGGCGGTATTTGCGGGCGACGTAGTACCCGCACATGTCGACGCAGTGGTCGGCGTGCAGGTGCGAGAGGATCACCGCGTCGAGGTCGTAGATGTCGCCGTACCGCTGGAGCTCACCGAGCGCGCCGTTGCCGAAGTCCAGGACGATCCGGTGGCCGGCATGTTCCACCAGGTAGCTGGAGCACGGGTTGCCGGGGCCTCCGAAGGACCCGGAGGAGCCGATGACGGTGAGCTTCATGCTGACTCCGCATCTTGGGCTTTTGAAAGATCTAGGGCTTTTGATAGATCTAGGGCTTTTGAAAGATCTAGGGCTTTTGAAAGATCTAGGGCATTTGAGAGATCTGGATCTTTTGACGACGCGGCGGGCAGCAGTCCCTGGTGGACGTGGCCGATCTCCGGCCCCAGGAAGCGCTGTCCGATCTGCAGGAACTGGTCCGGGTCGCCGGTGGTGGTGAAGGAGTGCACGGGTTCGGGCAGGTCGTCGGGGCGCATCAGCGAGTTCTCGGCGAGGACGCGGTAGACGTCCTTCGCGGTCTCCTCGGCGCTGTTGATGAGGATCACGTCCTCGCCCATCACGTAGGAGATCGCGCCGGTGAGCAGCGGGTAGTGGGTGCAGCCCAGGATCAGGGTGTCGACGCCGGCCTGGGCGACCGGGTCGAGGTATTCGTGCGCGATCTTCAACAGTTCCTCGCCGGCGGTGACGCCGGCCTCGACGAACTCCACGAAGCGCGGGCATTCCTGGGTGGTGAGCTGGATCTGCGGGGCGGCGGCGAAGGCGTCGTCGTAGGCCATCGAGCGCCGGGTGCTGCGGGTGCTGATCACACCGACGTGCTGGTTGCGGGTGGCGGCCACGGCGAGCCGCACCGCGGGCCGGATCACCTCCACGACGGGGATGTCGTAGCGTTCGCGGGCGTCGCGCAGCACCGCGCCGGACGCCGAGTTGCAGGCGATGACCAGCATCTTCACACCGGATTCCACCAGCGCGTCCATGCATTCCAGGGCGTAGGCGCGTACGTGGGCGATCGGCCGGGGCCCGTAGGGCTGGCGCGCGGTGTCGCCGAAGTAGCTGACCGCCTCGTGCGGCAGCTGGTCGAGCAGGGCCCGGACGACGGTGAGCCCGCCGAAACCGGAGTCGAAGATCCCGATGGGGGCGTCCCGGGGCGCCGGATCGGCATCGGGACTGCGCGGAGGCGGTGGAGCGGCCATGAGGTGAAAGCGTACGGCTCCGGGCGGGCCCCGCCGACGATTGGGCCCGCCGATGTGGCGACCGTCTCAGCCGTGCTTTAGCTCACGATGCCCGCCAGGGGCGGCGAGCACGTCAGACGATGTCGGGGCCCGATGTTCGCTCCAGGGGGCCGGCCCACCCGAGCAGGGTGTCGCAGACGTCGATGAGGCGCTGGCGCAGGGGCGCGGCCCGCCGGGCGAACTCGGCCTGCGCGGCGGCGTAGTCGGCCCGGCCGGCGGCGGTCTCGATGGGGATCGGGGCGTAGCCGAGCGCGGTCAGATCGTAGGGGCTGGCCCGCATGTCCATCTCGCGGATCTCGGCAGCCAGCGCGAAACAATCGGCGATCAGCTCGGAGGGGACGAAGGGGTCCAGCTTGTAGGCCCACTTGTAGAGGTCCATCCCGGCGTGCAGGCAGCCGGGCTGTTCGTGGGCGATCTGCGTCTCCCGGGTGGGCCGCAGGGTGTTGAGCGGCTCGGCGTCGGGGGTGAAGAAGCGGTAGGCGTCGTAGTGCGAGCAGCGGATGCGCTGGGACTCGACGACTTCGTCGGTCCCGGCCGAGCCGAGGCGCAGCCGCCGGGAGGAGTGCCGGACCTGTTCGGCGGGCAGGCGGTAGACCATCGCCCACTCGTGCAGGCCGAAGCAGGCCAGGCGCGGCTCGCGGCCGGCGGTGGCGGTCAGCAGGGCGCGGACGGACTCGGCGGTGCGGCGCCGGGCGTCGGTGAATTCGGCACGGTCCAGGGTGACGCCCTGAGCGGTCTCGACGTAACCGCGCCAGGCGAGCCGCTCTCGCGCGCCGGGCCCGGTCAGCACCACGCCCACGCCGGGGTGCCAGCGGCGGAGGCGGGCCGGGCGGTGGGAGTAGTAGGTGAACAGGAAGTCCAGCACCGGGTGCGCCTGGTTGTCGGCGCGGCGGCGCAGGTGCGGGTCGATCCAGGCGGCGACGCGGGCGGTGTGCGCGGCTTCACGGGAGCGCCAGGCGGTTTCGGGCACCACGATAGCTTGCTGTTCGGCCTGATCCACACTCACACTTCGACGGTACCGGCAGCGGGTCGCGGGGCCGAATCGTGATCACGAATCGGCCCCGGATTTGGCCCCGAATACTGTGCAGTGCGGTGCAGTGCGGTGTGGTGCCGTCAGGCGGATGAGCTTGACGAGGTCGTGGAACGCGGCGTGGCAGGCGTAGCCGGGGTGCTCGGAGCGCTCGGGCTGCCGGTGGGCTTCGGGCTGCTCGGCGTGGCCGGGGCGCTCGGAGTCCCCGAAGGACTCGACGGACTCGGCGCACTCGGCGCACTCGGCGCCTCCGAAGCGCTAGCGCTGGCGCTAGGCGCACTCGACGGCGCCGAAGAGCCGTCGCTCCCGCCGGGAGCCTTCTGCACCAGATCCATATAGTCCACGCTCTGGCTCTCCGGCACCTCGTCCACCGACACCGCCGTGCCCCAGTCGCTGTAGTCGATCTCGCCGTTCAGCGTGCCGATCGGGGTGGTCTCGGTGAAGGTCTCGGCGACCGGGAGCCCGTCGGCGCGCAGCCACAGGTCGTAGCCCAGCTTGCTGATCCTGCCGTAGGCCAGCGCCTGGCTGACGGTGTCGGCGTCGTCCGCGGTCAGGCCGCGGCCGACCAGGTTCGGGTCGAGCGCGTCGGCGCCGCTGACGGTGCCGGCGTAGTGCACGGTCTGCACGCCGCCGTGCTGCTCCTCGCCGATCCGGTGCAGATCCTTGGCGGCGGTGAGCATGGTGAAGCCCTTACTCGGGGCGGTGTTCTCCAGAACGTCGCTGCCGACCGCCGCGGTGCGCGGGTCCTTGGCCAGGACCTCCAGGTCCATGCGCACCCAGGGCCTGCCGCCCAGCTGTGCGGCGTAGGTCGGGGCGGCGCCCATTTTCATGTACATC
Source organism: Catenulisporales bacterium (assembly GCA_019510485.1). Lineage (GTDB taxonomy): Bacteria > Actinomycetota > Actinomycetes > Streptomycetales > Catenulisporaceae > Catenulispora. Next base: position 19,515 of record JAEKKI010000154.1, read on the forward strand.
ACGTCGTCGGCGTACCGGATCGGGATCCGCACCGCGCCGGCCTGCGTCGGGTCCGCGGGGCCCAGCGCGAGCGTGCCCTGCAACTTCGGGTGCTCGTTGAAGGACGCCGTCACGTCGGCGGTCTCCGACGCGTCCGGCGCCGTGAGCACCGTGTGCACCTTTGCGCTGGGGTGCGCGGCCACGGCCCGGGCCGCCGCCTTGACCGCGTCCTGTGCGCTCAGCCCCGACAGCTGCGCGAAGGACCGCGGTGTGCCGTCGGAGGCGCTCAGGGAGCAGCCGGTGAGCGCCGACGCGGCGGCGGCCGCCAGGGCCAGGCCGGTCCATATCTGCTTGCGGGGCATGACTTTCCCACCCTTGATCGTGGAAGCTTGGAGGCGCCAGAGAGCCTAACCTCGCCGCACATCAAGGACGACAGCGGGTGGGTGGCCGCCGGCACGACGCCGACGGCACTCCCAGCCCCGCTCAGGCCCAGAGCTGCCCCTCGATCCGGTCCTCGGCCTCGTCGAGCGTGCCCTCATACGCCCCGGTCGACAGATACTTCCACCCGCCGTCGGCGACCACGAACGCGATGTCCGCACCCTCCTCCGCCTTCACCACCTGCGCGGCGATCCCCAGTGCGGCGTGCAGCGCGCAGCCGGTGGAGATGCCGGCGAAGATGCCCTCGGCGGTCAGCAGCTCGCGGGTCCGGCGCAGCGCGTCGTGCGCGCCGACCGAGAAGCGGGTGGTGAGCACTGATTCGTCATACAGCTCGGGGACGAAGCCCTCGTCGAGGTTGCGCAGGCCGTAGATCAGTTCGTCGTAGCGCGGCTCGGCGGCGACGATCTTCACGTCCGGCTTGTGCTCGCGCAGGTAGCGGCCGACGCCCATGAGCGTGCCGGTGGTGCCGAGCCCGGCGACGAAGTGGGTGATCGTCGGCAGGTCGGCCAGCAGCTCCGGTCCGGTGCCGTGGTAGTGCGCCAGGGCGTTGGCCGGGTTGCCGTACTGGTACGGCATCACCCAGTCCGGGTGCTCGGCGGCCAGTTCCTTGGCCACCCGCACCGCCTCGTTGGAGCCGCCGGCGGCGTTGGAGGAGATGATCTCGGCACCCCACATCCGCAGCAGCTGGCGCCGCTCCTCGGAGGTGTTCTCCGGCATCACGCAGACCAGCCGGTAGCCCTTGAGCTTGGCGACCATGGCCAGGCCGATGCCGGTGTTGCCGGAGGTCGGCTCCAAGATGGTGTCCCCGGGCCGGAGCCGGCCCTCCTTCTCGGCACTCTCGATCAGCGCCAGGGCGACGCGGTCCTTGACCGAGCCGGTCGGGTTGCGGTCCTCCAGCTTCGCCCACAGCCGCACCTCGGGCGACGGCGACAGGGCCGGCAGCCCGACGAGCGGGGTGCGGCCCACGGAGTCCAGTAGCGAGTCGTAGCGCATCGGCGGCGCGTCCGGTGTCTGCGCGCTCTCGGCGCGGCCGGCCGGCTCAGCCGCCGGCGACGGCCGGCAGGACCGTCACCGCGTCGCCGTCGGCCAGCGGGGTGGACAGGCCGCCGAGGAAGCGGACGTCCTCGTCGTTCTTGTAGACGTTCACGAAGCGGCGCAGCTCGCCCTTGTCCAGCAGGCGGTCACCGAGGCCGGGGTGCCGGGCGTCCAGGTCGGTGATCAGGTCGGCGAGGGTGCTGCCCTCGGCTTCGACGCGCTTGGCGCCGTCGGTGTAGGTGCGCAAGATGGTCGGGATCGAGACGTTGACACTGGCGGCCATGGCCGGTCATCTCCTTGGGAGGGGAAGGAAGAAGCAGGGCGGAGCGGAACGGGGCGGAGAAGGCTCAAACGCCCCGGCGACACAGCGCGCTGGCCAGCCGGCCGAAGTCGACATGGCGGCGCGCGACGAGCAACACCGTCGGATCCATGCCGGGAGAACGCATGTCCCCCATGATATTCATCCCCGCCCCCTGCCCAACCCCGCTCCCGAGCGGTGAGACCGCCGCCCGGGAGAGCTGCGTCACTGTCGCTGTCGCACGCCGATATCGCCGGCCCGCACTACTTCCCGGGTGCCCGCTCGGCCCGGTACCGCTGGATCGCGGCGTTCGTCGAGGAGTCGTGGTGCGGCGCCGAGTCCGAGGACAGTTCCGGCTCGATCTTCTTCGCCAGCACCTTGCCCAGCTCCACGCCCCACTGGTCGAAGGAGTCGATGTCCCAGACCGCGCCCTGGACGAACACCTTGTGCTCGTACAGCGCCACCAGCTGCCCCAGCACCGAGGGGGTCAGCCGGGGCGCGGTGATCGTGGTCGTCGGGCGGTTGCCGTGGAACGTGCGGTGCGGCACCTGCGCGGCCGGCACGCCCTCGGCCTCGACCTGCTCACGGGTCTTGCCGAAGGCCAGAGCCTCGGTCTGGGCGAAGAAGTTCGCCATCAGCGCGTCCTGCTGGCCGAACGGGTCGGTGCCTTCCACAGCCCGGTCGAAGCCGATGAAGTCGGCCGGGATGAGCGCGGTGCCCTGGTGGATCAGCTGGTAGTAGGCGTGCTGGCCGTTGGTGCCCGGCGTGCCCCAGACGACCGGGCCGGTCTGCCACTCCACGGGCTCGCCGTCGCGGCGCGTGGACTTGCCGTTGGACTCCATGTCGAGCTGCTGCAGGTAGGCGGTGAACTTCGACAGATAATGCGAATACGGAAGCACCGCCAGGGTCTGCGCGTCCCAGAAGTCCCGGTACCACAGGCCGATCAGGCCCATCAGCAGCGGCAGGTTCCGCTCCGGCGGCGCGGTGCGGAAGTGCTCGTCGATGGTGTGGAAGCCCTCGAGCATCTCGGTGAAGCGCTCCGGGCCGATCGCGATCATCAGCGACAGGCCGATCGCCGAGTCGTAGGAGTAGCGGCCGCCGACCCAGTCCCAGAACCCGAACATGTTCTGGGTGTCGATGCCGAACTCTGCGACGGCCTTGTCGTTGGTGGACACGGCCACGAAGTGCTTGGCGATCGCCCCCGCGGTGGAGTCGCCATCAGACACAGCGTCGCCGCCGAGGCCGGCCAGCAGCCACTTCTTCGCCGAGGTCGCGTTGGTGATGGTCTCGACCGTGGTGAAGGTCTTGGAGGAGACGATGAACAGCGTCTCGGCCGGGTCCAGGTCGTGGGTGGCCTCGTAGAGGTCGGCGCCGTCGACGTTGGAGACGAAGCGGAACTGCATGTCGCGCTTGCTGTAGGCGCGCAGGGCCTCGTACGCCATCGCCGGGCCCAGGTCCGAGCCGCCGATGCCGATGTTCACCACGGTCTTGATGCGCTTGCCGGTGGCGCCGGTCCACTCCCCGCCGCGGACCCGCGAGGCGAAGGCGGACATGCGGTGCAGGACCTCGTGGACGGCGGGCACCACGTCCTCGCCGTCCACCTCGATGCGCTCGGTGGCGGGGGCGCGCAGCGCGACGTGCAGGACCGCGCGGTCCTCGGTCAGGTTGATCTTGTCGCCGGCGAACATCCGGTCGCGCAGTTCGAACACGCCCCGGGCTCGGGCCAGGTCCAGCAGCAGGCGCAGCGTCTCGTCGTCGACGAGGTGCTTGGAGTAGTCCACCGAGAGGTCGCCGGCCTGAGCGAAGTAGCGCTCGGCACGGCCGGGGTCGGTGTCGAACAGGTCGCGCAGGTTCACCTTCTCGAACTCCGCGTGGTGCGCCTCCAGGGCCTTCCACTGCGGGAGATCGGTGGGCTTCTCGGTCATCGGCGTCCTCCTAGCGACGTGCTTCATCCCTTGCAGACCCTATCGCCGCAGGCGGGTCGGTGCTGGGCGCGGTGTCCGGTCGTGCAAGGACCCTGCGGACGCCGTGGCGCTATGCGCGGTATGCGCGGCGGCCGGGCGGCCGTGGCGAAAATGTGCGCGTTCGGTCACCTGCCGGAGCCGTTTCGCCAAGCGTGCCTATCCTGATCCGGTGACCAGAACGGGTGATGGTGCCAGACGGGTGGGAATCCTCGTCGTCGAGGACGAACCGACCCTGGCCGAGGCGATCGCCGCCCGGCTCCGCGCCGAGGGCTTCGCCACCCATCTGGCCGGCGACGGGCCGGCGGCCGTGCGGACCGCGCAGGAGCAGGCGCCGGACCTGATCGTGCTGGACGTGATGCTGCCCGGGTTCGACGGGCTTGAGGTGTGCCGGCGGATCCAGGCCGAGCGGGCGGTGCCGGTGCTGATGGTCACGGCGCGCGACGACGAGAGCGATCTGATCGAGGGTTTGCGCACCGGCGCCGACGATTATCTGACCAAGCCGTTCTCGATGCGGGAGCTGATCGCGCGGGTGCACGCGCTGCTGCGGCGGGTGGAGCGGGCCGCTGAGCTGGGAGCGGCTGGAGCTGGGACGGGCACTTCGGCGACGGCCGACGGCGTCGCGGTCGGCACCGGCTTCGGACCCGGGGCGACCGCGCAGCGTGCGCCGCGTCCGCTGCGCTTCGTGGCCATCGGCTCGGGCAGCGCCGGGTCCCGGGTGCTGGAGATCGATCCCGCGCAGCGCCGGGTGCGGGTCGGCGCCGGGCGGGCGCAGGACGAGGCGCATCTGACGCCGACGGAGTTCGACCTGCTGGCGTGCCTGGCCGGGCAGCCGCGGACCGTGCTCACCCGGGAGAAGCTGCTGGCCGAGGTGTGGGACTGGCTGGACGCCTCGGGCACGCGGACCGTGGACAGCCATGTGAAGGCCGTGCGGCGCAAGATCGGGGCGGACTGGATCCGGACGGTGCACGGCGTCGGGTACGCCTTGGAGGCCGAGCCCGCGACCGGCGAGCCGCTGGAGCGGCCGGCGGGATGAGCACTGATACGACGCCGGCCACCGGCGCGAAAAGAACGAGACCGTGAAGAACGGCGCCATGAAGGTCGGTGGCACCGTCATCGACCGGGCCCGCGAAGTCCGCCCCCTCGACCGCTTCCACAGCATCAAGGTCAAGCTCGGCATCCTGGTCGTGGCCTCGGTGTCGGTGGCCGGCTGCTTCACCGCGATCGGCGTGTCGGCCGGCATCCAGGCCCGCTACGTGGTCAGCGTCGCGGTGATCCTGTCGCTGATCGTCACCCAGATCCTGGCGCACGGCATGACCAGCCCGCTGCGCTCGATGGCCGACGCCGTCTCCCGCATCGCCCGCGGCGACTACAGCCGCCGCATCACCACCGCCACCTCCCGCGACGAGGTGGGGCAGCTGGCCGCCGCGTTCAACCTGATGGCCGCCGACCTGGAGGCGGTGGACCGGCAGCGCAAGGAGCTGATCGCCAACGTCTCCCACGAGCTGCGCACCCCGATCTCCGCCCTGCGCGCGGTCCTGGAGAACGTGGTCGACGGCGTCACCGACCCCGACCCGGCGACCATGCGCCTGGCCCTGGAGCAGGCCGAACGCCTGGGCCGCCTGGTCAACATCCTGCTGGACCTGTCCCGCATCGACGCCGGCGCCACCGAACTCGACCGCGAGGACGTGGCCCTGGAGGAGTTCCTCGGCACCGTGGCCCGCGAGGCCACGGTCTCCATGCTGACCCGCGACAACGACGGCGGCCGCCCCCGCACCGTGGTCGACGTCACCCCGCCCGACCTCACCGTCCGCGCCGACCGCGAGCGCCTCCACCAGGTGGCGGCGAACCTGCTGGACAACGCCGTCCGCCACTCCCCACCCCACGGCAAGGTGACGCTGCGCGCCCGCCGCCTGGAGGAGGGCGGCGTCCGCGTCGAGGTCTGCGACGAGGGCCCCGGCATCCCGCCCGGCGAACGCGTCCGCGTCTTCGACCGCTTCGACCGCGGCTCGCGGCAGGCCGCCGACGGCGGGACCGGGCTGGGGCTGGCGATCGCGCGGTGGGTGGTGGATCTGCACGGGGGGCGGATCTCGGTGGCGGAGAACGGGGCGCCGGGATGCGTGATTCGAGTGGATCTCCCGTAATGTCAGCGTGTTAGCGGTATTGCGGCTGTAACAGCCGCTATCGGCCAAAGGCTCCGCACTGGTTTGCGGACGAGGTCAAACGTCCCGGGTATCTGATGGTCGCCACGGACGTGCCCAATCGCCGCCCCCGCGCGCAAACTGATTGTGAATCTGGTCACTCCGGGTCCCCCGACGTAGTCAGATGGAGGCATTTTCCCCGCTCAATGGTGTGATCAGCGCCTCTTCCCCGAGGCGTGCCTGCGCGAACCCCGCATACCGGCGTACCCTGGATGACCGCCATACGTCTACGGTCGGGCTCGGTCGTGGACGGCCGTGCACTCCTATACGCACCCACGCGGAAGAGGGCGGAAACCGCCGTGTCGCCACAGTCGCAGCAGGCTCCCGATCAGACTGCCGGTACCCCCGGTTCGACGCCGGGACACACACTGGCCGAGTTCGGCCCGAACGAGTGGCTGGTGGACGAGATCTACCAGCAGTTCCTGCGCGATCCGGAGAGTGTCGACCGCGCGTGGTGGGATTTCTTCAACGACTACCAGCCCACGGACAGCTCTGCCGCCGCGCAGGCACTTTCCCCCAGTGCGAAGGTTGATAACACCCAAGTGACTGTGACCTCCGACACATCGGTTCCCGCCGCGGCCGCCGCTCCCACCGCGGCGGCCGTTCCCGCTCCGGCTCCGGCCCAGCCGGCCCATGCGGGTCAGCAAGCCCAGCAGGCCCAGTCCACGGCGACCCCGGCCCCCACCGCCCAGACCCCCCCGGCGCCCGCGGCCCCCGCCGCGCCGCCGGCGCCGGTCCAGGTGCCCCGGGACGCCGCGACCACCGCGGCGACGACGCCGGCCACCACCGCGGCGACCAGCACGGCGGTGCTCAAGGGCCCGGCGGCGCGGGTGGTCTCCAACATGGAGGCCTCGCTGGAGGTGCCGACGGCGACCAGCGTGCGGGCCGTGCCGGCCAAGCTGCTGATCGACAACCGCGTGGTGATCAACAACCACCTCAAGCGGGCCCGCGGCGGCAAGGTGTCGTTCACCCACATCATCGGCTACGCCCTGGTGCAGGCGCTCAAGGCGATGCCGTCGATGAACAACTCGTTCACCACCGAGAACGGCAAGCCGGCGGTCGTCACCCCGGCGCACGTCAACGTGGGTCTGGCCATCGACCAGGTGAAGCCGGACGGCACCCGGCAGCTGCTGGTGCCGAGCATCAAGGCCGCCGAGCTGATGGACTTCCGCGAGTTCTGGCAGGCCTACGAGGACGTGGTCCGCCGGGCCCGGGGCAACAAGCTGACCCCGGACGACTTCGCCGGCACCACCATCTCGCTGACCAACCCCGGCACCATCGGCACCGTGCACTCCGTGCCGCGCCTGATGAAGGGCCAGGGCACGATCCTGGGCGTCGGCGCGATGGAGTACCCGGCCGAGTTCCAGGGCGCGAGCGAGGAGACCCTGGCGCGGCTGGCGGTCAGCAAGATCATGACCCTGACCTCCACCTACGACCACCGGATCATCCAGGGCGCGCAGTCCGGCGACTTCCTGCGGATCATCCACCACCTGCTGCTGGGCGAGGACGGGTTCTACGACAAGGTCTTCGAGTCCCTGCGCATCCCGTACGAGCCGGTCCGCTGGGTCCAGGACATCAGCGCCTCGCACGAGGACGACATCAACAAGACCGCGCGCGTGCAGGAGCTCATCGAGTCCTACCGCACCCGCGGCCACCTGATGGCCGACACCGATCCGCTGGAGTACAAGCAGCGCCGGCACCCGGACCTGGACGTGGTCAGCCACGGCCTGACCCTGTGGGACCTGGAGCGGGAGTTCGCCACCGGCGGCTTCGGCGGCAAGAAGCTGATGAAGCTGCGTGATGTGCTGGGCGTGCTGCGCGACTCCTACTGCCGCACCGTCGGCATCGAGTACATGCACATCCAGTCCCCGGACGAGCGCAAGTGGATCCAGGACCGGGTGGAGCACGGCTACGCCAAGCCCGACCGGGTCGAGCAGCTGCGCATCCTGGAGCGCCTGAACGCCGCCGAGGCGTTCGAGACCTTCCTGCAGGTCAAGTACATGGGCCAGAAGCGCTTCTCGCTGGAGGGCGGGGAGTCGGCGATCCCGCTGCTCGGCGAGATCATCGCCAGCGCCGCCAAGGCCGGGCTGGACGAGGTCGCGATCGGCATGGCGCACCGCGGCCGGCTCAACGTGCTGACGAACATCGTCGGCAAGGAGTACGCCGAGGTGTTCCGGGAGTTCGAGGGCAACCTGGACCCCAAGAGCATGCACGGCTCCGGCGACGTGAAGTACCACCTGGGCGCCTCCGGCACCTTCAGCGCGCTGGACGGCTCGGCGATCGCGGTGTCGCTGGCCGCGAACCCCTCGCACCTGGAGACCGTGGACCCGGTGCTGGAGGGCATCGTCCGGGCCAAGCAGGACATCATCGACAAGGCCTCGGCCGGCTTCACCGTGCTGCCGCTGCTGATCCACGGCGACGCCGCGTTCGCCGGGCAGGGCGTCGTGGCCGAGACGCTGAACCTGTCGCAGCTGCGCGGCTACCGCACCGGCGGCACCGTGCACCTGGTGATCAACAACCAGGTCGGCTTCACCACCTCGCCGACCTCCTCGCGCTCGTCCATCTACGCCACCGACGTGGCGCGCATGATCGAGGCGCCGATCTTCCACGTGAACGGGGACGACCCCGAGGCCTGCGTGCGGGTGGCGCAGCTGGCGTTCGAGTACCGCCAGGCGTTCAACAAGGACGTCGTCATCGACATGATCTGCTACCGCCGCCGCGGCCACAACGAGGGCGACGACCCGTCGATGACCCAGCCGCTGATGTACAACCTCATCGAGGCCAAGCGCAGCGTCCGCAAGCTCTACACCGAGGCCCTGATCGGCCGCGGCGACATCACCCTGGAAGAGGCCGAGGAGGCGCTGCGCAACTACCAGGGCCAGCTGGAGCGGGTGTTCGCCGAGACCAAGGAGGTCTCCAAGGCCCCGGTGTCGGCGACCTTCGCCGTGGACGTGCAGCCCTACCCGGCGCAGGTGGACACCGCGATCAGCGAGCAGACCGTCAAGGTCATCGCCGACTCGCAGGTCTCGCTGCCCGACGGCTTCACCCCGCACCCGAAGGTGCTGGCCCCGCTGCAGAAGCGGGCGCAGATGGTCACCGACAGCACCATCGACTGGGGCATGGGCGAGACCCTGGCCTTCGGCTCGCTGCTGATGGAGGGCGTGCCGGTGCGGATGGCCGGCCAGGACTCCCGGCGCGGCACCTTCGTGCAGCGCCAGCACGTGCTGGTGGACCGGGACAACGCCGCGGAGTACACGCCGCTGTCGAACCTGACCCCGGACCAGGCCAAGTACACGGTCTACGACTCGCTGCTGAGCGAGTACGCGGCCCTGGGCTTCGAGTACGGCTACTCCGTGGCCCGCCCGAACGCCCTGGTGCTGTGGGAGGCGCAGTTCGGCGACTTCGTCAACGGCGCGCAGTCGATCATCGACGAGTACATCTCCTCCGGCGAGCAGAAGTGGGGCCAGCGCTCCGGCGTGGTGCTGCTGCTGCCGCACGGCTACGAGGGCCAGGGCCCGGACCACTCCTCGGCCCGCCCGGAGCGCTTCCTGCAGATGTGCGCGCAGAACAACATGACCGTGGCGATGCCCTCGAACCCGGCGTCCTACTTCCACCTGCTGCGCTGGCAGGCGCACAACCCGGCGCACAAGCCGCTGATCGTGTTCACACCCAAGTCGATGCTGCGCCTGAAGGACGCGGTCTCGCCGGTGTCGGACTTCACCTCCGGCCGCTTCGAGCCGGTGCTGGTCGACACCACGGTCGAGGCCTCGGGCGTGCGCCGGGTGCTGCTGGTCTCCGGCAAGCTGTACTGGGAGCTGGCCGCCAAGCGCCGCAAGGCGGGCATCACCGACACCGCGATCGTGCGGGTGGAGCGGCTGCACCCGCTGCCGGCCGCCGAGATCGCCGCGGCGCTGGCCGCCTACGGCCCGGACGTGGATCTGCGCTGGGTCCAGGAGGAGCCGGCGAACCAGGGCATGTGGCCGTTCATCGCGATGAACCTGCCGGCCGCCCTGGGCCGCGGGCTGACGGTGGTGTCGCGGGCCGCGGCGTCCTCCCCGGCGGTGGGCTCGGCCAAGCGGCACCTGGTGGAGCAGTCGCAGCTGGTCGAGGACGCGTTCACCGGCTGACGCGCCGCCGCCGTCATATAGCGCCGGTCGCATAGCAGCAGGCCGCAAGGGTGGGATCCGCGTTCCGGCGCGGATCCCACCCTTCTCTATCGGAGGAATACACGATGTACTTCACTGACCGGGGTATCGAGGAACTGGACAAGCGCCGGGGGGACGAGGAGGTGTCGCTGGGCTGGCTCGCCGAGCAGCTGCGCACCTTCACCGACCTGAACCCGGAGTTCGAGGCCGCGATCGACCGGCTGGCCACCTGGCTGGCGCGGCTGGACGACGACGAGGACTGACGCCGCGACCGCCCGCCGGACAGCACTTGCTCAGACCAGCAACGCGATATATCGTCTCTAGCAGAGACGCGATACATCGTGAAGGGGCGCCAGGCCATGACCAGACACGAGCTCCGCGAGCCGGAGCGGCTCGGCTTCGAGGGCATCCACCGGCTGAAGGTGGTCAGCACCGCCGGCAAGGTCGACGTCGTGGGCGCCGGCGAGGACGGCGCGGCGCTGGTCGACGTCACCCGGGTCAAGGGCGAGGAGCCGGTGGTGATCGAGGCGGCCGACGGCGAGCTGACCGTGCGGCACGGCGAGCTCAAGCCGAGCGTGCTGGGCCGGCTGATGCGCGGCCGCCGGATCGAGGCCGACATCTCGATCCAGGTGCCCCCGGACTGTCTGGTGGACGTCACCGTGGTCTCCGGGCCCCTGGTGGTGTCGAACCTGCACGAGCGCACCCGGGTCCAGGGCGTCTCCGGCGAGATCACGCTGGCCCAGCTGCACGGTCCGACCGACGTCAAGACGGTCTCCGGCCCGATTACCGCCGAGAGCGTCACCGACGACCTGAGCGCGCACACCATCTCCGGCGCCATCACCGTCATCGCGCTGGGCGCCGGCAACACGATCAGGGCCGGCACCACCTCGGGGGCGATCACCGTGGACCTGGAGGACGGCAGCGACGCCCCGCGCCTGGACCTGAACGTGGTCTCCGGCGCCGTCATCGTGCGCGCCCCGGAGGACGCCAACCTGGACGTGGACATGTCCACGATGAGCGGCCGCACCGTGACCACCTTCGACGGCCTGGCCGACCACGCGCTGTTCGGCAACCGCCCGATCCCGTTCACCAAGCCCCGGCAGCTGTCCGGGCGCCTGGGCACCGGAGCCGGCCGGCTGCGGGCGCGCGCGGTGTCCGGGGACATGACGCTGCTCAGAAGGCCCGTCGACCCCGGCCTGTCGCAGACGGTCGCCGACGACGGCAGCGATGGAGAGGACCTGTAAATGGCACCCGTCTTCGGACACGGACGGCTGCGGCTGTACCTGTTGAAGCTGCTCGCCGAGAGCCCCAAGCACGGGTACGAGATCATCCAGCAGCTCAAGGAGCGGTTCCAGGGCCTGTACGCCCCCAGCGCCGGCACGGTCTACCCGCGGCTGTCGCGGCTGGAGAGCGAGGGCCTGATCCGGCACGAGACCGACGAGCGCGGCCGCAAGGTGTACCACATCACCGACGCCGGCCGCACCGAGCTCGAGGCCCGTGCCGACGACATGGCCGCCCTGGAGTCGGAGATCCGCGAATCCGTGAGCAGCCTCGCCGAGGAGATCCGCGACGAGGTCAAGGAATCCGCCCGGCACATCCAGGAGGAGCTGCGCGCGGCGGCGGCCGAGGCCCGCCAGGAGTCGTCGAAGCGCCCCACTGACGGCCTCGGCGACAAGGGCGGGCGTCCACAAGGCGAGCGCCACAGTTCCGAAAAGGCTTCGACGACGCACCCGCACCCGCATGAGTACCCGCCGGCCGACCGCTCGCAGTGGAGCAATGACGACTGGCGCGAGTGGAAGCGCGCCCAGCACGACTGGAAGGAACAGTGGAAGGATCAGTGGGCCGCG
>JAEKKI010000300.1 GCA_019510485.1 Catenulisporales bacterium
GTGCTGCCCGGCCCAGCCGTCGCGCGAGCCGGAGCTCGGCACCAGGTACGTCACCGGCACCCGGGCCTGCCCGCCGGTCATCAGCGAGAACTTGTGCGCCTGGTTGGCGATCTGCTCGAAGGCCAGGAACAGCAGCGCGGGGATCTGGTACTCGATCAGCGGACGCTGGCCGGACAGCGCGGCGCCGGTCGCCACGCCGGTGAACGCCTGCTCGGAGATCGGCATGTCGAGCACCCGCTCGGCGCCGAACCGCTTGGCCAGGCCCGCGGTCACGTTCGTGACCGCGGCGCGCACGTCCTCGCCGAACACGCAGACCGTCGGGTCGCGCTCCATCTCGTCGGCGACGGCCCGGTTCAGGGCCTTGAGATACGACAGGATCGTCATCACGCCACCCCGGCCCGGGCTCGCGTGCCGTCGGCGTAGAGGTGGTCCAGCGCCGTGGCGGGATCGGGGTGGGGGCTTTCGAGCGCGAATCGCACGGCGGAGTCCAGGAGGTCTTCGATCTCCGCGTCGATCTGGGCGCGAACGCCTGAGGGAACCCGCGCGCCCTGGATGTCGAGGGGATCGCGGACCCGGCCGAGCCCGACCTCTTCCGCCGTCCGGTAGCGGGGCCGCGCGGTGTGCTCCCAGGTGTGGTGCGCGTCGAACCGATACGTCACGCACTCCAGCAGCGTCGGTCCGTCCCCGCGCCGCGCCCGGCCCACCGCTTCGGCGGCGGCGGCGAGCACCAGCTCGGGATCCATCCCGTCCACCTGCACGGCCGGGATCCCGAACGCCTCGGCCCGGCCGGTGATCGAGCCCGCCACCGCGTCGGCGACCCGCGTGGTCGTCGCGAACCCGTTGTTCTCGCACACGAACACCACCGGCGCCCGCCACAGCGCCGCCAGGTTGAAGCCCGCCACAGCGCCGCCAGGTTGAACGTCTCCAGCACCACGCCCTGGCTGACGGCGCCGTCCCCGAAGTACGTCAGGGACACGCGATCAGAGCCCGCACGCCGGGCGGCCCAGGCCGCGCCGGTGGCGATCGGCGCCGCCGCGCCGACGATCGCGTTCGCGCCCAGGACGCCCACGCCGAAGTCGGCGGCGTGCATGGAACCCCCGCGGCCCTGGTTCAGACCCGTGGCGCGCCCGGCCAGCTCGGCCATCATCCGCGCCGGATCGGCGCCCTTGGCCAGCACGTGGCCGTGGCCGCGATGGGTGCTGGTGATGACGTCGTCGGCCCGCAGCGCCGCGCACGTCCCGGCCGCGATCGCCTCCTGGCCGGTGTAGGGGTGCACGCCGCCGAAGATCGCGCCGGAGCGGACCAGCTCGACCGCGCGCTCCTCGAAGCGGCGGATGAGCCGGACCGTCCGGTACAGGGCCGCGGAATCAGCCACGGCCGCTTCCGACGTGCGCCGCGTGCGCCGGGTCGGGCGCGCCGGCCGCGTTGATCGCGGCCAGGATCCCGTCCCACAGCTTGGCCCGCGCGCCCAGCGCCCAGGTGACCGTGACGGCGCACTGCTCCCACTTGTCCTCGTCGTCGCCGCACAGGTCGGCGAGCATCTGCATGGCCATCGGCGTGTGCTCCTCGCCGTCGACCTCGATGTGCCGCGCCAGGTAGTCGACGAAGGTGTCGAGCCCGCCGACCGTCTCGTTGACCGACACGACCTGCTCGAACATGTCCGGGATCAGGTCCTCGCGACCGAAGGCGAAGGCGGCGGCCTGGCAGTGCACCGGCGAGTTCGCGATGATGTCCCAGGTCAGGGTCACGAACTCGGCCGAGGGCTGGGGCACGCCGGCCTTCTCCAGGGCCCGCTCCACCGGCACCCCTGCGCGCAGCAGGGCGATGAACTCCTCGATGACCGCCGTGTCGGCCCCGGCCTGTTCCATGCCGGCGACGTAGAGCTCGAAGTGGCTGATGAAGCCGCCGCGCAGCTCATCGCTCTCCTCGACCAGCACGATGTCGTTGATCAGCCGCCGGCTGCCGGTCGGGCCGGTCGGCACCCACGGCAGCTCCACACAGGTCAGGTTGCGCTGCAACGACTTCAGCAGCGACATGAAGTCCCAGACCGCGAACACGTGGTGTTCCAGGAAGGCGCCGATCGCCTCCCGGTCGCTCAGCCGCGCGTACAGCGCGTGTCCGACGACCTCGGCGCGGGCGTCCGCGATGCGGGCTTCCAGCCGGTCGATGCCGGGATGCCGCTGACCCCAGTCGTAGCGCGTGGCCATTCAATTCCTCCAGAGAACGGGGCAGACCTCGGGGTCGGCGTAGTCGGGACGGCCGTCGGCGAGCTTGCGGACGAGCACGTCGTGGTTGTAGGCGGCATAGCCGCCGTCGCTGAGCTGGAAGTGCCGGAACTCGTTGGCGCCGTCCTGCAGGTGGAAGGAGATCGCCTGGCGCGGGCGCGGGCTGAGGTTCGGGCCGCTGCCGTGGTAGGTGCGGCAGTGGTGGAAGCTCATGTGGCCCTTGGGGATGATCATCGGGACCTTGCGGATCTCGGCGCCGTTGTGGGCGGCGTTGTCGGCCAGCACCCGCTCCAGGTCGGTCTTGTCGCGCTCGGCGAAGTGCTTGACCATGGAGTCCTCGCGGCCGATCTCCTCCCACTCGTGGCTGCCGTCGACCATGGTGATCGTGCCCATCTCCTCGTCACAGTCGTGGAAGGGGATGAACGCGGTGAGCATGTTCTGGGACGTGCACGAGGCCCAGTAGTGGGCGTCGAAGTGCCAGGGCACGATGTTGCTGGGCTCGCCGGCCACCGGCGGTTTGTAGATGAGCGTGGACTGGAAGACCCGGATCTCCTCGGCCCGCGCCAGCCGGGCGGCGACCGCGCCGATCAGCGGCTTGCACAGGATCTTCGCGATGGCGTCGCTCTCGTAGTGCACGTAGTCGTTGTGCCGCTGCACCGGCCCGTCCTCGGGCTTCCAGGCCGCGAGTTTGGGCGGGCGCACCGGGAGCTGCCGGCTGCGCTCGCCGGCGTAGTAGCGGTCGACCGCGGCGACGAGGGTGTCTATCTCCTCGTCGGTGAACAGCTTCCCGGTCAGATACCAGCCGTGGTCGAGGTAGTCCTGGACCTGGGCGTCGGTGGGCAGCAGCGCCGCCTCGGCGTCGGTCAGGGCGAAGTGCGCTGTCAGCGATTCGGACGTCTGGACTGTCATCGTGATCCTGCCACCCCTGTTTCGACGGAGTCGCGCACATCCGCGAGCTCCCGTTCCTTGGCCGCGTAGAGCGCGGGAATGTTGCTGGTTCCGAAGGTCTTCGCGCCGTGCCGCTCGATGAGCTCCCAGAAGAAGGTGCGGCGGATGTGCATGGACTTGGCGAAGATCTGGTACATCTGGCCCCAGTGGTCGCGGTCGACCAGGATGCCCAGCGGCCGCAGCCGGTCGATGGGGAGGTCGATCGGGCCGAGGCGCTCGCCGAGGGCGTCGTAGTAGGCGCCCGGGGTCTGGG
>JAEKKI010000155.1 GCA_019510485.1 Catenulisporales bacterium
AGATACGCCAGTGTCGGCCCGCATCCGTGACATGAAGCCCAGGTCGCACGGATGCGACCTGGGCTTTCGTCACCTAATCTGGCCCCATGAGCGGTGGCTACCGCGTGAAGCGGGTCTACGACGAACCGTCGAGGGTTGACGGGAAGCGGGTTCTGGTGGATCGGCTTTGGCCTCGGGGTGTGAGTAAGGAAGCCGCCGAGCTTGATGGGTGGGCGAAGGATGTGACGCCTTCCGACGAACTGCGGAAGTGGTATCACGACCATCGGGATGAATACTCGGAGTTTGTGGAGCGCTATGACGCTGAGCTGGACGGGGAGTCGCAGCAGCAGGCGCTCGCGGAGCTGCGGGCGTTGGGGGCTGAGCACCGGGTTACGCTGGTCACTGCCGCCAAGGACGTCGAGCGTTCGCATGTGCCGGTGTTGCTGAAGCATCTGGAGCCGCGGGGGCGCGGATGAGGGTGGCGGCAGGGCGTAGGGGGCGCGCGTCGGGAAGTTAGAGCCCTGCGGTACAACGGTGGCCGGAGGGAAGCGATGAGATTCCAGACGCAGGTCGATGTCGATGCCGATACCGAGACCGTGTGGCGGGTCCTGATCGACGTGGAGGCGTGGCCGAAGTGGACTGCCTCCATGACCTCGGTGCAGCGGCTTCAAAGCGGCGAGTTCGGGGTTGGCAGCAGTGCGAGGGTTGTGCAGCCGAAGTTGAAGGCGGCCGTCTATACCGTCACCGAGTGTGAGGTGGGGCGGTCGTTCACCTGGGAGACGAAGGCGGCTGGGGTTACAGTGCGCGCCGGCCATCTGATCGAGGATCTTGGCCAGGGCAAAGCGCGGGTCACGCTCAGCATCGAGCAGTCGGGGCTGTTGAGCGGGATCGTCGACATGCTGTTCGGTAAGCGGACGCGGCAGTACGTCGCCATGGAGACCCGAGGGCTGAAGAACGCGGCTGAGGCGCTGGCGGCGGGTACCGACAGCTAAACACCTCAGTTCACCTGGGCCGTTTCGTCCGGCAGCCAGCTGTTCGAGCCGATGTCGTAGTAATACAGCGGACGTCCCTTGGCCCCGCTGGTCTGGAACGGCCGGCCGTGGTCGTCGATCCGCACCGTTCCGCTGCGGTCGCCGCTGCTCCAGTCCAGTTCCAGGTACCAGCTGACGTTCGCGGACGCGGCGTGTGCGTAGACCGTCAGCACCTGCGGGTCGGTCTTCGACACCTTGAAGGGGAAGTCCACTGCGGGAACCACCGTGTCGCCCTGTTCCCCGGCCTTGGGGTGGGCGAGCGGGCGGTTGGCGTCCAGGTCCACGGCGAACGACGCGGGTACGATCCCGCCCCCGCACCCGGACGCCATGGAGTACGCCGACCACGGCAATGGCGCCGCCTTGCTGACGGTCCGTATGTGCAGTCCGTGCAGCACCACAGTGTCAGAAGACGTACCTTGCACCGCCAGCTCGATCTTCATCGTCCCGGCCGGTACGGCGCCGAGCGCCCGGGCCCAGCCGCGCGCGTCCTGCTCGGGCGGCGGCGGGGGGACTTCACCCGGCTTCCGGTTGAGCAGGTACCACTGATTGCACTTGTCCTCCCACTCATATGGGCGGATGGCTACGGAGATCGGCGCGGGGAGGGAAGGGGTGGCAGAAGGGGTGGCAGAAGGGGTGGCAGAGGGAGTGGTTGAAGGAGAAGGAGAAGAAGGAGTAGGAGAAGAAGTGCTGGAGGAACCAGCAGCCGCCACCGGCGACGGCCGAGGGCTGGAACCAGTGGAGGCGAAAGCGAACCCCGCCACCGCCGCACCGATCCCCAACACGCCAACCGCCGCGATCGCCGGAAGCAGCACGGATCGACGAGGCTTCGCAAACGGCGCGGCATCCTCCGGAACCTCGACCGGAGGCGACGCAACCGCCTCCTCCGACAGAAGCGGAAGCGAGGCAACCACCTCAGCACCCGCAGAAGAACGAGCCTCCCCCGCCGCCATCCACAGCCGGTACAGCTCCGCCATCTCCGCCGCCGTGGCCCCGCACAGCCGCGCGAACTTCTCGATCGTCGCGTACTCCGGCGGCACGGACTCCCCGCGCACATACCGGTGCAGCGTCGACGTCCCGACGTGCAACCGCCGGGCCAGGACCCCGTAGCTGAGCCCGGAACGCTCCTTCAGCGCCCCCAGCAAAGCGGCGAAACCATCCGTCCCCGAACCCACCCGGCCACCTCCCGTCCCGGATCGGCGTCCCATCCCACGCGCTAATCCGCAGCTCATGCTACGGGAATCCGTCCCAGCCGCGGCAAACCCTTGTCCCACCCCCGATGGACCCCGCTCCGGAACGGACAAGCTTCGGAGCCATGACGAACCGAACCGCATCGCACACCAAGACCGTCCTCGCCGCCGCGCTCACCGCCGCCGTCCTCGCCGGGTTGAGCGCGTGTGGCAGCGACAAGCCGTCGGCCGCCGCCAACGGAGCGAACCCGGCTGCCGGCATCAGCACGCCGGCCGTCGGCGCCCCGAGCACGAACCAGTCGAACCCGTCGAACCCGTCGAACGCGTCGACCCCGTCCCAGCCCTCCGCCGCCACGCCAACGAACAGCACCACAGCGAGCCAGAATCAGCCCCCGGCGACCCCGAAGCCCACCACCAAGCCGACCCCCGCAAAGACCACCAAGCCAACCTCCACCCTCCCCACCGACTGCACCGCCACCCAACTCAAAGCCACCGTCACCGCCCTGACCCGCCCGAACAACCACGTCCTCCTCACCGTCACCAACACCGGCAAGACCCCATGCAACCTGTACTACTACCCCGCCCTCCGCTTCGACTCCGACCAGCAATCCGTCACCCCAGCCATAGAAGACAGCAAGCCCCAATCCGTAGTCACCATCACCCCCGGAGCCTCCGCCTACGCCGCCATCGGCACCTCGGCGGCCGACGGCTCCGGCGGCGCGGGCAAGGTCGAGAAGCAGGTCGAAGTGTTCCTAGAGACGAAGGACCAGTCCGGCTCCCTCCCCGGCTCCCTGACCCTGCCGCTGCCCGCGAACACCTACGTCGACGACAAGGCGTTCGTCACCTACTGGCAGTCTGACCTGCAGAGCGCCATCGCCTGGTGACCATCACAGCGGCCGCACCACCAGCGCCGCCCACAACTTCATCTACACAGAGCACTACCGTGGAATCATGGAGTCACACCCGCCCGGGGTCCGCGCCGCCCTCGCCATCCCCGACTTCCGCCGGCTCTGGACCGCACTGTCGCTGTCCAGCCTCGGGGACTGGCTGGGCCTGCTCGCGCAGTCCTCGCTGGCGGTATCGCTAGCCGGCAACGGCTACGCGGGCCGCTCCTACGCGGTCGCCGGAGTCTTCGTCCTCCGCCTGGTCCCGGCCATCCTGTTCGGGCCGATCGCCGGGGTGGCGGCCGATCGGCTGGACCGGCGGTTGACCATGGTGGCCGGGGACGGCACGCGGTGTCTGCTGTTCATCTCGATCCCGCTCGTCGGGACGCTGTGGTGGCTGCTGGCCGCGACGTTCCTGATCGAGATCGCCGCGATGTTCTGGATCCCGGCCAAGGAGGCCACGGTCCCGAACCTGGTGCCGCCGCGGCTGCTGGAGTCGGCGAATCAGATCTCGCTGCTCACCGCCTACGGCACCGCGCCGCTGGCCGCCGGCGTCTTCACCGGGTTGGCGCTGGTGACGCGGGCCCTGGCCGGGCACTGGGCCTTCCTCGCCGCCAACCCCGTCGACCTGGCGCTCTACTTCGACGCCCTGACCTTCCTGTTCTCCGCCTTGACCATCGCGCGGCTGAAGAGCATCCCGGCCAGTTCGGCCACCGAGCGCGCGGCGCGGCGGCAGCACCGCGCCGACAACCGCTCGGTGCTGCGCACGCTGCTCGACGGCTGGCGCTACCTGGCCGCCGACAACCACATCCGGGGCGTCATCATCGGCACCACCGGGGCGTTCGCGGCCGGCGGCGCGGTGGTCGGGCTGGCCCGCACCTACGTCGACGACCTGGGCGCCGGCCAGGCCGCCTACGGCGTGCTGTTCGGTGCGGTGTTCCTGGGCCTGGCCGCCGGGATGGCGACCGGATCGCGGGTATGGGCCGGGGTGGCGCGCGAGCACCTGTTCGGCGCCGTGATCTGCGGCGCGGGAATGATGCTGTGCGCGTTCGCGCTGGTGCCGAGCCTGTTGGTGGGTCTGCTGTGCGCGCTGGTCGTGGGCTTCCTCGGCGGCACGGCGTGGATCATCGGGCAGACCATGCTCGGCCGGGAGGTCGCCGACGAGCTGCGCGGCCGGACCTTCGCCTTCGTCCAGTCGCTGATCCGGGTGACGCTGGTGCTGATCCTGGCGGCGGCCCCGGCGGTGGCCGGCACGGTCGGCTCGCTCACGCTCCGGTTCCCGGGCCCGGTGTCGATCACCTACGGTGGAGCCGCGATCACACTTTTCGGCGCCGGGCTGCTGGCCGCGGGCGTCGGGTGGGTGGCGTACAGGATGATGGACGACGTGCCAGGGAAATCGTTGCGGAACGAACTGCGGGCGGCGCTCAAGCGCACCGCCTCGTCGACGCGCGCCATGATCGGCGGGTCCGGGGCCGGGAACGGGACGGCGGCGAGGCCGGGAGCAGACACGAACGCCGCTCCGGACCTGCCTCCCGACGCCGGATCGCCGGATCGCATCTACCCCGGCACCTTCATCTCCTTCGAGGGCGGCGACGGCAGCGGCAAGTCGACCCAGCTCGCCGCGCTCGCCGACTGGCTGCGCGGCCGCGGCCACGAGGTGGTGGTCACCCGCGAGCCCGGCGGCACCCCGCTGGGCACCAAGCTGCGGGAGATCGTGCTGGACGCCCGCAACGCCGGCTCCATCTCCCCACGCGCCGAGGCCCTGCTGTACGCCGCCGACCGCGCCGACCACGTGGAGCGCGTGGTCCGCCCGGCGCTGGCCCGCGGCGCGGTCGTCCTCACCGATCGCTACCTCGACTCCTCCCTCGCCTACCAGGGCGCCGGGCGCGCGCTGTCCCCGCGCGAGGTGGAGCGGCTGTCGCGCTGGGCGACGCAGGGCCTGATGCCGGACGTCACGATCCTGCTGGACCTGGACCCGGTCACCGCCGCCACCCGCCGCACCGGTCCGGCCGACCGGCTGGAGCTGGAGTCGGTGGAGTTCCACCGCCGCGTCCGCGACCGTTACCTGGAGCTGGCCGCCGCCGACCCGCAGCGGTTCGTGGTGATCGACGCCGCCGAGCCGGTCGAGCAGATCACCGGCCGGATCCGGGCCCGGCTGGAGACCCGGGTCCACCTGTCGCAGCGGGAGCGGGACGAGGCCGCCGCGCGTCAGGAGGCTGAGGCGGCCATGCTGGCCCGGGCGCGGGTCGATCAGCTGGCGCAGTTGTCGGAGGAGGAACAGCGGCAGGCCATCGCCGATACCGAGCGGCTGGAGCGGGAGCGCGCCGAGCAGGCGGCCCGTGAGGTGACGCAGCAGGCACTCCTGCAGCGGCTCGAACAGGACGCGGCGCGCATCGAGCGGGAGGCGGCGGAGCGGGCCCGGCGGGCCGCGGAACAGGATCTGGCCTCGAACATCGCGCAGGCCGACAAGTCGGCGGCCTCGCCGGAGCAGATCGCCGCCGCCGCGCGGTCCGCTGCTCAGGCGCAAGCCCAAGCGCGAGCACGAGCTGAGGCGCAGGCCCGGGCACAAGCCGAGGCGCAGACAAGAGCTCAAGCCGAGGCCCAGGCCCGACTCCGAACCCAAGCCCAAGCCCTCACCCAACCGCAGACAAAGATCCAAGCCGAAGCCGTGGACCTGGCAGCGCCGACCGCACGCAGCGAGTGGGAAGTCCCGGACTACATCGCCGAGCCAGAGCTCGACGACACCGACGACATCGACAGTTCCGAGGCCTTATCGCTGACCGACGAGCTCCTCGGCGCCCGACGTCAGCCCCGGCCGCGTAGCCCCCGGGAGGACTCGTGACCAGCGGCGCGGACCGGGACACCCGCGTATTCGCGCCCTACGGCGTCTGGGCCGATCTCGTCGGCCAGGACCACATCACCACCGACCTGATCCAAGCCGCGCTCGGCCGGGGGATGACGCACGCCTGGCTGCTCACCGGGCCGCCGGGTTCGGGCCGCTCGACGGCGGCCCGCGCCTTCGCGGCGGCCCTGCAGTGCACGACCCCGGGCGAGCCGGGCTGCGGCCACTGCCTGGGCTGCCGCACCGTCCTCGACGGCACCCACCCGGACGTGCTGCAACTGGCCACCGACCAGCTGTCGATCGGTGTGGCCGACACCCGCGGCCTGGTGCGCCGCTCGTCGATGACGCCGTCCTCGGGCCGCTGGCAGGTGCTGCTGATCGAGGACGCCGACCGGCTCACCGAGGCGGCCGGCAACGTGCTGCTGAAGGCCGTCGAGGAGCCCTCGCCGCGCACCGTGTGGATCCTGTGCGCCCCGGGTCGCGACGACATGCTGCCCACGATCCGCTCCCGCTGCCGCCACCTGCTGCTGCGCACGCCGCCGTCGTCAGCCGTGGCCGAGATCCTGGTGCGCCGCGACGGCGTGGACCCGATTCGTGCCCGCGAGGCCGCACGCGCCGCGCAGGGTCACATCGGCCGCGCCAAGCGTCTGGCCACCGACGACGAGGCACGCGCCAAGCGGGCGGAGGTGCTGGCGCTGCCGTCGTCGCTCACGGACATCGGCTCCGCGCTGGCGGCGGCGCAGAAGCTGGTCGACGCCACGATCTCCGAGGCGAAGCGCACCGCCGAAGACCGCGACGCGCACGAGACCGCGGACATGCGGCTCGCTCTGGGCTACCAGGAAGGCTCGCGCAGAGCGATTCCGGGCGCGGCCGGCGCGTTGAAAGACCTGG
The DNA here is from genome assembly GCA_019510485.1 of Catenulisporales bacterium. Classification (GTDB taxonomy): domain Bacteria; phylum Actinomycetota; class Actinomycetes; order Streptomycetales; family Catenulisporaceae; genus Catenulispora. The sequence goes on from JAEKKI010000155.1 coordinate 6,815, forward strand.
AGACGCGCCAGAAGAAGCGCGGCACCCGCATGCAGCGCGACGCCCTGGACCTGGCCCTGGTCGATCTCGCGGCCTTCTACCGGGACGTGCTCGCGGTCCAGCTCGGCGCGCTCGGCGGTCCGAACGGCGACGTGACCGAACCGATCCACGACGACCAGTACGCCGCGGTGCGCAAGATCGCCGCGGCCAGTACGCCGGAAACCACGCTGCGGCGGATCGAGGCGGTGCTGGAGTGCCGGAAGGCGGTGGAGCGCAATGTGGCTCCATTGTTGGCGGTGGAGGCGATGGCGGTGAGTTTGCGGTAGGGGCGGCTGCCAGCAAGCCTCTGATACCGCGTCGTTGTCACGCCGGCGTAGAACTCGACGTCGGTGTAGAGCGGCGGCCTGCCTATACCGCCACCCGCCAAGGCCGCACCGCCGCCACCGGCGTCGCCTCCCGCGCAGCCCGCTCGCGGTGCTCCTTCGGACTGATCCCGCGCACCCGCTTGAACGCGGCGCTCAACGCGAAGGCGCTGCCGTAGCCGACCTGTTCGGCCACCGACGCGATGGTCGCCGAGGGATCGCGCAACAGGTCGGCGCACAAGGCCAGCCGCCAGTTCGCCAGATAGGACATCGGCGGCTCGCCGACCTCACTCGTGAAGCGCCGCGCCAAGGCCGCCCGCGACACGTGCGCGGCGTCGGCGAGCTCTGCGACGGTCCACGGATGCGCCGGATCGTCGTGCATCAGCCGCAGCGCCGTTCCGACCACCGGATCGTCCTGCGCGCGATACCACGCCGGCGTCTGCACGTCGGGCCGCCCCAGCCACGTACGCAGCGCCACCACGGTCAGCAGGTCCAGCAGCCGGTCCAGCACCGCGTCCTGGCCCGGCGCGTCGCGCGCGACCTCGGCGGCCAGTAGCGGGATCAGCGGTGTGTCACATTCGCCGTTGCGCAGCACAGCCAGCGGCGGCAGCGCGGACAACAGCGGCGCGCAGATCTCGCTGAGAACTTGGTAGGTGCCGGTCACCAGGACCGTGGAGCCATGCGGTGCATTGCCCCAACTGCGCGTCCCCAGCATGCGCAGGTCGCCCAGATCCTCGCCAGACGGCGTGGTACACCGCTGTCCCGGATGGATCACCGCTTGCGGCTCCGTCGCCGGATCATCAGCGAACACATACGCATCCGGCCCGCGCAGTACAGCCAGATCGCCGGTACGCAGCTCGGTCGGCGGCTCGGAACCGGGGATCACCCACGCCGTTCCTGAGATCACCGCCACCAGCGTCAACGGGGCCTGATCCTGCACCCGCAGCGACCACGGCGGAGTCAGCTGCGAACGCAGCAGAAACGCCCCTTCGGCGCGCGGTCCGTTCAGCAGCCCGGCTAGCACATCCATGCCTCCACGGTAGACGCTCGCGTATGGATGTGTGGACTCTGAACCATTCTGCATCTCATCCACGACGGCTGTACTAGAGCCATGGATGAGAACACGAACACCGCGCAGTCCACCGCCACCCCGTTGACCCTGGTCCTCGGCGCCTCCGGCAAGACCGGCCGCCGCGTGGCCGAGCGTCTCCAGGCGGCGGGCTTGAACGTCCGCCGCGGGTCCCGCGCCGCCAGCCCCGCCTTCGACTGGGAGGATCCGGTGACCTGGCCGGATGTGCTGGCCGGCGTCACGAACGTCTACGTCTCCTACTTCCCGGACCTGGCCGTCCCCGGTGCGACCGAGGCCATCGCCGCCTTCGTCGAGCAGGCCGAGCGCGCCGGCGTCCGCCGGCTGGTGCTGCTGTCCGGCCGCGGCGAGGCCGAGGCCCAGCGCGCTGAGCAGGCCGTGACCGGATCAGGCCTGGAATGGACCGTGGTCCGCGCCAGCTGGTTCGCGCAGAACTTCTCCGAGGGCGCCTTCGCCGACGCCGTCCGGTCCGGCGATGTGGCGCTGCCGGTCGGCGACGTCGGCGAACCCTTCGTCGATGCCGACGACATCGCCGACGTCGCGGTCGCCGCGCTCACCGAGGACGGTCATCACGGCCAGATCTACGAGGTCACCGGCCCCCGGCTCCTGACCTTCGCCGAAGCCGTCGCCACCATCGCCGCGGCGGCCAACCGCGACGTCGTCTTCGCCCCCATCCCGCTGGAAGCGTTCAGCGGCTACCTCGCCGAGGCCGGCGAGCCGCAGGAAGTGATCGACATGCTCGCCTACCTGTTCACCGAAGTCCTGGACGGCCGCAACGCCCACCTCGCCGACGGCGTGCAGCGCGCCCTGGGCCGCGAGCCGCGCGACTTCGCCGACTACGCCCGCACCGCCGCCGAGAACGGAGCCTGGAAATGATCAGGACGGACCGGGGACCCGGCATCCTGGCCACGGCCACCGTCGTCACGGGCTTGATCGCCGGCGTCTACTACGCCTTCGCCTGCGCGGTCATGCTGGGCCTCGGCGCCTCCGGCGACCGGACCTTCATCGAGGCGATGCAGAACGTCAACAAGAAGATCGAGAACCCGGTGTTCTTCCTGAGCTTCTACGGCGCGCTGGTGCTGCCGGCGTGGGCGCTGCGCGAGTACCGCCACGACCGCCGGATGCGGCTGTGGATCGGGGCCGCGCTCATTCTCTACGTGATCGGGCTGCTGACCACCATGGGCATCAACATCCCGTTGAACAACGACCTGGCGAACGCCGGGAACCCGGCGACGATCGCCGACCCGGCGGCGGTGCGGGCTCGGTTCGAGGACACCTGGAACGTATGGAACATCGCGCGGGCTGTGGTCAGTACGGGAGCGGCCATATGCCTGGCCCGCGCGATGGTGTTGCTCGGGCGGACTTCCGTCAGTCAATCGAGCGAAGTAATCCGTACCGCTTCCCCAATCGGATTCTCGCCCGAGCTATAGGAACGAATTCCAATCGGAGCCGCCGTATAGGTAGAAGCGCGTATGGAGTGGGTGCGGCTGAAGACCGAGTAAGCACACGAGGGCCCCGCAGGATCTCATCGATCCGGCGGGGCCCTATGCGCGCTCTTCAATATTCGATTCCCGTTGGTAGAGCAGGAAGGCGGCCTGCTCACATCGTGCTCAGACCCGCGCCGACTGCACCGGAGCCGGAGCCCGCAGCCCGTGACGGTTCAGGGGGACGGTCGACACCTGTCCTTGCCGTAGCGATTGCGCGCCGGGCGCCAGCGGACCCGCCGGGTTCGAAGCCGCGGCCGATGCGGCCGAAGCCGGGGCGGGCACCGAACCGGCCGGGGCGCCGGGCCCGGCGGCGACCGTCGCGTGCACCGCCTCGGCGAGCAGCAGCCGCAGCTTCATCGCCTCGGCGAGCTTGGACTGCTCGTCGTCCTGGCCGCCGTGCGGGACGTCGATGGTCTCGATGACGCACCGCGCCACCTCGTTGCCCGCCGCCTCGGCCAGCGTTCGGGTGAAGGCCAGGGCCGCCTCGTGGAACGGGATCGGCTCCTGGGCCGCGGCGCGCATGCGCTCCAGGGCCGCGGTCAGCTGCTCGCGCTGCGACGGGTAGATGCGACGCGCGGCCAGCTCGGCCATCAGCGTCAGCAGCGCGGTGCGGACCTCGCCGAGTTCCTCGATCAGCGCCGGGGAGGACTCGTAGTCCAGCTGGACCGAGAGGACGAGCGGGTCCAGGAGGTTCCACTCGGCCTTGGGGCGGACCGTGGTGCCGCGGCCGTGGCGGATGCGCAGGACGCGCTTTTCCTCCAGGGCCTTGAGGGCCTCGCGCAAGATGGTCCGGCTGACCGCGAACTCGGCGGCCAGGGCGGCCTCCGGCGGCAGGTCGGTGCCCGGCGGGAACTCGCCCTCCAGTATGCGCAGCAGCAGCCGCTCGACGACGGCGTTGGCGAGGCGGGCGGGCCGGATGACCCGGTGGACGTTCCATCCCTCGACGTACATGCTGCTGGTGCTCCTCGGATCGTACTGCTCGCGTCACTGGATGCCGGGCATCCAGCCATCCGGTGTGATGTACCGACTTGCGCGCCAATGTACGAGCCGAGGTCTGCTCAAGGCAGCTTTCTGCGGGCTACTCCATCCAAAATGATGAATCCGCGCCCGGGTCGGCGGCGCGTTGTCGGCGCCGGCGCTTGATCAGCAGGAACAATGCCAGAGCCATGAGCGCCGGAAGCCAGCGGTTCTTCTCATAACGGCCCTCCCAGACCGGCGCCAGCGGGTCCGGGGAAAGGGATTCGTCGACGGTCTGTGTGCTCTCCGAGACCGGTTGCGATGCCGATTCGGGGTTTTTATTTGACGTCTCCGCCAATACCAGCTCGGCCGGCTCAGTGACCGGACTCTCAGCTTCCGGTGCCACCGGCAGGTCGGCTTCAGGAGTCTCGTTCGCAGGAGGCTCATCGACGACAGGTGCTTCGGCGCCTGTTTCCTCGGCGACGACCTCCTCGGCGCGGGATTCATCAACGCCGGCCTCGTCGGCACCGGTCTCATCGGCACCGGTCTCGTCCACGGCCTCGGCATAATCCGCCGCCAGCGCCTCGACCCACGTCGAGGCCAACACCGTCACCGCCTCGTGCCAGGCCTCCTTCGCGAACTCCAGCGCCCGCCCGGACAGCTCCAGCTCGGGTACCACCGAGACCAGTGTCCGCTCCCCCGCCTCGCCGGCCGGCGCCAGCGCGATCCGCAAATACCCGGCCAACGCGCCGCTGCCGCGGGCCTGCGCGGCGTCCACCGCGATGTCCAGCATCCCCTTCTGCGCCTCGGCCCCGGCTATGCAGGCAGTACCGCGGTAGGTGATGGTGGCCCCGGTTCCGCCGCCCCCGATCCGCAGCTTCAGCCGCCCGGCGATCACGTCGCCGGCCACGCCCTCGGGCCCGTCGGCCGGCGGCACCGGGTGCACCGCGTCGACCGTCAGCCCGGGAACAGCGCGCGCCAGCTTCTCGGGATCGGTGAACGCCAGCCACATCGTGCGGTGCCGCACCGGCACTTCGATCTCGAACGCCATCGCGTACCCACCCCCTTGCCGAGAGTCGTTCACGCGATCTTCCAGAGTGCGGTTCACGCGCTCATGCGATCGCATGCCTGCTGGCACGTTACCAGCGCTTGGACATCCCGCGGCTTACCTTGGTCACCAGATTGCGCGGCACGATCTTGGCCACCGCGGTCAGCGCCTTGTACTGCACGCTCGGCACACTGACGGCCACACCCCGACGAAGGTCCTTCAGCGCGCCCTCGACGATCTCGTCGGCCTCCAGCCACATCCAGCCCGGGATGTCGGCGGTGTCGATGTCGGCGCGCTCGTGGAACTCGGTGTGGGTGAAGCCGGGGCAGACCGCGAGCACGCGCACGCCGGTGCCGTGCACCTCGGCGGCGATCGACTCGCTGAAGTTGGTGACCCACGCCTTCGCGGCGCTGTAGGTGCCGCGCGGGACGAAGCCGGCGACCGAGGAGACGTTGATGACCGCGCCGCGGCCGCGCTCGATCATGCCGGGCAGCGCGGCGCGGGTCAGCCGCAGCACCGCGCGCACGAGCACTTCGAGCATCGTGTCCTCGTCCTCGACCGGATGCGACAGGAACGCGGTGCCGTGGCCGAAGCCGGCGTTGTTCACCAGGACGTCCACGCCGCGCAGCGGGTCGGCGAGGCGGTCCTCGACCAGCGCCCGCCCCTCGACCGTCGCCAGGTCCGCCGAGAGCACCTCCACCGCGCCGGCTCCTAACAGTTTGAGCTCGGCGGCGCAGCTCTCCAGGCGCGCGACGTCCCGCGCCACGAGGACCAGGTCATAGCGGGCCGCCGCGAAACGGCGGGCGAACGCGGCACCGATGCCGGCCGTCGCCCCGGTAATCAAGGCCGTCGTCATGGCCTCAAGCCTGGCATGCCCCCTCCGGCGCCACCAGAGGGGGGTGCACGGTGCAGGACCGTCCTGGTGGCGACCACGTCCCCGCCGCCGGCGGCGTGCGGGTAGGTGTGCCAGGTGCGCCACAGGACGCCGTGCAGCCGGGCGTCGAGCGCGCGCACTTCGCAGCGGACTTCGTAGTGGAAGCCGTCGCCGAGTTCGCGCTCCATGACGACCGGCAGCGGCTCCGGGGCCGGTTGCCGACAGGCGATGGTCTCGCGGCAGATGAGGCGGTCGCCGGCGCGGACCAGGATCTGGTGCGAGGCGCCGAGGATGCGCACTTCCAGGTCGAGCGGGCCGACGAGGTGGCGGCTGGTGTGCAGGGGCGGCTGGTCGGGGGCTTCCAGGGACCAGGACAGCTCGGACGCGTGGACGTCTCTGTAGGGGACCGACAAGGGGGCGATCACGTCCGGGCAACGAGTGAGCCGGGGCCCAGGTCACGAAGAAAGCTGATGGTCCGATGAATCAACCGCCGACGGCCGGGCAACGGGCAGCGGCATCAGGTCGGCAGGGGTTCGCCGGTCAATGGCGACCGCGGCCCCTGCCTTTGGTCTGGCTCGCTTGGCTCGCTTGGCTCGCGGCGGCGTCCTTGCCGGTGCGCTGCTGGCCGTGCTCGGTCTCCCGGGCCATCACGGTCTTGCGACGCCCGACCATCGGCAGGCCCACCATGCCCAGGCCGGCCCCGGCCAGACAGGTGTAGAGCCACCAGCCGTGGCCGTCGGCGATGAGGGTCCCACGGAAAGGCAACAGGATGAGGAAAGCCGCAGCCCACAGGCCGATGCCGATCCAGATAACCTTTGCCTCGTTGATCCGCATCGGCTCCAGCTTGGGCCGGCCGGCGCGGCCCCGGGCGGCGGCGCGCCCGGGCAGGTCACGCTCCGGCGTGCCCTCCGGCTCCTCCGCTCGGCGCCTGCGGCCCTGGGTTGTCATGTGGACAGGATATCGGCGGCTCGGCCCGCCGAGTGAGGAGCAGGGGTAGCGGTGACAGTGCAGGCGGACGGCGGCGCGGGCGGCGCCGGCGGGGTGGGCGTTCTGGAACGCGTCTTCAGGGTGCACGAGCGGGGTTCGACGTACGTCCGCGAGGTCCGCGGCGGCCTGGCCACGTTCTTCACCATGGCGTACATCCTGGTGCTGAATCCGATCATCCTGGGCAGCGACACGGCCAAGGACGAGTTCGGCCACAACCTCGACCACACCCAGCTGGTCACCTCCACCGCGGTCGTGGCCGGCGTGATGACGCTGATCATGGGAGTCGGCGGCAACCTGCCGCTGGCCATCGCCGCGGGCCTGGGGCTCAACGGCGTCGTGGCCTACACCCTGGCCCCGGCCATGTCCTGGCCGGACGCGATGGGGCTGGTGGTGCTGGAAGGCCTCGGCATCTGCCTGCTGGTGGTCACCGGCCTGCGCCAGAAGATCATGGACGCCATCCCGCTGGCCCTGAAGAAGGCCATCGGCGTCGGCATCGGCCTGTTCATCGCCTTCATCGGCCTGGTCGACGCCGGGTTCGTCGGCAAGGGCGCGGGGACTCCGGTCACCCTGGGCGCGGGAGGCACCCTGAAGGGATGGCCGATGTTCGTGTTCTGCATCGGCGCGCTGCTCACCCTGTGTCTGCTGGTGCGGCGGGTCCCGGGCGGCCTGCTGATCGCGATCGTCGGCACCACGGTCCTGGCCATCGTGGTCAACAAGATCGCCAAAATTCCGGACGCCGCCTGGGGCACCATCGCCCCCAAGCTCCCGGACGGCGTGGTCGCCCATCCCGACTTCGGCCTGCTCGGAAAGTTCAGTCTCTTCGGCGGGTTCCACCACGCCGGCATCCTGACCGCGGTCGTCTTCGTGTTCACGCTGATCCTGGCCGACTTCTTCGACGCGATGGGGACCATCATCGGGATCAGCGGTGAGGCGGGGTTGCTGGACGATGAGGGGCGGCTGCCCGGTATCGGTCGGGTGTTGTTCATCGACGGTCTGGCGGCGGCTGCCGGCGGGGCGGGTTCGGCATCGTCCAACACGTGTTTCGTGGAGAGCGCCGCCGGTGTCGGTGAGGGGGCGCGGACTGGCTTGGCGAACCTGGTCACCGGCGTACTGCTGTTCCTGGCGGCGTTCCTGACTCCGGTGCTGACGATCGTGCCGTCGCAGGCTGCTGCTCCGGCGCTGGTCGCGGTCGGCTTCCTGATGATGACGCAGGCCAAGGACATTGACTGGGACGACTGGGAGATCGCGGTCCCGGCGTTCCTGACGATCGCGCTGATGCCGTTCACGTACAGCATCACCAACGGGATCGGGGCCGGGTTCATCCTGTTCTGCGTGCTGAAGGTGGTGCTGGGGAAGGCGCGGGACGTCAACTGGCTGATGTGGATCGTGTCGGGGTTGTTCGTGGTGTACTTCGCGCTGGATCCGATCAAGGAGGCTTTGGGGATCAGCTAGCGGCGCGGTCCCGGTCCTCTGGGAGCCGGCTGGCGGCGGAACTTGTTGATCTCCCAGACGTCCAGGGTCACCGGAAACGGCTCCTCGATGTCGAGGAACTCATCACATTCGCCGACCTTCTCGGGGCAGCCGAGATCCCGGTTCGACTTCCAGACCTCGATCAGAGTCTTGTCTTCGACGTCATCGACGAACCAGACATGCCGGACCCCGGCCGCGGCGTACCGGTTCGCCTTCAGCTCGCGATCGCGGGGATCCGACTCGGCTGAGACAGCGTCGACGACCAGGACCGCCTCCGCGGCCTGGAATCCGGTCTGGTGGATTCCGCCCAGCGCCGCTTGATCGACCACGAGCACGCCGGGCTCCGGCGTTTCCCGCGTCATGAACAGATGCGAAGGTGCGGCGCACCGCAGTGCGCTCTTGATCGCGACCATGGCGAGGTAGTGGAACAACGCCTGCGGGCTCGCAAAGATCAGGTTCCCGTCGATCAGCTCGGTATGGGGCGGCAGATCAGGGATCCGGTCCAAGTCTTCAGCGCTGTACGGCCCGGTGTGGGTCGACGTGAACCATGCAGGGCGCACCTGCTCTGCGCTCAGAGTCACGAGGTACCTCCAGAACAGATCGTCGCTCCGTCGATACCCAGTGTGCACAGATCAGCGAGCCACCGCGCCGATAACAGCAGCAATCACCCATTCAGCCCGTTGCCATACCTCGAACGAGTGTTGCCTACCGCCCCCGCGCCTTCACCAACCCCGTCTCGTACGCCAGCACCACAGCCTGCACCCGGTCGCGCAGCCCGAGCTTCATCAGGATCCGACCGACATGCGTCTTCACCGTCGCCTCGGACAGGAACAGCTTCGAGGCTATCTCCGCATTCGACATCCCCTGCGCGACCAGGAGCAGCACTTCGTGCTCGCGGTCCGTCAGCACGTTGAGCTCCGGCGGCGCCGGTTCCGACCCCGAGGGCAGCAATGGCGCGAACTTGTCCAGCAGCCGTCGCGTCGTGGACGGCGCGACCACCGCCTCCCCGCTGTGCACCGCACGGATCGCCGCCAGGAGGTCCGGCGGCGGGACGTCCTTCAGCAGGAAGCCCGAGGCCCCCGCCTTCAGCGCCGCGAAAGCGTACTCGTCCAGGTCGAACGTGGTGAGCATCAGCACCCTGGGCCGATCGCCCCGCATCACCAGCTCCCGAGTGGCCGCGACGCCGTCCAGCCGAGGCATGCGGACGTCCATCAGCACCACGTCCGCCTCCAGCGTGCGCATCAGATCCAGCGCCGCCTGACCGTCAGCGGCCTCGCCGACCACCGCCATATCCGGTTGGCTGTTGAGCACCATCCGGAAGCCCGTACGGAGAAGTTCCTGGTCGTCGACTAGGACGATGCGTATGGCGTCGGCGGCGGGTGCCTCCGGCATGGTCTGGCTCAACGTCACGACTCCTGGTGCTGATGGTCGAGGTGGTCGGCGCGCTCGGCGCGGTCCGCGGGCTCTGCCCGGTCGCCGTCGGCAGCCTCCGGCGTGGGGAACGGCAGCATCGCCTCCACAGCGTAGCCTCCGCCGATGTGCGGGCCGGTGACGAGCGTGCCGCCGAACACCGACACCCGCTCGCGCATGCCGACCAGGCCGTGCCCCATTCCGTCGCCGGGCGCGGCGGCGCCGCGGCCGTTGTCGACGATCCGCAGCAGCAGGCAATCGTCGGTGTAGATCAGCGCGACCGACGCCCGCACGTCCGAGCCGCCGTGCTTGCGCGTGTTGGTCAGCGACTCCTGCACGATCCGGTACACCGCCAGCGCCAGCCCCGTCGGCATCTCGCGCGGCACGCCCTCCACCGTCAGCGACACCGGCAGCCCGGTCGAGCGCACCTGTTCCAGCAGATCGCCGAGCTGCTCGATGCCCGGCTGCGGCGCGTAGTTCCCGACGTCGTCGGCCGAGCGCAGCACGCCGAGCATGCGCCGCATCTCCGTCAGCGCGGTGCGTCCGGTCTGCGCGATCGCCATCAGCGCCTTGCGGGCCGACTCCGGGTCCTGATCCAGCGCGTACGTCGCCCCGTCGGCCTGCACCACCATCACCGACACGTTGTGCGCCACCACGTCGTGCAGCTCGCGCGCGATGCGGGCCCGCTCGGCGGCGGCGGCGATCTGGGCCTGCGCGTCCCGCTCCCGCTCCAGACGCTCGGCGCGGTCCTCCAGCTTCACGTAGTACTCCCGGCGGTAGCGCATCGAGTCGCCCATGACCCAGAACAGCCCGATCAGGCCGCCGACCAGGACGGCCACCGCGGCGAAGGTCACCCAGTTGATGGCCCCGTTTCCGATGTGGCCGCCGTCGGCCACGCAGTTGGCCCGGTCCGCGCTCTCCTTGGGCCACCTCTCGCAGTTGCCGACGTCGTCGAAGGCTCTGACCAGTTGCAGCTGGATCAGCGCTCCGGAGTACGTCAGCAGCATCGCGGGAAACGACCACCGGCGCTGGCTGTAGGCGGCGACCGTGTAGAGGTAGATCAAGAACGCCACGTCGACGATGTTGAACGCGACTCGCCCGCCGAAGAAGCCGAGGAACGCCGCCACCGCCGCCACCGCGAACACACCGCGCGGCCAGCGCCGCCGGAACACCAGCGGCACCGCGATCGCGATCACGAGCGGTACCACGAGGATCCGGTTCAGGGGCGTCGCGCCGCTCGTCTGGACGGCGACCGTGAGCAGCCCGGTCAGCAGCAGAAAAGCGGCAGGCAGGCTGTCGACCAGCTTCGGGTGGCGCTGGATCCAGGCGTACAAACGGGACACGCTTTCCAGAGTAGGCGTGCGCCCACCGGGCGGACATGGCGCCGCGGGATGATCCCCCGGTCATCCTCAGGTCGGACGGGCCGCCGGGGCCGCGCGGTAGCGTGGCGGCCGTGACGGAATGGCTGACGTGGCGCACGGCGATGGAGCTGGCCCTGTACGGCCCCGACGGCTTCTACCGCCGCCCCGGCGCCGGCCCCGCCGCGCACTTCCGCACCTCGGCGCACAACCCGGTCTTCGCCGAGGCGGTCGGCCGGCTGCTGCTCCAGGTCGACGAGCGGCTCGGAGCGCCGGACCGGTTGGACTTCGTCGACATGGCGGCCGGGCGCGGAGAGCTGGCGGTGGGGGTCGTGGAGTGGCTGGCGACGCGCGCGCCGGCCGTCGCACGCCGGCTGCACGCCACGGCGGTGGACTTCGGGCCGCGGCCGGAGGGCCTGCCGCAGGCGGTCGAGTGGGCCGCGCGGGCGCCGGAGGGGACGGTCGGGCTGCTGTTCGCGAACGAGTGGCTGGACAACGTGCCCTGCGACGTCACCGAAGTCGGTCCGGACGGCGCGCCGCGGATCGTCGAGGTGAACCCGGCGGACGGGACCGAGCGGCTCGGCACGGAACCGGACAGCACGCAGCGGGGGTGGTTGGCGCGCTGGTGGCCGTTGGACACCGACACCGACACGGATGCCGCGGCCGGCTCGCACACCGCTGATGGCGTGGGCGCCACAGAGGGTGGAAAGGCCGCCGGCGCCCGAGCCGAGATCGGCCTGGACCGCGACGCGGCGTGGCGGTCCGCGGTCGGCCGGCTGGAACGCGGCATGGCCGTGGCCGTGGACTACGCGCACACGGCCGCCGACCGTCCCCGTTTCGGCACCCTGACCGGCTACCGCGACGGACACCAGGTCCCGGCCGTCCCCGACGGTTCCTGCGACATCACCGCGCACGTGGCCCTGGACGCGTGCGCCGCCGCGCTCGGCTCCGGCATCAAGACCCTGCTGACCACGCAGCGCGAGTTCCTGCGGAGCCTCGGGATCTCCGGCGCGCGCCCGGATCTGGCGCTGGCGTCGTCGGATCCGATGGCCTATCTGCGGGGCCTGAGCCAGGCCTCGGGCGCCGCCGAGCTGACCGACCCGGCCGGACTCGGCGGTTTCGGCTGGCTGGTCGCGTTCGTCGGCTGCTGAGGCTGCTAAGGCCGCTAAGACCACTGATAACGCCCCGGCAACGATCGACCCACCGCGGTTTCCGCCATCCGGCTTTGGGGTAGGGCGTCCGGTTACGCCCCGACTTTGTCAGACCCGCTCGATAGAATGTGCGTATGACAGCATTCTTCAGCAAGAAGGATCTGGAGCGGCTGGCCGGGCCGCGTGCCTATCAGCGGGGGGTAGCCTCCGTCCCGGCCGTCGACGCCCTCGGGACCTCGGGGGCCGAGATCACCGCCACCGTCTACGGCTCGGAGCCGTGGCAGGTGCGGCTGGACCGGCGGCCCGCCGGCCTGGACTACTCCTGCGACTGCCCGCGCGGGATGGCCGGGGAGTTCTGTCGCCACTGCGTCGCGGTCGGCTTGGTGTACCTGGACGGTCCGGTCGCCAAGAACCGCAGCGCCGAGGTGATCGCCGCCCAGCGCGAGATCGCGGGACTGCGCCGCCTGCTGGGGATCCTCGACCGCGAGGACCTCATCACGCTGCTGCTGGACTGCGCCCACGACGACCACGACCTGCGCCGCCACCTCGCGGCCCGGGTGGACGAACTGGTGCAGCCCGGCGGCGACGTCAACGACGCCGAGCTGCGCCTGGCCGACGTCCGGGCCCTGACCGACCCGGCCAGCGCCATCCCGGTCTACAAGAAGCACATCGAAGCGCGCATAGCGGCCCGCAACCGCCGCGACTACGCCGAAGCCGCGCGCTACCTCCAGCACCTCAAGGCCGCCTACCAGCGGCTGCACCGCAAGTCCGAGGCGGTGGCCTACATCGAGGGCCTGCGCGCGGCCAACGCGCGCAAGCACAACCTGCTCGACGAGATGGCCAAGCGCGGGCTGTAGCGCCCAGAGCGCTACGCCGGAACGACCGGCGGCCGCCATGGGGCGGCGGCTGCCGGTCCGGCGCGGCCGGGTCCCGGATTCTGGGAAGGGTGCCGGGCCCGGCCGTGCCCCATCACGGCGAGACGGCGAGACACCGGCACGGCGAGACGGCTCCGCCGACCCGTCGCCGTTACTCGTCCTCACCCATCGCGGCTGCCCGCTGATGCTGCTCCCGCCGCTTCATCAGCGCCCACCACAGCACCAGCGCCAGACACACCGCGAGCAGCCCGAGCGCGACCAGGATCGTGGCGCTGTTCGAAGATCCGCCGGAACTCGGCGTGCTGGCCAGCGCCGCCGCGAGGGTCGGGGCGGTGCTCGGCGTCGCGGTCGGGGTGGTCGACGAGCCGGTGACGGTCGGCGTGTCGGTAGCCGAGGAAGCCGAGTCCGAAGGCGTCGCGCTCGGCGAGCTGCTCGTAGAACCGGAAGGACTCGACGTCGGCGTCGGCGAAGGAGGCATCACCGGCTGCACCGTCAGCGTCCCGCCGGTCGTCTGCTGCCCGGCGAACGACAGCCCGATCGGCCCGAACCCGATCGGCACCGGATTCACCGTCGCCGTCCCCGAGTTCAGTGTCACCCGCGCCGTCAGCTCCACAGCGTCACCGTGCTTCAGAGTCACATCCGGGAAGACGGTCCCGGCCACGCCGCCCGCGGCCGCCGGATCATCGGCCGCGGCAACCGTCCGCCACACTCCCCCGACCGAGACCTCCAGCTTGACGTCGGCGGCGCCGAAGCACGTGCCCAGCGAGGGCGAACAAGCCTTCAGGTACAGCCGCACCGGCACATGCCGATAGTCCACGTCCGTCGGGTTCGTGAGCCGCCCGGTGATCACCTCAGCCGTCCCGGCCCGCACCGTCGCCGTCAGTCCGCCGGCGGCGAACCTCGGCTCGGTCACCGGCACGGTCGCCACCGCCGTCGCACCGTTCGCCGCCGCCGCCACCTTCACGTCGTCCACCGCGGTCGTCCCCGGCGACAGCCGCAGCCGCACGTCCTCCAGCCCGCCGGCCAAAACGGTCAGCGGCGTCGACACCGTCGACGAGGCCCCCGCGCCGGGCGGCACCGGCACCGGCTTCCAGCTCCCCGAGTCCTGGTCGTAGCGCTCGATGCGCAGCCCCAGCCTGGTCACGCCGGCGCCTTCGGCGGTCAGCGTGATGTCCACAGAGCCCGTGAACCCCTGCCTCGCCACGTCCTTGACCGTCACGTCGAGCTCGCGTCCCGGAAGCTGCCGCCCCGGCAGATCCAGCGGGAGCTGCTTCGGCGCCGTGATCAACAGCTGCACGCCGTTGGCCGCCACCCCGCTGACCGACTGCGTCGCCGGCACCGCCGGGGGTGTGGCGACCGGCCCGGTCCCGTCGTCGGCCGCCGCCGCCGAAGCGATTCCCGCCCCGAGCAGCGCGCAAGCCATCACCCCCGCCGCCGTCAGACCCGTCGCCAGCGCACGGAGCCTTCGCGTCATGTCCGTCCCCTGATCCGCCCCTTCGGCCCGCATCATCCGGACCTCCCACCACCAAGACGCATCACGGCGGCCGGGGTTGCGCGCCGTCACCGAACCGTGATCGGCCGTCGCCTAGACCACGGGCCGACCCGGACTCGCCGCCCGCCCGCACCGCCGGATGAGGCAAAATGACCACCATGACCTCCCAGCAGCTCACCGAGCGCGTCGCCGGCACCGGTACCGGGCTGGAGACCACCGACATGGTGCTCAACATCGGCCCGCAGCATCCGGCCACGCACGGCGTGCTGCGGCTGCGCCTGGTGCTGGACGGCGAGCGCATCGTCTCGGCCGAGCCGATCATCGGCTACATGCACCGCGGCGCCGAGAAGCTGTTCGAGGTGCGCGACTACCGGCAGATCATCGTGCTGGCCAACCGGCACGACTGGCTGTCGGCCTTCGCCAGCGAGCTCGGCGTGGTCCTGGCCGTGGAGCGGATGCTCGGCATGGAGGTCCCCGAGCGCGCCACCTGGGCCCGCACCCTGCTGGCCGAGCTGAACCGGATCCTCAACCACCTGATGTTCCTGGGCTCCTATCCGCTGGAGCTGGGCGCGATCACGCCGATCTTCTACGCCTTCCGCGAGCGCGAGGAGATCCAGGCGGTGATGGAGGAGATCTCCGGCGGCCGCATGCACTTCATGTTCAACCGGGTCGGCGGCCTGAAGGAGGAGCTGCCGCTGGGCTGGACCGACCGGGTCCGCGCGGCCGTGGCCAAGGTCCGCTCCCGGATGTCCGATATCGACCGGCTGATCTCCGGCAACGAGATCTTCCGGGCCCGCACCCGCGGCGTCGGCGTCCTGACCCCCGAGCAGATCGCCGCCTACGGCGTGTCCGGTCCGATCGCCCGGGCCAGCGGCGTCGACTTCGACCTGCGCCGCGACGACCCCTATCTGGCCTACGGCGAGCCGGAGGTCCGGGACCGGCTCACGGTCGTCACCCGTGGCGCCGGGGATTGCCTGTCCCGCTTCGAAGTGCTGCTGGAGCAGGCCCACAACTCCCTGGACCTGGCCGAGGCCTGCGCCGACAAGCTGGACACGCTGCCGGCCGGCCCGATCAACCAGCGGCTGCCGAAGATCCTGAAGGTGCCCGAGGGCCACACCTACGCCTGGACCGAGAACCCGCTGGGCATCAACGGCTACTTCCTGGTCTCGCACGGCGACAAGACGCCCTGGCGCCTGAAGCTGCGCTCGGCGTCGTTCAACAACATCCAGGTGCTGTCCGAGGTGCTGCCCGGCCACCTGGTCGCGGACATGGTCGCGATCCTGGGTTCGATGTTCTTCGTGGTCGGCGATATCGACAAATAGACACCGAAAGGGTCCCGCCCTGTCGCCATGACAGGGCGGGACCCGATACGAGCCTCAGGCGGTCCCGGTCTGCCGGTGCTCCACCTTGCTCAGCTGCTGCGTCTCGTCGTGCATCGTCAGGTCGATCGGCGCGCCGCCCGCCGCCCCGTTGGCGAGATACGGCCGGTAGAGGCGCTCCGGCGACACCGGACGCGCCGGCGGCAGCGCCGGGGCACCGTCCCCGCGCTGGCGCGGCATCACCACCCCGGGCACCGTGTACGGCTCCGCGCCGGGACCGGCGATCGCGCCGGCCACGTTGAACCCGACCTCCTCCCGGCCCGACAGCACCGCCGGTCGCAGCGGCCGCGCGCCCTCGACGGCCGGCTGCTCACGCGCCGCGGCCAGGATCGGCGAGGGCTGGACCGGCACCGCGGCCGCCGGCCGCAGGTCGATCTCCGCGCCGGCGTGGTGGCCGGCGCTGCCGACCTTGCCGACACCCGCGACGCCGTAGTCGGCCTCGAACTCCTGCACCGAGCCGTAGACCGGAACCTCCTCGGCGTACACCGCGGGCTCCTGGTAGACCTCGACCGCGCCGTAGCCGTCATAGCCGGTGTACGGGTCGCGGCCGTTCAGCGCTTCGTACGCGCCCTGATACGACGACGACGCGGACGCCGTGTTGTAGCCGTTGTACCGCGCATCGTGCACCGCGACCGGCTCGAACGTGTGCCCCGGCTCGAACGGCTGCACCCGCGCGACCGACTGCACCGCCGAGCGCGTCAGCTCCGCGGCCGCCGTGGTCTGCTGCACCCACGCCGACAGCACCGCCAGATCGTGCTCGGCCCGCACCCGCGCCGCCTCCGAGGCATCGGCGCGCGCCTGCTCGGCGGCCACGCGGTGCTCGTACAGCACCACGATCTCCTCGGCGGCCAGCACGTCGGTCTTCAGCTGGGAGATCCGCTGATCCCGGCGCCCGGTCTCATAGCGGAGCTCGGAGGCGAGGTCCTCGCGCATGCCGGAGACCAGCTCGCGGCGCGTGGTCCGGTCCCGGCGCGCGATGAGCACGGCGACGGAGGAGAACACCGCCCCGGCCGTCGCCATGCCGACGCCGAGCCGCAGATGGAACGTGTCGTCCCAGATCAGCAGGCTGGCGATCCCCGCGGCCGCACCGGACAGGGACGTGGTGGTGGCGACGATCGAGGGCCATGCCGGGCCGGCTATGTCGCCCCCGCGCCGCTGGGCTTGAAGCTGCCGAGCGTGACGCATGGTGCGAAGATTACTGGCTGCGGCCTCGCACGGACAAGCGAAACGTACGAGCGATACCGGACCGGCGAGTGTTAAGATCTTGCAAAAGCGCAGAGTCCGGACATAGCCCCCACCTCCGCGGCCCCTCAGTCAGAGCCCGAACCTGGTCAGGTGCGCCGGACCGGATACGGCCCCTCGGGCCGGTTGCGCACCGGACGGGTCGGCGCCGATGTCTTGTTCCCGTTCTTCGGCGCCGCGTCATCGGGATCGATCGGCGGCACCCGCAGCACGTGCTCCAGGAACAGCGCCGCGGCCACCAGCGCGACGCCGGCCAGCACCGTGATCCCGCAGACCACGGCCCGGCTGCGGTAGACGTCGATGTCCAGGTGGCCGAGCAGGTAGACGCCGTAGCCGGCGTAGACGCCGGAGACGATCGCGCCGACCATCGAGGACGCCTTGGCGAACATCACCGCGCGCGCCGCCTGCAACGGATCCACCGGCTTGGATGCCCGCTGCCCGGGCAGCAGAGGCGGCGTCGGCTCCCCCTCGACGGCGCGCCGCACCGCCTCGCGCTGCGCCTTCAGCCGAGAACGGAACGCCAGCGCGGTCGCCAGGATGATCGCGGCCAGGATCGCCGGGGTCAGCGGGGCGGAAGCCGGGACGCCGGGCGGGGTGCCGTAGTGCGACCACAGCTGAACGCCGCCGTAGGACACGGCGCCGACGACCACGAACGCGGCCACGAGTGCCAGGGGACGTGTGGGCTTCACAGGTCCAAGGTACGCGGCCGGTGGCTCGGGCCGCGAGCGCCGTCAGGAAAGCATCAGTTCCAGATCTTCCCGCCGCACCGCGCCCTGCGCCGCCGCGCCGCCGAGCGCGGCCAGCAGATCCGCGATCGGGCCGACGCCGACCAGCACGTCCTCGGGCCGCGCGTCGTGCCACGGCGCGAGCACGAAGGCTCGCTGCGCGGCGCGCGGATGCGGAAGTGTGAGCTCGGGGTCGTCCGAGATCAGGTCGTCGACCTGGACCAGGTCGACGTCGATGGTCCGGGCGCCCCAGCGCTCCTCGCGGGTCCGGCCCAGCGCCTCTTCGATCGCCTGCGCGCGCATCAGGAGCAGGTCGGGCGGCAGCGCGCTCGTGACCCCCACCACGGCGTTCAGATAATCGTCCTGGGGCTCGGCGCCTGGTTCCAGCAGCGGAGCCGTCTCGTAGACCGGCGAGAGCCAGTCGATCGTCAGAGTGGGCGTATCAGCCAACGAGTCCACCGCCGATTGCAGATTCGCCAGCCGGTCGCCCAGATTGCCGCCGAGCGCGAGGACCGCGGTGTGCATCCGGGGCACGGGCCCGCCGGCCGAGGAGATGTCGCTCATATGGCCGACCCGCCATTCTCCGGCGGTCGCGCGGCCGCGCCGGTCAGATCCTCCCGGGTGCGGACCACGGTCACGGTGACGTCCTCGAAGGGCACGGTGATCGGGGCATCCGGCTTGTGCAGCGTGACCTCGACCTCTTCCACCAGCGGGTACTCCAGGCAGGCCGCGGCCATCCGGGCCGCCAGGGTCTCGATCAGGTTCACCGGCTCGCCCTCGATCAGGGCCACGATCCGCTCGGCGATCTCGCCGTAGTTCACGGTGTCGGACAGGTCGTCGGTGGCGGCGGCGCGGCGGGTGTCCAGGCCCAGCGTGACGTCGGCCAGAAAGGTCTGGCCCTTCTCCCGCTCGCGTTCGAACACGCCGTGGTGGCCGCGTCCACGCAGGCCGTGGACGGCGACCCGGTCCAGGCGCTTCGTTGGAATAGACATCACGATGAACATACCGGTGGCGTCCGACCGGCGCCGTGCCGGGATCGGCCGAATACCGGCGCCGGTATCACATTCGCAGGTCGACAGCGCCTTTTGCCTGCTAATCCTCGGCGCTCTCCATGACGGCCGAGGCGTGGTGCATCCACAGCCGCCAGCCCTCGTCGGTGCGCCGGAAGATGTTGATCGTCGTGGCCCGGCCGCCGGCGATGAAGCCCGGATCGTCCTCGGAGGAGCCGGCCGACATGTCGGTGATGATGTTCTCGGTCAGGCTCACCACCGCGATCCGGTCCACCACGTCGATCCGGACGTCGGTGAGGAAGAACTGCAGGAACGGGGTGTTCGCGCACACCACCGCCCAGGAGCGCAGCACGTCGTCGCGCCCGAACACCGGCGCCCAGCCCGGGTGCACGCACTGCACCGAGGCCTCGAACGGCCCGGACAGCCAGATCGCGCCCAGCCGGTCCAGATCGCCGGCCTCGGCGGCGGCGTAGAACTCCTCGTTGGCCTCGGTGATGGCCGCGATGTCGGCGGCCACCCGCGGCGGCGGACCGCCGGCGGCCGGGGCGCCGAGGGCGCCGAACTCCTGCTCGAAGGCGCCGAACTCGTCGAAGCCGCTGAACTCGCCGGAGCCGCCGGAGCCCGCGGCGTCATCGCCGTCGAAGGATCCGTCCGGACCGCCGTAGCCGTCGGGGCCCTGCGCGCTCATCGCGCGGCCGCCAGCGCCGCCGCCACCCGCACCGCGTCCAGCGAGCCCAGCGCGTCGTGCGCCCGCACGCCCCAGGCCCCGGCCACCGCCAGCAGCGCCGACAGCGCGGTGGTGGCCGCGTCGCGGCCGTGCGGCGGGCGGGGTTCGCCGGCGGCGTCCGGCAGCAGCCGGCCCAGGAAGTTCTTGCGGGACGCGGCGATCAGCAGCGGCCGGCCCAGCGACTCCAGCTTCTCCACGTGCGCCAGCAGCGCCCAGTTGTGCTCGGCGTTCTTCGCGAAGCCCAGCCCGGGGTCCAGGATCACCTGGTCCTCGCCGATGCCGGCCGCCAGCGCTTCTTCGAAGCGGACTTGGAGCTCCTCTACGACGTCCTTGACCACGTCGCCGTACACCGCGCGCGCCATCATGCCGGTGCTGTGGCCGCGCCAGTGCATCAGGATGTACGGCACGCCGGAGGAGGCGATCAGCGGGAACATGTCCGGGTCGGCCAGGCCGCCGGAGACGTCGTTCACGATCACCGCGCCGGCGGCCAGGGCGGCCTCGGCGACCGAGGCGCGCATGGTGTCCACCGACACCCGGACGCCGGCGGCGGCCAGGGCCTCGATCACCGGCAGCACCCGGTCCAGTTCCTGCTCCGGGGTGACGCGCACGGCGCCCGGCCGCGTCGACTCCCCGCCCACGTCGACCACGTCCACGCCGTAGCGGTGCAGCCGCATGCCGTGCGCCACGGCCTTGTCGGTGTCGCCGTCGGCGTAGTACTCGCCGCCGTCGGAGAAGGAGTCCGGCGTCACGTTCACCACGCCGAAGACGGCGCAGCGCCCGAAGTCCGGCAGACCGCGCACGGTCTGGCTGCGATTGGGGGGCCGACCCGGCGCGTCCATGAGGGAAAGCCTAGCCGTTCGCCGCCTTCTGGCCCTCCGGCGTGCGCTCGTGCACCTCGGTCTCCGCGCACTGCTCCGAGTCCCGCTTCTTCGCACAGTCCGCGTCCGAGACGGCTTCGGGGCACTCGGCGCCGTAACCGTCCAGCTCCCGCTCCCCCTGGTTCTTCTTCGACCAGGGCAGGCCCGGCGGGACGATGAAGCCCTCGGCCTCGGCATAGGCCAGGCCGACGCGCGGGATGTCCCGGGTGTTCCTGAACGCCACGAACCGCGGCACCCACTCCGGCTGGAACTTCGAGTTGAACTTGTACAGCGACTCGATCTGGTACCAGCGCGAGAAGAACACCAGGACCGAGCGCCACCCGCGGGTGATGGGGCCGGCGCCGAGCTTCTCACCGCGCTCCAGTGCCGAGCGGAACACCGCGAAGTTCAGCGAGGCCCGCACGATCCCCAGGCCCTTGCAGGCCTGGATGGCCTTGACGATCAGCAGTTCGTTCAGCCCCGGCTCGGCCTCGCGGTCGCGCACCATCAGGTCCAGGCTCATGCCGTCCGGGCCCCAGGGCACGAAGTTGATCAGGGCCCGGACCTCGCCGTCCTTGACCGCCGTGGCCACCACGCACTCGCCGTCGGCCGGATCGCCGAACCGGTCCGGGCCCAGCGCCATCGAGAAGCAGCCGCGCTCGCTGGCGCCGCGCCAGGCCTGGATCCCGGCCTTGATCCGCTCGACC
This sequence comes from Catenulisporales bacterium, assembly GCA_019510485.1. GTDB lineage: Bacteria > Actinomycetota > Actinomycetes > Streptomycetales > Catenulisporaceae > Catenulispora. The sequence continues at coordinate 27,999 of JAEKKI010000155.1, forward strand.
TCCTCGCGCGGGATGTCCTTCAGGCGGCGCACCTGGCACTCATAGCCCTGACGCTCGACCCGGTTCACCATCTGCCGCACGTTGCGCATCGCGCGGCCCTCCAGCGAGAACTTGTCGATGTGGCAGATCGCCTCGTCGCCCAGCTCCAGCGCGTCCAGGTCGGCCTCGCGGCACCAGACCTCGCCGCCGGTCTCCGAGCAGCCGACCACCGCGACCACCCAGGCGTGCCGGTCCGCCTCCTCCGCGAACACCTTGATCGCGCCGGGCCAGGCCTCGGGATCGCCGATCGGGTCGCCGGAGGCCAGCATCACGCCGGAGACCACCCGGTAGGTGATCGCGGCCTTGCCGGACGGCGACCAGATCACCGACTTGTCGCGGTGGGTGGCGAAGTACGCCAGCGAGTCCCGCCGGCCCTGCTTGGCGATCAGCTCGCGCAGCCGGGCCTCCTCGTCGGCGGACTGCCGGGCGATCGGCTCGGCCGGGCGCAGCACCAGGTAGGCCACGGTCAGCGCGGTCAGCAGACCCAGGCCGCCCAGCAGCACCGCCACGAGATCGTCGGTGGAGCCGTGCTTGAAGCGCACCGGCCCGTCGATGCCGACCAGGCCCAGGGCCACGTGCTGCAGCCGCTCCCAGGCGCTCGGGTCGCTCTCGATGTGCTTGCTCTGCCAGTACATCAGAGCCATGCCGGAGGCGAAGGAGAAGCCGGCCAGCAGCAGGAAGGCGCGCAGCGCCCGCCAGCGGGTGTAGGGGTCGCCGAGGGCGTAGAACTCCTCGCGGTAGACCACCAGCAGGATCAGCAGCAGCAGCGTCAGCACGACCTGCACGCCGAGGAAGTGGATCGGCGCGTCGAGGTCCGAGGCGCGGAACGAGCGCACCATGTGGAAGATCACCACTGTGACCAGCAGAACGACCGCCACCCACCAGGCCCGCCGCTTGCGCCGCTTGAGGGCGTGCGCGATCAGCACGAGCATGACCCCGGAGATCAGGGTCGCGGCGGCGGCCACGTTCTGGACCTCGGTGGGCACCTTCAGGCTCAGCGTGTGCAGCCGCGAACGCGCGAAGCCCGGCGAGATGGCCGAGGCGATGTTGCTGAAGCCGGCCAGATAGGTGATGAACGCCACGAGTCTGGGCACCCACGTCCGGCGCTGGCGCGGCTGCGCCACCGGCGCGTCGGGTCTGGACGGCGCGGTCTTGGAGGTCATCGCTTGGGCCCGAGTCATGTTGGAGGGACGTTCGAGGGCACCCCGCGGGTTGTCGTCCGGGGGCGTGGTAGATCGCACCCGATTGTCGCGCGCGGCGGCCCCGGTCGGGGCATCCTTCGGCGATTCACTGTCGGGGTGGCCGGCTGGCGCGCTCGTTACCGGCAAGTTACCCGTCACGGAGAGGTTGACGCGCGGACCGGGGATTCCGGTTCCGTTCACCGGCCCAGGATCAGGCTCATCGCCTCGGCGCGGCTGGCCGGTGCGAGCAGTTGTCCGCGAACCGCCGACGTCACGGTCTTCGCGCCCGGCTTCCGGATACCTCGCATCGACATGCACAAGTGTTCGCACTCCACAACGACGATCACCCCGCGCGGCTGAAGTATGCGCACCAGCGCGTCGGCGATCTGGGTGGTCAGGCGCTCCTGCACCTGCGGGCGCTTGGCGTAGACGTCGACGAGGCGGGCGAGCTTGGACAGACCGGTGATGCGTCCGTCCACCGAGGGAATGTACCCCACGTGGGCTACTCCGTGGAACGGGACCAGGTGATGCTCACAGGTCGAAAACAGTTCGATGTCCCTGACCAGGACCATCTCGTCGTGGCCGAGGTCGAACGTCGTCGTCAGGACTTCCTCCGGGGCCTGATGCAGTCCGGCGAACATTTCACGGTACGCGCGCGCCACCCGCGCCGGTGTCTCCTTGAGCCCGTCCCGATCCGGATTCTCCCCCACCGCGATCAGCAGCTCGCGCACCGCCCGCTCGGCCCGCTCGGCGTCATAAGCCGCCACCGCGCGCCCCAGGTCCGGGGAAGCCAGCTCCGGCTGCCCGGCCAGGCTCACGCGGGAGATGCCGCCCCCCTGGCTGGAAGCCGGGGGAACGGCACCTTCCCGATGGTTCTCGGTATCGCTTCCGCTCACTGGTCCGGCACCGTGTCCGTCCGGCCGATGATCGCGTCGGTCACCGCACCGTTGGCCACGGCGCGGGCCGCCTCCAGCTCGCGCGGGGTCTGCACCGGCGGGCGGGTCTGCACGGTGCGCCGCGGCGAGCCGATCCAGGCCGGGCGCTGCGGGCGCTTGTGCACCGGGGCGAAGACCCGGGCGATCTCCTCCTTGTTCAGCGTCTCCTTCTCCAGGAGCTCCAGGACCAGCTGGTCCAGCACGTCGCGGTACTCGACCAGGATCTCCCAGGCCTCGTCGTGCGCGCTCTCGATGAGCCGCTTGACCTCCTCGTCGACGATCGAGGCGATCTCCTCGGAGTAGTCGCGCTGGTGGCCCATGTCGCGGCCGAGGAAGACCTCGCCGGAGTCCTTGCCGAACTTGATCGGGCCCAGGCGCTCGGTCATGCCGTACTGGGTGACCATCGAGCGGGCGATGTTGGTCGCCTTCTCGATGTCGTTGGACGCGCCGGTGGTCGGGTCGTGGAAGACCAGCTCCTCGGCGGTGCGCCCGCCCATCGCGTAGGCGAGGTTGTCCAGCATCTCGTTGCGCGTGGTGGAGTACTTGTCCTCCTCCGGCAGCACCATCGTGTAGCCGAGGGCGCGGCCGCGGGACAGGATCGTCACCTTGTGCACCGGGTCCAGGTTCGGCATCGCGTGCGCCACCAGGGCGTGGCCGCCCTCGTGGTACGCGGTGACCTTCTTCTCCTTGTCGCTCATCAGGCGGGTGCGCTTCTGCGGGCCGGCGACCACCCGGTCCACGGCCTCGTCCAGCGCGTTGTTGTCGATGAGCTTCTTGTCGGCGCGCGCGGTCAGCAGCGCTGCCTCGTTGAGCACGTTGGCCAGGTCGGCGCCGGTGAAGCCGGGGGTGCGCTTGGCCAGGGAGTCCAGGTCCACCTCGGGGGTGAGCGGCTTGCCCTTGGCGTGCACCTGCAGGATGTGCTTGCGGCCGTTCAGGTCCGGGGCCTCGACCGCGATCTGCCGGTCGAAGCGGCCCGGGCGCAGCAGCGCCGGGTCCAGGATGTCCGGGCGGTTGGTCGCGGCGATCAGGATCACGCCGCCCTTGACGTCGAAGCCGTCCATCTCGACCAGCAGCTGGTTCAGCGTCTGCTCGCGCTCGTCGTGGCCGCCGCCGAGCCCGGCGCCGCGGTGCCGGCCGACGGCGTCGATCTCGTCGACGAACACGATCGCCGGGGCGTTGGCCTTGGCCTGCTCGAACAGGTCGCGCACGCGCGAGGCGCCGACGCCGACGAACATCTCCACGAAGTCCGAGCCGGAGATCGAGAAGAACGGCACCCCGGCCTCGCCGGCCACGGCGCGCGCCAGCAGCGTCTTGCCGGTTCCGGGCGGGCCGTACAGCAGCACGCCCTTGGGGATCTTGGCGCCGATGGCCTGGAACTTGGCCGGGGCCTCCAGGAACTCCTTGACCTCCTGGAGCTCCTCCACGGCCTCGTCCACACCGGCCACGTCGGCGAAGGTGGTCTTCGGTGTGTCCTTGCTCACCAGCTTGGCCTTGGACTTCCCGAAGTTCATCACCCGGGAGCCGCCGCCCTGCATCTGGTTCATCAGGAACAGGAAGACCAGGGCGATCAGCACGAACGGCAGCAGCGTGATCAGGATGCCGACGAAGGCGTTGGTCTTGGCCAGCGAGACGTTGTAGCCCTTGCTCAGCCCGCCGCCCGCCTTCTCGGCGTCCAGCGCCGTCGTGATGGCGAAGCCCTGCTGGTCGTTCAGGTAGGTGGCCTTGAGGTTGTCGCTGCCCTGGTCCTGCGCCACGCTGCCGTTCGGGTCGACCTTGACCTCGACCGATGAGCCGGAGCCGCCCACGACCTTGGCCGAGACGACCTGGTTCTTGTGGATGGCGTCCAGGACCACGGAGGTGTCCACGGTCTTCGGGCCGCCTGCGGAGGAGACCAGCTGCATGACCGCGAGGACCGCGACGACGGCCAGGACGACCCAGATCACCGGGCCTCGGAAGTAACGCTTGACGTCCATCGATCCTCTACGACTCGTACTAGCGGTTCACGGCGGGGGGAGTGGGTGCTTCTTGTTGCCTAACGACCGTACGCGGTCACTGCGTTCCCGCGCGACGGTCATTGTGAACCCACAGTGGTCCCAACGTGGATAACCGGAGTGTCATTCCGCCTACGAACTGTATACGTGAGGCGCGAGCGTGCCGATGAAGGGCAGGCCACGGAACCGCTGGGCGTAGTCCAGACCGTAGCCGACGACGAACTCGTTGGGGATGTCGAAGCCCACGTAGCGCACGTCGATCTCGACCTTGGCGGCGTCCGGCTTGCGCAGCAGCGTCACCACCTCCAGCGAGGCCGGGCGCCGGGAGCGCAGGTTGGACAGCAGCCAGGACAGGGTCAGACCGGAGTCGATGATGTCCTCCACGACCAGCACGTGCCGGTCCTGGATGTCGGCGCCGAGGTCCTTCAGGATCCGCACCACGCCGGAGGACTTGGTGCCGGCGCCGTAGGAGGAGATCGCCATCCAGTCCACCTCGGAGTCGATGTGCAGCTCGCGGATCAGGTCGGCCATCACGATCAGCGCCCCGTTCAGGACGCCGACCAGCAGGACTTCCTTGCCGTCGTAGTCGGCCTCGATCGCGCGGGCCAGCGCGGCGATCTTGGCCTTGATCTCGTCGGCCGAGATGAGGACCTTCTCCAGGTCCGGGCCCATGTCCTTGTCGTCCACGCTGGGATCCTCGTCGCGTCGCTATGCCGGCATCAGTAAACCGGCCGGGGCGGGGTCGTCCGCCTCCTGGCCGGCATCGCTCCGGTCCGCGCCTGGTCGGCGCAGCGCACCGGATCTGTCGAAAGCCAGCTTTCCATACCGGCGGGCGACGGCGACGGCGCTGGGCAGGTGCAACGGACCCTGGCCGCGCCAGTCGGTGAGCAGCCGGTCGAGCTCCTCGATGTGGACGGCGGCCAGGTCGGAGCCGGGGCAGCCGGCCCGCAGCGCGGCCAGCCGCAGCACCCGGCGGCGCACGGCGGTGGGCAGCGCGGACAGCTCGGCGACGTCGAGATAGTGGGACAGATCACAATCGCCGAAGGGTTCCAGCAACCGCTCGAACTCCCGCGCGGCCCACGCGTCCAGCGCCTCGGTGTCCTCGCGCAGCATCTTGGCGGTCCGGGCCAGCGCTTCCGGTATCCCCGGCCCGAGGGCGGAGGACAGCGCCGGGATCGCGGCGTGCCGGACCCGGGAGCGGGTGTAAGCCGGGTCGGCGTTGTGCGGGTCATCCCAGGGTTCGAAGCCCTCGGCTTCCGCGGCCGCGACGGTGGTCGCACGCGGCAGGTCCAGGAAGGGGCGCAGATAGCGGCCGCTGCGGGCCGGCATCCCGGCCAGGCTGCGCGCGCCGGAGCCGCGGGCCAGGCCCAGCAGCACGGTCTCGGCCTGGTCGTCGCGGGTGTGGCCGAGCAGGACGGCGGCGGCGCCGAGGCGCTCGGCGGCGGCGTCCAGCGCGCCGTAGCGGGCGACGCGGGCCGCGGCCTCGGGCCCGCCGCGGCCGTCGACGTGCACTGACAGGCTCTCCACCGGGTCGAAGCCGAGCCCGGCTAAGAAGCGCACGACCCGCTCGGCCTGGGCGGCCGAGCCGTCCTGCAGGTTGTGGTCGACGGTCAGGCCGCCGAAGCGCAGCGAGAGGCGAGGGGCGACGAAGGCGGTCGCGCAGGCCAGGGCGATGGAGTCGGCGCCGCCGGAGCAGGCGACGAGGACCAGGGCCCCGGGGGCCCGGCCGGCGAGAGCTTTGCGGACGGCCAGGCGTATCGCGGCGACGGCGGGGACTGGACCCATGGTGGTAACTCCTTCGTGCGATGCGACGCATCTTTCCCTGAGCAACGACGCGGTCTGGCTCAAGTCGCGGCGACACTCCACAGGACCACTCTTACGGCTTCGCGGTGCAGGTCCGGTGCGTGGATTTTCGCGTTTTCAAAGCGTTTTCCGCGTTCTCAGGGTGCTCCGTGTGCTCGGTGTTCTCCGCGTCTCCGCATTCTCCGCGTCCTCCGCGTTCTCCACGGCTACGGTCGCACGCGCGTCAGCCACGCGTCCGGCTCGGCGATCTCCGAACGCGTCGGCAGCGTGTTCGGCGAAGTCCACACCCTGTTGAAACCGGTCATCCCGGCCTGCTCGACCACCGCGCGCACGAACCGCGCGCCGTCCCGGTACTGCCGGATCTTGGCGTCCATCCCGATCACCCGCCGCACGATCGCGTCGACCCGGCTGGCGCCCTTGGCCCGCCGCTGCCCGAACTTGCGCCGGATATCGGCCACGGTGGGCACCACCCGCGGCCCGACGCCGTCCATCACGAAGTCGGCGTGCCCCTCCAGCAGCGACATCACCGCGACCATCCGGTCCAGCACGGCCAGCTGCTGCGGGGTCTGCACCAGCTCGGTCAGCGGCCGCTTCTCGCCGGTCTCGCGCCGCTTCTGCCCGGCCTCGCGCAGCCGCTTGGCCAGCGCCCCGGGGTCGGTGTCCATACCGGCGATGAAGGCCTCGATCTCGCCGAGGATGTGCGCGCGCAGCCACGGCACGGCGGCGAACTGCGTGCGATGCGTCTCCTCGTGCAGGCAGACCCACAGCCGGAAGTCGTCCGGCTTGACCTGCAACTCCCGCTCGACGCTGACGATGTTCGGGGCCACCAGCAGCAGCCGGCCGGGCTCCTGGAAGATCTCGTACTGGCCCAGGATGCGGTGCGACAGGTAGGCCAGCAGCGTGCCGAGCTCCAGCGCGGTGGCCTTGGGGCCGAAGGCGGCCAGGCCGCTGGGCGGCACGCCCTCGCGCTTCTCGTTGAGCTTGCGCGCCAGCGGCTCGGTGACGATGCGGAAGCCCTCGGCGTTGGCCCGGATCCACCCCGGCCGGTCGATGACGAGGACCTGCGGCTCTGTCAGGATGCTGCCCTGGTTCGCCAGCCCGGTGAACTCCGCGACGTGCTCCCGCGCCTCCCCGGCGTACCGCCGCAACTCCGCCACGGCCTGGGCGGCCTCGGTTTGGGACACCAGCGGGCCGGGGCGCACCAGCCGCTCGGCCGTCGCCACCGCCAGTTGCCAGTCGACCAGCTGCGCTCTCGCCGTCATGGCTCTCAGGCTACGTGGCGCTGGCGGGGAAACCTAGATCAGCCGGTCACCGAGGGGTACCCAGGAGTGCTGAAGAGGTAATGGGAGCAGTGCGCTCTGGGCGTCGATCAGCCTGCCGAAGCGGCGGCCTGAGCACGAAGCCCCTGGCGGGTTTTCCCCGCCGGGGCTTCGACGTTCGCACCTGATGTCACAAGCCGGCCCTACAGGTGGTGCACCTTCTCCTCCTCCGGCAGCGCCTCGAACCGCTTGAAGGAGCGCACGATCTCGATCTCGGCCTGGGACCGGTTCTGCCACTCGGCGTGGTGGACCTCCTTGCCCGGCTCCAGGTCCTTGTACGAGGTGAAGAAGTGCTGGATCTCCTGGCGCTCGAACTCCGAGATGTGGTGGTAGTCGCGCAGGTGCTCGAAGCGCGGGTCGGTGGCCGGCACGCACAGGATCTTGTCGTCGCCGCCGGCCTCGTCGGCCATGTTCAGCATGCCGATGGCGCGGCAGCGGATCAGGCAGCCGGGGAAGGTCGGCTCGTCCAGCAGGACCATGGCGTCCAGCGGGTCCCCGTCCAGCGACAGCGTGTCTTCGATGAAGCCGTAGTCGGTGGGGTAGACCATCGAGGTGAAGAGCATCCGGTCCAGCCTTATGCGCCCGGTCTTGTGATCGACCTCGTACTTGTTGCGCTGGCCCTTGGGGATCTCGATGAGAACGTCAAACTCCATGGTCTTTCCTCGTTTCCGCGCTTTCAGGTGCTGCTACTAGTGTCGCCCAGACAGGCGGTGGCGACAGTGTTCGCAAGATCAAGGAGTGACCTGATTGGCAAGACAAGTGCCGGGAACGCTGCCGACCGCCATTGTGTCAGCCGCGCTCGGGATCGTACTGGCAGGAGCTTGTGTCTGGGCCGCCGGGCCGTGGTCGGGCGGCCGGCGGGTGAGCGAGCAGCGCGGGCCCGCCCGCGCCGGCGCCGGCCCGATCGCGCAGGCCGGCGATCACCCGATGCCGCCCTCCTCGCCGGCGCCGTCGCCGCGCTCCACCGGACCCTCGCACACCCCGGCCTCGGTCGCACTGCTGCCGGTTCTCGCAGGTCAAAAGTCTGGCGCGGGGCTGACGACGGCGGAGTTGGCCGGTGTCCTGGGTCCGCTGACGCTGGCGCCGGGCCTCGGCGGTCATGTCGGCGTGGCGGTGGCCGATCCGGCCTCGTCAGCGCTCTTGTTCGATGATCACGCCGCCGACGGCTTCGCCCCGGCGTCCACGAACAAAGTGGTGACGGCGGTGGCCGCGCTGGCCTCGCTCGGGCCGGACAAGCAGTTGACCACGCGGGTCGTGCAGATACCGGCGAACGGTCCCACGCTGCCCTCCGCACCGACGATCGTCCTGGTCGGCGGGGGTGACCCGACACTGTCGACCCAGGGTCCGCCCGCCGCCGCGGCCTGGCGCCCGGCCGCCCTCGACGATCTGGCCGCCGCCACCGCGAACGCCCTACGCGCCAAGGGCGTGAATTCAGTCACACTCGGCTACGACGCGACGATTTTCGCCGGTCCCACCCTGCATCCGACCTGGTGGCCCGGCTACACCGACGGCAACATCGCCCCGGTGGCCGCCCTGATGACCGACGAGGGCCGCGCGAAGCCCGCCGACGACCTGAGCCCGCGGGTCATGGATCCGGCGGCGGTGGCCGCGACGGCGTTCGCGAGCCGGCTGACGGCGCACGGCGTGCGGGTCACGGGCCGGCCCGCCCCGGCATCGAGCGCGGGCGCCGGCAGCCGCGACGAACTGGCGAGCGTCTCCTCGCCCCGCCTGGCCGATCTGGTCGAGCACATGCTCACGGTCTCCGACAACAACCTCGCCGAGGCCCTGCTCCGCCAAGTCGCGCTGGCCGACGGCAAACCCGCGACGTTCGACGGCGGCGTGTCGGCGGTCCGCGAGGTGCTGACCCGGCTCGGCGTGGACCTGACCGGCCTGTCCGTCCTCGACGGCAGCGGCCTGTCCCGCAACGACCACATCACTCCGGCGTTCCTGGTCAGAGTCCTGTCATCGGCCGCCGCCGACAACCATCCGGACCTGCGCGCGGCTTTGACCGGCCTGCCCGTCGCCGGGTTCACCGGCACGCTGGCCGAGAACGATCGCTTCACATCGCCGCAGTCCGCTCCCGGCGCGGGACTGGTCCGCGCGAAGACCGGCTCGCTCAACGGCGTGGCGACCCTCGCCGGCCTGGTGCGTGACAGCGATGGGCAGCTGCTGGTGTTCGCGCTGATGGCCGACCAAGTGCCGGACCTCACCGCCGCGCGTGCGGCGCTGGACCGGATCGCGACGGTGCTGGCCGGGTGCGGATGCGGTGGGCAGTCAGCCGGTTGACATGGACTTCGAGGCCGGCGGCAGGCGGCGTCGTCGAACCCGATCGTGAACCTTCGCATCACCGCCGATCAAGGCTGCCCGTAAAAACTCGGCGTCCCGTTCACCCACAACGACTGGATCTCCACCACCCCGCCGGGCCGCGGCGCCTGGATGATCCGGTCGTTCCCGATGTAGATCGCCTCGTGGTAGATGGTGTGCGGATTGGCGTCGTTCGCGGCCCAGAACACCAGGTCGCCGGGGCGGAGCTGGTTGTAGGCGAGCGGGTGCATCGCGAGGTACTGCCATTGCGCGGGGTGCGGGAAGGACCAGCCTGCCGCCTCCAGGCCGCGCATCGCCAGGCCCGAGCAGTCGAAGACGTCCGGGCCAGCGCCGCCCCAGACGTAGGGCTTGCCGAGCTGGGCGTAGATGTAGTTCAGCATCGTGCCGACCGCGCCGGCGGCGTTCGGCGGTGCGCCCAGGGTGTGAGCCGAGCCCGCCGGTGCCGGGCCGGGCGCGTAGCCGGGTACGCCGGATACGCGGGCAGCTCCGGCAGCCGCTCGCCGCGCCGCCTCCTGCCGGGCCGCGAGCTCCGCCAGCCCGGCCTGCCGCTGCCGTTCCAGCCCCAGCTCGACGCCATGCGCCGCCGCGAGCTGCCGCAGCAGCGTGTCCTGCTGTGCCTTGATCCCCGCCACCGCCGCCTGCTCCGAGTCCGCTGCCGCCTGCGCACGGTCGCGCGCCGCCCGCGCTTGGGCCTCGGCCGCCTGCTGGTCCCGCGCGGCCTGCTCAGCCTTCTGACGGGCCGCCGCCGCATCGTGGGTCGCCTGTCGTGTGTCCTTCACCGCCTGCGTTCCGGCGGCCTCGTAGTTGGCCAGCGCCTGCTGGCGGGTGGCGAAGTCGTGAAGTGAGTTGGCGTGCAGCAGGGCCAGCACCTGCGCCATGTCCCCACCTTGGCGGTAGCTGTCGGCGGCGAACGCCCCGAGGCGGCGCTCGGCCTGGTGCTGCACGTCGAGCGCGGCGGTGGCTCGGGTCTGGGCCTCGGCCGCGGCCCGGGTCGCCGCCGCGGCCTGGGCGACGGCGGTGTCGTAGGCCTCGGCGGCCAGGCCGGCCGACGCCTCCAGGTCGTGGAGCCGGCGATCGGCGGCGGCGAGGGAGGCTTGGAGCTGGTCGGCGGCGACCTGCCGGTCGCGAACGGTGGCCTTGGCGCGGTCGATGTCACCCTGGCCGGGGATGGTGACGCCGCCTGACCCGCCCGGGTCCGCGTGCGCCGCGACCCCCAGCAGCGCCGCCGCCACCACGGCCGCCGTGGCGGTCGCCGTCCCGAGCGTCACGCGCCGGCCGTGCCCGCGTACCCGCATGCCGGTCTCCTTCCGCGCCGCCCGAAAGATCAATGACTATCGCGACTATGGGGTGAGCTACCCCAGACAACACGTCATCTTTCATTTCAAAATGGACGCATCACAAGACCCGTGCTCAGACGGCTACCGCGTGCCTCCGAACGGGTTACAGCGCCCTGCGGTATCGCGTCTCGTCCAGCACCTCGGCCCCGGCCTCGAACCCGGAGACACCACCGTCGTGCTGCCAGCCGGTGTGCTCATAGAAGGCCCGCGACGCGGTGTTGGTCGCCAGCACCCACAGCGTCGCCTCGCGGTAACCCTCATCGCGCAACCGCTGCAACGCCACCTCCTGCAACCGCCGCCCGATCCCCAGCCGCCAGATCGCCGGGTCCAGGTATATGGCGTACAACTCCCCCACCCCGCCGCGCCGCGCCTCCTCGGCGTCCCGGCTCGGCCCCACCGACGCGAACCCCGCCACCACCCCGCCGACCTCGGCCACGAACACCGACATCCCCGTCGACACCCGGTCGGCGAGCATCCGCCGCGCACTGAGCTCGAACCCGTCCACCGACAAGCCGGCCAGATAGTCCGCCGGCATCAACCCCGAATAGGCCACTCGCCACGAAGCATGCCGCACCCGCCCGATCGCCGCCGCGTCCTCGGCCGTCGCTTCCCGGACCCGGATCCCGTGCGCCCCGCGCACGCTCGAACTCATGCGCGTCATTATGACGGTTTCGCGGGGGTGGTAGCGGCTGATCAGGCGGGAGTGGCGAGTCAGCGGTTCGCGAAAAGGTGACGCAGCCTACTTCGCCCCCGAACTAGCCTTCTTCTTAGCCGCAGTCTTCTTCGCCGCCGTCTTCGTCCCCGAACTCGCCGTCTTCTTGGCCGCGGTCTTCTTAGCCGCCGTCTTCTTGGCGGCCCCCTTCTTCGCCGGCCCCTTCGCCCGCTTCTCCGCCAGCAGCTCGAACGCCTTCGCCGGCGTGATCCCCTCGACCGTCTCGCTCTTGGGAATGGTCACGTTGGTCTCGCCGTCGGTCAGGTACTCGCCGTAGAACCCGGACTTGATCACCACCGGCTTCCCCGACACCGGATCCGGCCCGATCTCGCGCAGCGGCGGCTTGGCGGCCGCCCGGCCGCGCGGCTTCGGCTGCTTGTAGATCTCCAGCGCCTCGTCGAGCGTGATCGTGAAGATCTGCTCCTCGGAGGTGATCGAGCGCGAGTCCGAACCCTTCTTCAGGTACGGCCCGTAGCGCCCGTTCTGCACCGTGATCTCCTCGCCGGTCTCCGGGTCGTTGCCCACCACCCGCGGCAGGGACAGCAGCTGCAGCGCCTCCTCCAGCGTCACCGTGTCCAGCGTCATGGTCTTGAACAGCGAGCCGGTGCGCGGCTTCACCGCGTTCTTCCCGCGAGTCGGCGTGCCCTCGGGCAGGATCTCCGTGACGTACGGCCCGTAACGGCCGCCCTTGGCCACGATCTGGTACCCCGTCGACGGATCCTTCCCCAACTCGCGGTCGCCGCTGGGCTGCTGGAACAGCTCCTCGGCGAAGGCGACGGTCAGCTCGTCCGGCGGCAGGTCGTCCGGCACGTTCGCGCGCTGCTGCGTGCCGTCCTCCAGATCGCGCACGATGTACGGGCCGAAGCGGCCGACGCGCAGCATGATGCCGTCGCCGACCGGGAACGTGTTCACCTCCCGGGCGTCGATGTTGCCCAGGTCCGTCACCAGGTCCTTGAGGCCGCCGAGGTGGTCGGCCACCGCGCCGCGGTCGCCGGAGGCCTCGCGTTCGTCCTCGGTCGGGCCGAAGTAGAACCGCCGCAGCCACGGCACGCGCTGCGCCTCGCCGCGCGCGATCCGGTCCAGGTCGTCCTCCATCCGCGCGGTGAACTCGTAGTTCACCAGCTCGCCGAAGTGCTGCTCCATCAGCCCGACGACGGCGAAGGCGGTGTACGACGGCACCAGCGCCGTCCCCTTCTTGAACACGTACCCGCGGTCCAGGATCGTGCCGAGGATCGTCGAGTACGTCGACGGCCGGCCGATCTCGCGCTCTTCCATCTCCTTGATCAGCGACGCCTCGGTGAAGCGCGCCGGCGGCTTGGTCGAGTGCCCGTCCGCGGTCACCTTCGTGGTGCTCAGCGCATCGCCCTCGGCCACCGCGGGCAGCCGCTGCTCGGAGTCGTCGAGCGCGGCGTCCGGGTCGTCGGTGCCCTCCACGTACGCCTTCAGGAAGCCGTGGAAGGAGATGATGCGGCCGCTGGCGGAGAACTCCACGTCCCGGCCGTCGGAGGCGGCGCCGCCGGACTTCACGGTCACGGTGTGCCCGGTGGCGTCCTTCATCTGCGAGGCGACGGTCCGCATCCAGATCAGCTCGTAGAGCCGGAACTCGTCGCCCTTCAGCCCGGTCTGCGCCGGCGTGCGGAACGTGTCGCCGGAGGGCCGGATGGCCTCGTGCGCCTCCTGCGCGTTCTTCACCTTGGAGTCGTAGCGGCGCGGCACGTCCGGCAGGTAGTCGGCGCCGTACAGCTCGCGCACCTGGGTCCGCGCCGCGTTCAGCGCGGTGTCCGACAGCGTGATGCTGTCAGTACGCATATAGGTGATGTAGCCGTTCTCGTACAGGCTCTGCGCGACCCGCATGGTGCGCTTGGAGTCCATCCCGAGCTTGCGGCTGGCCTCCTGCTGGAGCGTGGTGGTGCGGAACGGCGCGTACGGCGAGCGCCGGTACGGCTTGCGCTCCACGGCGCGCACGCTGAAGTCGGCGTCCCGCAGCGCCGTCGCCAGCGCCTTGGCGGTGACCTCGGTGAGGTGCGCGACGTTCTGGCTGCCGGCCTTGAGCCGCCCGTCGGAGCCGAAGTCGCGGCCGGTCGCCACCCGCCGGCCGTCGACGGCGGCCAGCCGCGCGGTCATACGGCGCGGGTCGTCGGGCCCGGCGGCCTTCAGCGTCTCGAAGACACCGGTCAGGTCCCAGTACTCGGCGGCGGTGAACGCCATGCGCTCCCGCTCCCGCTCCACCACCATGCGGGTGGCCACGGACTGCACGCGGCCGGCGGACAGGCCGGTGCGGACCTTCTTCCACAGCACCGGGGAGACTTCGTAGCCGTACAGCCGGTCCAGGATGCGGCGGGTCTCCTGGGCGTCGACCAGCTGCAGGTTGATCTCGCGGGTGTTGCGGGCGGCCTCCTGGATCGCCTCGCGGGTGATCTCGTGGAAGACCATGCGCTTGGCCGGGACCTTGGGCTTGAGCACCTCCTGCAGGTGCCAGGCGATGGCCTCGCCCTCGCGGTCCTCGTCGGTGGCCAGCAGGAGTTCGTCGGCGTCCTTGAGCAGGTCCTTGAGCTTGGCGACCTGCTTGCGCTTGTCGGCGTTGACCAGGTACAGCGGCTCGAACTCGCCGTCGACGTCCACCCCGAGCCGGCCGATCGGCGTGCCCTTGTACTTCTCCGGCACCTCGTCGGCACCGGCGGGCAGGTCGCGGATGTGGCCGACCGAGGCCTCGACGGTGTAGCCCGGGCCGAGGTAGCCCTTGATCGTCTTCGCCTTGGCCGGCGACTCGACGATGACCAGCCGGCGCGTCGCGCCACCCGCGTCCGCTGAACCCTTGCCTGCCACCGTTACCTCTGCTTCCAGCTGCTAGCCCCAAGGGGTACGCGCTTGGGCGTACCCCGCACGCCGCGGCATGACACGTGGTCGGGATTCCGCGACACCAACGGAGAGTGACCGTACCTCAGCGGTACGTCTCCGCGCTGTCTACTGTGTCCTACTCGTTGTCTTGAATGGTCGGCGTACAACCGAACGTTAACCCGAACTGGCGTATAGGACGGAACTGGAAATCGCCGTAGCGTGAGACGGCAGTGACCGTATGAGGCCGCTGTGGCGAGCATCGGCGCTGATGGCGGGCCCGCGAAGGGCCGCCATCGCGCTACGCGACCGGGAACAAGTACCCGTCCTCGACCAGCCCTCGGACGGCTTCGACCGCTCCGGTTCGCAGGCTCCGCGAATCAATCCCGTAGCGTTCGCCCACAGCGTCCAGGATTTCCCCGAGGGGAGTTTCCCCATCCGACGCACCCACCACGGCCGCGCCGATCGGGTCGATGTCGGCCGAGCGCATGAAACCTTCCTGCTGGCTGATCCGCGAGGAGTCGCTCCCCCACCCGCTGCCGCCCTCGTAGGTCGGCCGCGCCACCTGCTCCCAGCGCACGTCCGGGGCCACGGCCAGGCGCCGGTGCATCAGCGCCTCGTCGTCGGTGTCGCGCAGGAAGTCGTGCCGGGCGAACCAGCTCGGGATGTGCGGCCCGAGCGGCTGCTCCACCGGATGCGAGATCTCCTCCAGCCGCATCAGGGGCTCGTCGGATCCGGCGTTGTGCAGGGTGATCCAGCCGAACCCGATGGCGTCGACCTTGTTCTGCTCGAAGTAGTCCAGCCAGGCGTCATAGCGCCGCGGATAGTCCGGCGTGCCATACTCCCCGGAGTCACGCAGCCACAGCTCCACATACTCCGCCGGGTCCTGCGCCTCCCGCTGCACCACCCACGCGTCGCACCCGGTCTCCCGCACCCAGCCGGCGACCCGCTCGCGCCAGTCGACGCCGTCGACGTGCAGCCAGTTGGCCAGGACTTGACACCAGCCGTTCTCGTTCAGGTGCCGGTGCGCGTCGGCCACAAGCTGCCGGCACACCTCGTCGGCGGACAGGCCGGAGTCGCGGTAGACGAAGCGACCGCCCTGCGTAGCGTTGTCCGGCGAGATGACGAAGGGCGGGTTGGAGATGATGAGGTCGAACTTCTCGCCCCCGACCGGCTCGAACAACGAGCCCTCCCGCAGGTCGAAGGGCTCCACGCCGGAGAGCTGCTGCGTGAGCTCGGCCAGCATCAGGGCCCGCGGATTGCGATCGGTGCCGACGACCCGGTTGACGTGCGTCGACAGGTGCAGCGCCTGCACCCCGCCGCCGGTCCCGACGTCGAGCGCGGAGCCGAACT
>JAEKKI010000261.1 GCA_019510485.1 Catenulisporales bacterium
CTGCGGGACTTCGCGACGACGCAGTACCAGCACCAGGCCGACATCACCAAGCGGCTCCAGGCGATGGTGCCGCCCAGCGAGTCCGGCTCGCCGCTGCCCGGCGGTTCGTCGAGCGGGTCCCCGTCCTGGACCACTACGAATAAGAGCGCCAGCGGGTCCAAGTCCAGTGATTCATCTCCGCCCGGAGTTCCGCTGGGCGGCGCGCACAGCTGACAGGTAGTCGGTCCTGAGGAGTACGAACACTCCTCAGGACCGACTACGCAGCTCTCAGGCGAAGATGACTGTGCGATTCCCGTTGATCAGCACCCGCCGCTCCGCGTGCCATTTCACCGCACGCGCCAACACCTGGCACTCCACGTCCCGGCCGACCGCGACCAGTTGCTCCGGCGTCACGGCGTGGCCGACCCGCGCCACCTCCTGCTCGATGATCGGGCCCTCGTCCAGATCCGCGGTCACGTAGTGCGCGGTGGCGCCGATCAGCTTCACGCCGCGGGCGTGCGCCTGATGGTAGGGCTTGGCGCCCTTGAAGCTCGGCAGGAAGGAGTGGTGGATGTTGATCATCCGGCCCTCCAGGGCCTTGCAGACGTCGTTGGACAGCACCTGCATGTAGCGGGCCAGGACCACCAGTTCCACGCCGCGGGTCTCGACCAGGTCCAGCAGCGCGGCCTCGGCCTTCGCCTTGCCTTCGGCGTCACCGGCGGCGACCGGCAGATGGACGAAGTCCACGCCGTAGGAGCGGGTCAGCTCCTCGAAGTCGCGGTGGTTGGAGACCACGGCGGCCACCCGGACCGGCAGCGCGCCGGTGCTGGCGCGGAACAGCAGGTCGTTCAGGCAGTGCCCGAACTTGCTGACCATCAGCACGACCGGCATCTGCTCGTGGGCGTCGTGGAAGCGCCAGGTCATGCGGAACGTCGCGCCGACCGCTTGGAAGGTGCTGTTGAGCTGCTCCAGGGTGACCTCGTCGTGGACCCGGCTGAAGCTGACGCGCATGAAGAACAGACCGGTGTCCGGGTCGCCGTACTGCTGGCTGTCCAGGATGGTGCAGCCGGTCATCAGCAGGTAGTTGGCGACGCCGTGGACGATGCCAGGGGTGTCCGGACACGACAAGGTGAGGACCCACTGCTGCTTCTTCTGCTCGGCCATGCCCGCCATTGTCGCTGATCGAGATGCTTGGTCCCAGTACCTGTCCGGCTTTCGACACCATGGCCTCTGATCGGGGCTTCAGATGGGGCTTCGGATGGGGCGCCTGGGAGGACATCGGCGGAAACACTCCGGAAGCGGACGGGAAACGTGAGTCGGCCATCGTGGAACCACCGAGTCGCCGACCGACCGAAGGGATCCGCGATGACCAGGAAGATCGTCGTCGTCGGCTGGGGCCTGGCCGCCCACCGATTCGTCACCGGCCTGCTGTCCACCGACGCCGATGTGGACATCACCGTCTACGCCGGCGAGGGCGCCGCCGCCCACGACCGGGACACGCTGCCGGCCGCCCTGGCCGCCGGCCGGGGCCCCGCCGCGGCCGCCCTTCCCGTGCTCACGGATCCGCGCCTGCACCTGCGTGCCGACGTCCGCGCCACCGCCGTGGACCGCATGCACCGGCTGGTGCACGGCACCGATCACTGGATCCAGCCCTACGACGTCCTGGTCCTGGCCACCGGCACCAACCCGGTCCTGCCGCCGATCCGGGGCCTGCGCACCTCCGACGGCCAGGGGCTGCTGCCCGGCGTCCACCCGGCGCACACCCCCGCCGACTTCCAGGCCCTGGCCGAGGCGGCCACCACCGCGACCCGCGCCGTGGTCATCGGCGGCAGCGCCACGGGGCTGCGCGTGGCGGCGGCGCTGCGCGCCATGCACCTGGGCGACCCGCAAGTCAGCCCGCTGCACGTCGAGCTCATCGACCAGACCCCGGCCACGCCGGAGATAACTCCGGCCGACGCCTACTTCAGCCTGCGGCGTACCGGCGTGATCGCTTACCAGGACTGCCGGGTGCGGACCCTGGAGGAGGGCCCGAACGGCGCGCTGGCCGCGGTCACGCTCGCCGACGGCTATCGCCTCACCGCGGATCTGGCGGTCCTCACCTGCGGCACCGCGCCGAACGTCGCGCTGGCCTGGACCGCCGGTCTGGCCGTGGCCCGGGGCATCGTCGTCGACGACACCCTCCGCTCGGTATCCGACCCCGCCATCTACGCCCTCGGCTCCTGCGCCGAACACCGCCGCTCGCTGTCGGGACAGAGCGAAACGGCTCTGGAGCAGGCCGACGTCCTCGCCGACCGGCTGTCCGGACGCGACCCGGCGCGCACGTATCGCGGACCGGCCGCGCCCCGCCCGGTTCCGGACGCGCGTGAGGTCGTGGCCGAGGCGGAGCGGGTTCTCAAAGCCGCTGCTGCATAGCCGGAACGCACCGGAAAGCAGACACAAGCAGGCGGACGGACAAAGACGTCCGACCTCCAGGTGGCGGTACCGGTACACCCCGCCGGTACCGCCTCCACCACATATGTCAGTCCTTGAACCGCGCCACCAGATCCCGCTTGATCACCTTCCCGGTGGGATTGCGCGGCAGGGTCTCCACTACTTCCAACTGCTCGGGCAGCTTCTGGGTCATCAATCCGGCGGCCTTGAGGAACTCGACCATCTCGACGAAGCCGAGTGCTGCGGCCCCCTCGGCTGCGACCACCACCGCGCACACCCGCTCGCCGCGCTCGACGTCCGGCAGCCCGATCACCGCGACGTCGGCCACCCGCGGATGGGTGAACAGCTGATCCTCGATCTCCTTCGCGGAGATGTTCTCGCCCTTGCGGATGATGATGTCCTTCAGCCGGCCGGTGATCCGCACGAAGCCGTCCGCGTCCACGGTTCCCAGGTCTCCGGTGCGGAAGTAGCCGTCTGCGTCGAACGCCTCGGCGTCCAGCGCCGGATCCACATATCCCAACATCATCTGCGGCGCTTTGGCTCGTAGTTCGCCTTCCTCGGCCGCATCCGCGAGCTTGCCCTCCAACGTGACCACGCGGAGCTGGACTCCCGGCATCGGGCGGCCCTCCGAGTCGTCCAAGGCGGTCTGCGGGTCGTGCACCGTCGACATCGTCAGGATCGGCGCCTCGGTCAGCCCCCATCCGGCGACCACGCCCAGACCGCCGACCTCGTCCCGGATCTGCGCGTGCAGCGTCGCCGGCCGGGGCGCCCCGCCGCCGTTGCACAGCCGGAAGGACGGGAACGCACGCTCCCCCGGGTGCGTCAGCGCGAACTCCCGCTGCGCCTTCAGATACGCCAAGTGGAACGGCGTGCCCGAGCCGCCGAGCGTCACCTTCTCCCGGCCGAACAGCTCCACCGCCGCCGCCGGATCGAACCGGTCCAGCAGTACATTCGACATCCCCGCCATCAGTGACGCCGCCAGCCAGATCGGACCCGCGATATGCGTCAGCGGGAACGCCATGCCGTTGATGTCCTCGGGCGTCAGCTCCAGGCAGGCGTGCATGCCCCGGGCCGCCGCCAGGATCGCAGTGTCCGTATGCCGTGCGCCCTTCGGATCGGCCGTGGTCCCCGAGCTGTAGAAGTACCACCGAAGCTCGCGCTCGGACGGGGCTCGGTACGGCGGCAGCACGGCGGGATCGCCCTCGGGCAGCGTGCGGTCGGCCGGCACGTGCCGGGTTCCGGTCGCCCCGATCTCCTCAGTCAGCCGCGCGACCATCGCGGCGAAGTCGAACCCGCCGAACTCCGTAGGCGTGATCACGATCTCCGGCCGGATCTGCCGGACGATGAATCCCACCTCCCGGTCGCGGTAGATCGGGATGATCGGGTTCTGCACGGCGCCGAGCCGGCACAGCGCGGCCATCAGGACGTATCCGGCGTTCCAGGTCGGTAGCTGCCAGGACACGACAGTCCCCTGCCGCACCCCCAGTCCGTGCAGCCCGGCCGCCGTCCGCAAGGCCGCGTCCCGGAACTCCCCGTTGGTCATCCGCGACCCGCCGGAGTCCACCAGCAACTCCCGTCCTAGGTCGGCCTCGGCGCGCCGCTCGATCAGCTCCCACACGCTCTGTGCGTCAAGCATCTGGCGCCCTCCTCCACCCGCGATCTGACGGTCGGTCAGTTCTACCCCGGGTCGCCACCAGTGGGAAGGGCCGTACCCCTTGCGACCGCAAACCCGATCAGTACGATATCTGACGGTGCGTCAGATGAAGACGCCGCCACGCCGACGAGTAGGAGCCCACCGTGGAGTTCGGCCTCTTCAACAGTCTGTACGTACCGCGCGACCACCCGGGGATCACCGAAGCCTCCCGTCTGAGGGACGAGATCGAACTCGTCAAGGCGGCCGACCGCTCCGGCTTCAAATACACCTGGGCCACCGAGCACCACTTCCTCGACGAGTACTCCCACCTGTCGGCGAACGAGGCGTTCCTGGGCTATCTGGCGGCCGCCACCGAGCGCATCCACCTGGGCTCCGGCATCTTCAACATCACGCCGCCGGTCAACCACCCGGCGCGGGTCGCCGAGAAGGTCGCCATGCTCGACCACCTCTCCGGCGGCCGGTTCGAGTTCGGCGTCGGGCGCGGCTCCTCCACCACCGAGCAGCAGGGCTTCGGCATCGAGGAGCCCGAACTCACCCGGGAGATGGTCGACGAGACCCTGCCGGAGATCGTGCGCATGTGGAAGGAGACGGAGTACTCGCACCAGGGTCGCTTCTTCTCCATGCCCACGCGGAACGTGCTGCCCAAGCCGCTGACCGACCCGCATCCGCCGCTGTGGGTCGCGGCCGGCTCGCCGGGGACGTTCAAGAAGGCGGCCGAGATGGGTATCGGCGTGCTCTGTTTCGCGCAGGCTTCGATGGACGACCTCGCGAAGCTGATCGCGGTGTACAAGGAGGAGATCGAGCGCTGCGAGAACCCGGTCGGCGGCTACATCAACGACAACGTCATGATCACCTCGCAGTTCATGTGCCTGGAGGACGGCAAGCGGGCCCGCGAAGTCGCCGCGTCGATGGGTTCGGGCTACCACCAGACGCTGTTGTGGAAGTACCTCGACACGTTCCCGCGTCCGCAGTGGGTCAACGACCTCGGCGGCCGGATCCCGGAGATGGACGTCGCGACGCTCGACGTCCTGATCGCGGCCAAGCAGATGTGCATCGGCACGCCGGAGGAGGTCAGCGCGGCTGTCGAGGCCGTGCGGGCGATCGGTGCCGACCAGCTCGTCTTCGGGATGCTGTCCTCCTCGGTCCCGATCGAGACGGCGATCGAGTCGGTGGAGACCTTCGGCAAGTACGTGCTGCCGCGGTTCGACACCGATCCGGTGCACTCCACGAAGCGCCAGCGCGAGGCTCAGCTCTCCGGCTGAATCTCCTGACCGCCCCGGGCCTCCCAGGTACGGGCCAGTTCGGTGCTGGTCGTCAGCGCGGCCAGCACCGCCAGGGTATGTTCGATCACTGATTCGGCGTAGCCGGCCGGCACGCCGGCCACCGCGTCGCGCGGCAGCACCACGTCGAAGCCGGCGTTGACGGCGTCCATCACCAGGTTGGTGACCGCGACGTTCACCGACAGGCCCACCGGGACGATCGTCCGCACACCGAGGTTGCGCAGCACGGCGGCCAGGCCGGAGTCGTACATCGGGCCCAGACCGTGGTAGCGCGGCAGCTCGATATCGGTGTCCGCCAGGCCGATCTCGTCGATGATCGCCGCCGCTTTCGAGCCGGGGAGCAGGTCCTCGAAGCCCGCGCGCCCAGCCGTCCGGACCGCCGCCGCGAACAGCCGGGCGTTCGTGTTGGCGCCCCGCAGGTCGGCCCGGCGGTGCACGGTCGCGTGGACGACCGGGACGCCGGCCGCGCGGGCCGCCGCCACCACGCGCGCCATGGCCGGCACGCGCGGTCGCGCCACGGCGGCCAGTTCCGGGAAGAGGGCCGACGGTCCCAGGACGCCGTTCTGCACCTCGGAGGTGACGACGGCGCAGCGGGACGGTTCCAGCATCGCGTTCAGATCCACCGGCATGCCGGGCACGGTAGCTGAGGCGGCATCAGTTGGGGAGTGGGTCTTGTGGGCCGCGATCTGGCGCAATACGCTCGCCTGACGGTCCGTCAGATTCTGGAGGAGCCCGCCTTGCAGCTGCGCGACACACCGGCCCAACAGCGGTTCCGCGAGGACCTGCGGGCCTGGCTCCGGCAGGTCCTTCCCACGCTGGACCCGCGGCCGTCGCAGGACGACTGGCAGGCCCGGCGGGCGTACGACTCGCATTGGCAGGCGCTGCTGCATCGGGCGGGTTACGCCGGGCTCAACTGGCCCGCCGAGTATGGCGGACGCGGCGCGACCCCGACGGAGCATCTGATATTCCTGGAGGAGTCCGAACTCGCCGGCGCTCCTTATGTCGGAGTGAACTTCGTCGGCTTGTTGCACGCCGGTCCGACGCTGATCGCGGAAGCCTCGCCGGAGCAGCGCGAGCGGCATATCCCGGCGATCCTGCGCGGTGACGAGATCTGGTGTCAGGGCTTCTCCGAACCCGACGCCGGCTCCGATCTGGCGGCACTGGGGACGCGCGCCGTGCGTGACGGCGACCATTACGTCGTCAACGGACGCAAGATCTGGACGTCGCACGCGGAGGTCGCAGACTTCTGCGAGCTGCTGGTGCGCACCGGTCCGGCGGACGGGCCGAAGCACCAGGGGATCACGTGGCTCATCATGCCGATGGGCTCCCCGGGCATCACGCTGCGGCCGCTGATGACGGCGGGCGGCTCGACGGAGTTCTCGGAGATGATCCTGGAGGACGTGCGGATCCCGGTCGCCAACCGGGTCGGCGCCGAAGGCGACGGCTGGCGGATCGCGATGGTCACGTTCGCCTTCGAGCGCGGGACGGGGTTCGTCTCCGAGGTGGTGTGGGCCCGGCGGCGGCTGATCGAGATCGCCGCCTCGGCCCGGGAGAACGCGACGTGGGAGGACTCTGAGACCCGGCGGCGGATCGCGCGCCTGGCCGCCGAATTCGATGCCCTGTGGGCCCTGGTGAAACGGAACGTCTCAGAGGCCGAACACTCACCCGGCGGCGTCCCCGGACCGGGTTCCTCAGTTTTCAAGTTGAGGTTCTCCGAGGCCCGGCAGCACCTCGACGATCTGCACGCCGACGTGCGGGGACGCGCTTCGCTGGCGTTCGACGACGAGCACGGCGCATACGACGGCGAGCCGGCCTACGAGCGTCTCAGGTCCCTGGCCTACACGATCGCGGCGGGCACCTCGCAGGTCCAGCGGAACATCATCGGCGAGCGGATCCTCGGCCTGCCCAAGGAGCCGGTGCCGGGAGGTGGGCGGTAGTGGACTTCCGACCGACCGCGGATCAGCTGGCGCTGGCCGGTGCGGTGCGCGACGTGCTGGGCAAACATCACGCGCCGGGGACGCCGGGCGAGGAGATGCCGGAGACCGGCATCGGCGGCGTGGACGTCGCGCTGTGGCGGGACCTGGCCGACCTGGGGGTGTTCGGGTTGCGGGTGCCGGAGTCCGAAGGCGGTCTCGGCTTCGGGCACGCGGAGTCCGTGCACGTCTTCGAGGAGCTGGGACGTTCTCTGGCGACCGGTCCCTACACCGCTACGGCCCTCGCCGCGCCGCTGCTGCCCGAATACGTAGACGGGCGGCACCGTGTCGGACTCAGCGATCTGACAAATAGCCCGCCATACTTCCTGGAGCACCTCGACGCGCTGGACGCGTTGCTGGTCATCGAGGGCGAGGCCCGGACCCGGGTGCTCCGCGTGGAGCCGATCGAGCTGCGTGCCGATCCCGTTCCCCACCCTGTGGATCCGTGCGTGCCGCTGCACCGCCTGTCCCAGAAGCCGCTGCGCGGCGAGATCGTCGGCGACGCGTCCACGGCTGACCTGCTGCTGCGCGAAGGGGCCTTGTTGACCGCGGCCTACCAGGTCGGGATCGCGGCCGTGATGACTGAGCGCGCCGTCGCATATGCCGGACAACGCAGCCAG
Organism: Catenulisporales bacterium; assembly: GCA_019510485.1. GTDB lineage: Bacteria > Actinomycetota > Actinomycetes > Streptomycetales > Catenulisporaceae > Catenulispora. The sequence continues at coordinate 7,937 of JAEKKI010000261.1, forward strand.
TTCGGGCGCGCGATCGGCTCGTTCCAGGCGGTCAAGCACCTGTGCGCGGACATGTTCGCCCGCGCGGAGCTGGCCCGGGCCGCCGTGCACTCGGCCGCGGTCCTGCTCGACGACGCCGATGTGCCGGCCGCCGCGACCGCGGTGTCGACGGCGAAGATCCTCGCGGACGAGGCGGCCGTGACGAATACGAGGACTGCGATCCAGGTCCACGGCGGGATGGGCTGCACGTGGGAGATGGGGCTGCACCTCTTCCTCAAGCGGGCCTGGGCGCTGTCGCTGGCTTACGGCCGTGATTCAGAACACGCAGACCTGATTTCCGAGTCCCTATAAGGGAAATCCCGGCACCGACCGCACCGCTCAGGGGTTGTCGACCCCGGCATGCAGGCTGCTGATCTAAGGCATCTGCGAATACGGTCAGACGTTGTCCGGTTACGAATATTGACACACCGCGACGCTGCGCCTATACCTGATTCCCTAGCGTCACGAAGGCGATTTTCCCAGCTCAGCAGCAACCGCGATCCGGAGGACCACCGGCGATGACCGCTCGTCGCAGCAGCGCAACGGAGCGTCGTGGCGGCGGCATCACGCCGCGCCCGGCGGCGCTGTCCGCTGCCGCGCTCGCCGTGGTGCTGGCCGGCTCCGGCTGCGCGTCGCGAAACGCTAGCACGGAGCCGACGGCTCTGCCGGTGAATCAGGACACCGCCGCCGCGGCGCTGGCGGGCGGATTACCGCACACCCCGCCCGCGGCCGCCGCGCACGCGGCCATTTTCGGCGTCACGGCACTGCCGTCGGTGACGACGACCACACCGCCTGGAGGCCTGACCGACGACTCCGCTCCGCCGGCCCTGGGCACCACCATCGTCAACGAGATACCCCCGCAGTTCACCGTCGGCTTGACACCCGAGAAGAATCCCGCCGTCGGCAAGCCAGTGCTCGAAGTCGTCGGGATGCCGACGTGGCTGTGGATCGAAGGGCTGCCGCCGGCGCTCCAGACGACGCTGACGTCAAACGGACATGTCATCACCGACTTCGTGGTGCTGGACAAAGTCGTATGGACCACCGGTTCCGAAACGGGACCCACATTCTCCTGCGGTAACGGGACTTCGAGTCCAATTCCAGGCAAAGGCTACGGAATTCCGTACGACATCGCGTTCGATCCGACGGGCGGCGGCCTGGTCAATGCCTGCGTCAACACCTTCAGCTCTCCGTACTACAGCTACACGACGTCGGGTGGAACGACCAGGGCGAACGGCGCTGGAATCTACCAGGTGCGAGCACAGGTCAGTTGGCATATCGCATACACAGTGTTCGACGGCAAGACAACTACCGGACCGACGGCGTTGGCCGCAGGCGGCTACTCGGGTACTACGCCGACCAGTCCCACTCCAGTGAGAGTAGGGGAAATCCAGGCTCTGGCCAGCAGTCCCTGAATCGGCGAATTATCAGAGGACTGAATCCGCTCCCAAGTGGTTAGAACTCCATAGGCACCGCGAACCCCCGGCACCACCCCACAGCTGAACCTGCCCT
>JAEKKI010000262.1 GCA_019510485.1 Catenulisporales bacterium
CGCTTGTCCGGCGTGACGAACCGGTAGCCGACGTTGCGCACGGTGCCGATCAGCGCCTCGTGCTCGACGCCGAGCTTGGCGCGCAGCCGGCGCACGTGGACGTCCACGGTGCGGGTGCCGCCGAAGTAGTCGTAGCCCCAGACCTCCTGCAGCAGCTGCGCGCGGGTGAAGACCCGGCCCGGGTGCTGCGCGAGGTACTTGATGAGCTCGAATTCCTTGAAGGTCAGGTCCAGGACGCGGTTGCGGATCCGGGCGGTGTAGGTGCCCTCGTCGATCGACAGATCGCCGTTCTTGATCTCCAACGGCACGTCGTCGGCCACGGCCCCGGCCGCCAGCTTGCCGGCGGCCAGCCGCAGCCGGGCCTCCACCTCGGCCGGGCCGGCCGACTCCAGCAGCACGTCGTCGATGCCCCACTCGGCCGTGACCGCGGCCAGCGCGCCCTCGGTGGTGATCAGCAGCAGCGGGCAGTCCACGCCGGTGGTGCGCAGCAGCCGGCACAGGGACCGCATCTGCGGCAGGTCCCGGCGCGCATCCACGAGGATGGCATCGGCGGGCGGCGTGTCGATCAGCGCGGACGCCTCGGCCGGCGCCACGCGTACGTTGTGCAACAGCAGACCGAGCGCTGGCAGCACCTCGGAAGAGGGGGTCAGTGAGTTGGTCAGCAACAGCAAGTTGGACATCCGCGGATCGCTCCTCGCCGGTCCGGGGGCGCTTCTCTTATTCGACGCCCGCCAGAAACACACAGAGGACCCGTAGGGCGACGTCGCCCGGATCCTCTGTCAGGAAGGATAGCGGTCATGAGCCGTTTCCCCGAGGTTTCCGTGCCGGAGTTCACAGGTATTTTACCTGGGCAAAGTCGCAGCTCCCGGGGACCGCGTGGCGGACCGGCGCCGCGCACGGCCCGCGGAGCCCTGCTTAACGCCGTGTACAGGGCGGTTTTTGATCGACAGCGGTCCTGCGGGCCGTGCCACATATTCACCGATTCGTGGCGTGGTGAGGATATGTCGTGCGTCACTAGAACGTTGCGTTCAGATGGCGGACTGATCGCATCCGCCTTCGGCTGTCACGGATTGTCACACGGAAGATCTACCGTCGGTGATCTAGCGGTGGTCGACCTGCGCGCGGCAGGGGGTCGGCGCGCGTACTCGGTTACCGGAATGTGGCGCGGGCCGGCGTCTCCGTGGGCGCGGCTGGGGTAAGGAGTAGCGGGATGAGCGGATTGATCCGGTACTGGGCGGCGGCCAAGGCGGCCGCCGGGACCGCCGAGGAGCCGTACGACGGCGAGGTGTTGTCCGCGGTGCTGGCCGCTGCCGTCGCCCGGCACGGAACGCGGCTGGACGAGGTGCTGCGCCGTTCGTCGTTCCTGGTCGACGGCACCGCCGTGGGCCGGCGCGATCCGGCGGGCGTCCGCCTGCCGCCCGGTGCGGTGGTGGAAGTCCTGCCGCCGTTCGCCGGAGGCTGAGTTCGCAGCACTGGTACGTTGCACGCGTGGGCGAGTACATGGGCCGGCGACGCGGACGGCCGGCTTCCGAGCCGCCGGCCGAGGAGCCCGGCTACGGCTACTACCCCGAGTACGGCTATGAGCAGCAGCAGGCGGAGTACCAGGAGTACTTCGACGTCCCTGTTCCGGCTCCCGCGGCGGAGTACTCGAGCTATGAGTACTACGAGGCGCCTTCATACGAAACGCCCTCATATGAGACGTACAACTACGAAGCCGCTCCGTATGTCGAGCCCGAGGCGTATGTGGAGCCGCACGGATCGCGTCGCGGCCAACCCTCTCCTGAGGAGATGTACGCACCGGATTACGGCCATCCTTCCTACAACCCTGCTGACGAGTACGCCGACGGTTATGCCAACAGCTACCGGGACGCGTACGTCGATGACTACGCCGAGCCCTACGCCGACAACGCCTACGCCGACGACACATACGTCGACGACTACGCCGAACCGCGCTTCGAACCTCGCCGCCGCTCTGGGACAGCTTCTCCCTCCGACGAAGCCGATCCCGCCCCAGCGTCGTACGCGCCGGCGCCCCGCCAAACGGTCCGCGCCCGCGAGCCGCGTCCGCTGCTCGCCCACCTCCCCTTCATCGGGTTGGCGACCGCAGGACTCGTCATCGCCTCCTTCGTCTCCGTGAAGGCCATAGCGGCGGTAGTCCTGCCGCTCCAAGTGGTCGTCGCCTGGGCCGTTCTCGACCTCGCCGGTTACGCCTCACGCCGCACCGCCGCACTCACCGCGCTCCCGGCTCTCGCCGCGACAGCGGGCACCTTCAAGTTCGCCGCCGACGAAGCCGCGACCGCGATCGCCGGCGGACTCGGCGTGGGCTTCGTCCTGGTGGCCGCCGACGCGGTGTTCCGCGCCCGCCGCCGGGGTGTCGAACCGGGTGCGGCACGCGCGGTCGCGGCCGCTGCCTCCGCGCTGCTGTTCGCCGGCCTCACCGGCATGTTCGTCCCGGCCGCCCGGCTGGACACGGTCTCCGTCGCGATCGGCGCGGCGATAGGCGGCGTGCTGGCGCTGGGGGCCGCGCGCAATCCGGAACTGGGCTCCAGCCGAGCGGCCGTCGTCGCGCTACCCGCCACCGCGGCCGCCCTTGCGTCATACGCCGCCGCTATCCTCGTCCCATGACTTACGAGGAGGGGATCGGACAGCTGAACTGGCAGGCGTCGCCACCCCCGCCGCCGGTCAGGCGGCGCAGGTGGCCGCTGGTGCTGGCGATCGTGCTGCTCGTGCTGGCGGGGCTGTTCGTGGCCGCGGACCGGATCGCGGTGGGGATCGCGGAGAGCCAGGTCGCCAAGCGGGTGCAGACCTCCCAGGACCTGGCGGCCAAACCCTCGGTGACGATCGCCGGCTTTCCGTTCCTGACCCAGCTCGCCGCCCAGAAGCTGGACAAGGTCTCGATGGACGCCCGCGGCGTCGTCCGCAACGGGATGCGGGTGAGCGACCTGCACGTGGACCTGACCGGCGTCACGCCCACCGACAACTTCAAGCAGGCCCAGGTCGAGCACCTGACCGGCACCGCCTTCTTCAGCTGGGCCGATCTGCAGGCCGCCGCCTCGACGCAGGGCTTGGACGTCACGCTGTCCGAGGGCCCGGACAACACCGTCCGCGTCACCGGCCCGATCCCGGGCCTGGGGAAGGTGACGCTGCAGAGCAAGCTCGAACTCGGCCCGGACAACAGGCTCAAGATCATCGCCGCGAAAGTCGAGACGTCCGTCCCGGGCGTGTCCGGCCAGATCCCGCGCTCGCTGGACTTCCCGATCGCCCTCGGCCGGCTGCCGATGGACTTGACGCTGGAGCTGAACGACCTGCGCACCTCGTCCGACGGGTTGCGGGTGTCGGCCAAGGCGGATCACGTGACGATCACCGGCTCGGGCGTCTCCGGCTGAGACGTTCTCGCCAGCCGGGTGTCGGCGGGCCGCCGGGGATGCCATCATGCGGTGTTGTGGCGTGGTGGCGGAGCATTGAACCGAATCCACCGCCCTTGCGTGTCCCCGGTGTGGACGTCGCGAGCGCGGAGGCGGATCGCCTCAGGTCCCTCTACGCGGACCACGCAGGTCCGCTGCTGGGGTACGTCCTCAAACTGACCAACGGCGACCGCGGGCAGGCCGAGGACGTGGTGCAGGAAACATTCCTGCGGGCCTGGCAGCACTCCGAGGCCTTCCAGCCGGACCGCGGCTCGCCGCGGGCCTGGCTGTGCACGGTCGCCCGCAACATCGTGGTGGACCACGCCCGGGCCCGCCGCTCCCGGCCGCAGGAGGTCGGCGAGGAGGGCCTGTTCCTGGCGGCGGCGCGCGGCGGCGCGACCGAGGACGACCACGACCGGATTCTGCTCGGATGGGAGGTGGCCGAGGCCATGGCGACGCTGAGCCCCGACCACCGGGCGGTGCTCCGGGAGACGTACTTCAAGGGCCTGTCCGTGGCCGAGGCCGCGAAGGTTCTCGGCGTTCCCCCCGGTACCGTCAAATCGCGCACCTACTACGCGCTGCGCGCGCTGCGGACCGCGTTCGAGGAGCGGGGGCTCAAGCCGTGAACCGGGCGCAGTGCGACAACGAGGAGCTCCGGATCTCGGTCGGGGCGCTGGCCCTGGGGGCCCTGGACGCCGACGAGGCCCGGCAGGTGCGCCGGCACCTGGCCGTGTGCCCGGAATGCCAAGACGAGTACACGTCCTTCCTGGGCGTGAAGCGGATCATGGACGTCGGCCTGGTGGACGCCCCGGTGCGGGAGGAGCCGAGGCCACGCAAGCGGCCGGTGTTCGCCACACCGCTGCGCCGCAGGCTGGCGATCGGAACAGCGACCGGTGTCGCCGCGCTGGGCCTGCTGCTCGGCGGTTTCTCAGGCGGTTTCCTGGCCGGCCGCGGCGGCGACTCCACCACCCCGACCGACGTCGCCTTGCCCGTGGTCACCCAGGGCGGCGTCACCGCCGCCATCTCCTACCACCATGTCGGCTGGGGCACCTGGGTCGACGCGAAGATGAGCGGTGCGCCGGCCGACGTCGTGTGCACGCTCTACGTCTACGACAAGCGCCAGCAGGCGATCCAGCTCTCCAGCTGGAAGTCGGTTCCCGGCAAGGTGATCGAGATCCCGGCCGCCACCTCGCTGGCCCCGGACCAGATCGACCACTTCGAGGTGCGGGTCGACAACCGGGGCTACGACATCAGTGTCCCGATGTCCTGACCAGCCAGGCCTCCGGCTCCGACCGGCCCCGGCCGGCCGTGACCAGCGGTGTGCGCAAAACTTAAGACCGACGTCTCACAGTGCGGTACATACGTGACACCGCCCCCACCCCTCTCTAGCATCGGTCACATGAAGCAGCAGGCGGATTTCACCAAGCGACGCGCAGTCGACCTGTGCCGCGTCGCCGCCTGCCTGTGTCGAATGCGCTGACCCCGAAGGGTCGGCCCCTTCCGTGCGCCCCGCCCTAGCGGGGTCACGACGCCCGGGTGCACCTGGCCCGACGGCCCTTCGCAGCAGCGCGGACCCAAGCAAGACACGAGCTCGCTTCCGCATGCCCGCGCCCCACGCCACTACGCCGCCGGCGCACGAATCCGCTCCGATCCGAAACCCGAACCATCCGGAGGACTCCCATGAGTCGCAACGACGTCCTGGTGGACGCCGACTGGGTCCAGGCGCACCTGGACGACCCGAAGGTCGTCCTCGTCGAAGTCGATGAGGACACCGCCGCCTACGAGAAGAACCACATCCGCAACGCCGTCCGGATCGACTGGAAGCGCGACCTGCAGGACCCGGTCCGCCGCGACTTCGTGAACCAGGAGCAGTTCGAAGCCCTGCTGTCCGAGCGCGGCATCGCCAACGACGACACGGTGGTCCTCTACGGCGGCAACAACAACTGGTTCGCCGCGTACGCCTACTGGTACTTCAAGCTCTACGGCCACGGCGACGTCAAGCTGCTCGACGGCGGCCGCAAGAAGTGGGAGCTGGAGTCCCGCGAGCTGGTGACCGAGGTCCCCACCCGCGCGGCCACCACCTACACCGCCCAGCCGCAGGACCAGTCGATCCGCGCCTACCGCGACGACGTCGTGTCCGCGATCGGCACCGTGAACCTGGTCGACGTCCGCAGTCCCGACGAGTACTCCGGCAAGCTCCTCGCCCCGGCGCACCTCCCGCAGGAGCAGTCCCAGCGCCCCGGCCACGTCCCGACCGCCCGCAACATCCCCTGGTCCAAGGCGGCCAACGACGACGGCACCTTCAAGTCCGACGACGACCTGACGTCCCTCTACGAGGAAGAGGGCGTGGACCTGTCGAAGGACACCATCGCCTACTGCCGCATCGGAGAGCGCTCGGCCCACACCTGGTTCGTGCTGCACGAGCTCCTGGGCCAGGCCAACGTCAAGAACTACGACGGCTCGTGGACCGAGTACGGCTCCCTGGTCGGCGTTCCGGTGGCGCTCGGCGCCGAGCCGGGCAGCCCGGAAGGCGGCAAGCAGTGACAGCTTCGTGCGGGGCCCCCGCCGGCGGATACAGCATCGAAGGAGTGGACGTGGCCAAGGAGACAGTGATTCAGGGCGCGATTTCTCGCGACGGCGCCCCCGTGACCGGATACGTCCGGCTGCTGGACGCCGGCGGTGAGTTCACCGCCGAGGTGCCCACCAGCTCCGACGGCGCCTTCCGCTTCTTCGCCGCTCCCGGCACCTGGACCGTCCGCGCCCTGGTGCCCGGCGGCACCGCCGACGCCACGGTCGAGGCCACGCTCGGCGAGGTGGCCGAGGTGGCGCTGGCGGTCTGAGACAGCCGCACAAGTACGACGAGTGCCCGTCGCCGGTGTCACACCGGCGACGGGCATTGGTGTGAAGCGGCTCCGCTAGACTCCAGATCATGAGCGTGCAGACCCTCTTCGACATCCTCCTGGTCCTCGTGGCCGTGCTGGTCCTGTGGTTCGCCTCCTTCGTCGTCCTGCGCCTCTTCAAGGGCGAGAACTAGCGAAAGAGGCAACCCGATGCCCCTGGAGATCCCCTCGGACCTGCATCCGAACTGTGTGCCGCTGGCCTTCCTCCTCGGCACGTGGGCGGGGGCCGGAGTCGGTGGCTATCCGACGATCGACTCCTTCAACTTCGGACAAGAGGTCGTGTTCTCCTACACGCCCGACAAGCCCTTCCTGAAGTACGAGTCCCGCTCCTGGCTCCTCGACGCCGACGGCAACCAGGTCCGCCCGCTCGCCCAGGAATCCGGCTACTGGCGGCCCCAGGCCCGCACCGAGGAGAACCGGACCGCCGGGACCACGCGCACGCTCCTGGAAGTGATCCTCGCCCATCCCACCGGCATCTCCGAGATCTGGGTCGGCGAGTCCGACGGTGCCAAGGTCGAGCTTCGCACCGACGTCGTAGCCCGCACGGAAACCGCCAAGGAGTACACCGCCGGCCACCGCCTCTACGGACTGGTCCAGGGCGACCTGCTGTGGGCGTTCGACATGGCCGCCATGGGCCAGCCGATGCAGTCGCACTTGTCGGCGCAGCTCAAGCCCGTCAAGTAGCCGAACGAGCGAAGGCTGTCCCCGCCCGGTGGGATAGTGGAGGTATGGAGACCGCGGCCACGGACCTCACCAAGGAGCTCAGGGCGAAGGGCTACCGCCTGACCCCGCAGCGTCAGTTCGTCCTGCAGGCCGTGGCGTCGCTCGACCACGCCACCCCCGAGGCCATCTGCGAGGAGGTCCGCCGCACCGCGCGCGGCGTCAACCTCTCGACCGTCTACCGCACCCTGGAACTGCTCGAAGAGCTCGGCCTGGTCACCCACACCGCGGACTACGGCTTCGAGACCGACGTGCGCCACCTCGCCGTGTTCGGGAACTGCGCCGAATGCGCGGCCGAACTCCGGCAGCAGTCGGCCTGCGACTGATCAGCCCAACCGCACGTCGATCACCGCGGTCCGGCCGTTCGGATGCGGGTCGACGACGTACAGGTCTTTGGCATCGCCGTACACGTAATACGAACCCGCGGTGCCGCTCTTGCCCAGGTAGTCGGACACCGGCTGGGACAGGTCGGCCTCCACGACGACTTTGCCGTCCGCGGCTATCCGGCACAGCGACGCACGCGTATGTCCCGGCACGCCGGTGGTGACGATCCGCGCAGCATCCCCTGCTCCGCCGACCGGGTACACGTCGTGATGCTCAGCCGTCGCGTTGGGCAGCCCTCGGGGCAGGACTGTCGCCCCAGCCGGGCTCCAACAAGCCGCCTGCCGGCCCCCGGCGCACACCACGTCTTTGCCCACGGTCACCTTCGCCCGCGAAGGTCCGTTCGTCGTCAAGGCCGCGAACAACGAGTTCGACGCATCGCCGGCGACCACAACAGGATCCGCAGAGAGAACCCGCGGGTTTCCCGGCCCGCTCAACGACAGACTCGCCGTATTCGGAACCGGTGATCCGGTCGCGGCATCGAAGACCCGGGCGGCGACCGTTCCCTGACAGGCTTCCCCGATGACGACTCGCGCTCCGCCCACAGCGAACGCCGCGGGCCGGTGTTCGCAGTCCGAGGTGTGCTTCCACTTCTCGATCCCGGTCCGCAGGTCCAGCGCCAGCACCCCGGTCTCGGCCGCTGTGCGATCCGAGTCGATGATCGCCATCCCCGACGCGACACCGTAATCCGCCGCCCCTGCGTCCGGATCTCCGAACGAGTTGGGGATAGGCGTCGTCCACAGCACCTTTCCGCTACCGACATCAACGCCCGAGACCGACGAGCAGGTAGCCGACGAACTCCGCGTCCCCTGCGACACGATGATCCCGATCCCGGTCCCGGCATCCACCCCGGCCGACATCCCGCAGATATCACCCCCACTGGGCGTCGGCAGATCCCAGGCATCGCTACCGTCGCTCCGCTTCAAAGCGTGCAGGCCGTCGACAGCGCCACGCACCACCACGTCCGGGCCGACCCAGAATCCGGTAAGCGCGCTGAGCGCTGGAGCATCATGCGCTCCGTCCACGATCCACACCGCGTTCCGCACCGGAGGCGGCGTAGGGGCAGCGGCAGCCCCGGCCCGACCGGCAGCGTGTTCACTGGTCAGCGCGATCGTCCCGGCAACAGAAGCAGCCACTACAGCGATCGCTATAAGAGCCGGCGGCACAGGACTACGCAGTACGTTCAGCTTCACGTTCACACCGAGCTCCGCACCCACGCCGCATACCCCTGCGTGAACTGATCCGTCGTGGTCCCCAGCACGTTCTTCATCGCATCGTCGACGCAACCGGACTTGGTCGCGTTTTTGTACACGGACAGAACGAACTGATCCACTTTCTCAGGGCTGTACTTGTCCGCCATGTACCGCATCGCCATATGCGAGTAGAAGTACCCCAGCCCCGACGTATCGGAGTCGGAGCTGTAGACCTGCTCGTCCGTCGGCAGAGCCTTCGGCGCCCCGTGCTTCGTCATATACGCGTGCAACGTGTCACCGTCATACAACAGCCGCGACGTGGCATACATCCGCTGCGACTCCCACTCCGCGAACCCCTCGATGACCCACAAGTGTTCCTGCCCCGACCGCCCGCTGAGGTCCTCGAACGGCTCGATCATCGCGTGCGCCATCTCGTGCTTGAACACGATGTCGGCGTCTGCCGGATCCAGGTTCTTGTACTGCGACGTGTCCACGGCTATCCGCGAACTCGGGTACGTCCCGCTGTCGCCGGCCTCCCCGGCGGCGGGCAGCGGAACGGTCACTCCCACGGACTCCTGCCGTCCCTGGTCGTACACACCCTCATACGCCTTGCGATCAGAGGTCAGGAACACCGCGAACCCGGGAGCGGTCCCAGACCCTCCGGTCCAGTGCCCGAAGTCGTACTCCGCATCGCTCTCCAACGCATCGGCACGGCTCTTCGCGAACGCAGCGGACGTGTCGTCCGCCATCACGACCACATGCGACCGGGTCAGCACCGTCAGCCCCGCCACCGAATCCCATGGCGCCGGGTACCCGTGCCGACGGTTCGGGGCCTCGACCGCTGTGACCTCCAACGCACCGTTCGCACCGGTGCGCTCCACGGTCCACTTATAGCGCTCTTCGACCGGTGCGCTGTCCACACCGCTGATCTGATGATCGAAAGCCACCGTGACCGTGGCGCGCGCGCCCTGTATGAACGTGCTCTCGCCGCCGTCCATAGCGTTCACCGCATACGCAGCCGTCGTAAAAGGGATCTTCTGCAGGTTGTCGTAGAGCTGCCCCTGCTTCTTCACCAGATCCGCATGCTGGGGATCGACGGCGGCCAGGAAGCCCGCCCGGTTCTTCCCCTTCAGCGCCGCGGTGTGCGCTGCCAGGAAGGCGTCAAGGTCCGCCTTGGTTATGGAGCCGCCGGTCTTGTCGGCACCGCCGGCGTTCACCGGCACCGGGAGCGAATCCTGCTCGCCGGGCGCGGACGCGGGCAGCGTCAGCGCGACGGTGCCGGACCCCGGCCCGGCCTTCGACCCCGCATCCGCTTCCAGCCCGCTGAACCCCTCCCGCACCTTCGCCGCCGCGACCCCGCCGACCGTCAGCGATCCGCCCACCGCCAGCACGGCGCAGACCGCCCACGCGACGACCGTCGGCCTTGCCATGGATTTCCCCGCCCTGTGCGTTGCACCGTGATGACGTGTGACGTGCCGGCCCCCGCAGACCGCCCCCGCGAGGAGAACGGCAGCGTAACAGGAGCTTCGCGATAGGAGAGACTGGACCCATGACGAGCCCGAGCCCGTTGCTGACCCTGCCCGCCGCCGTTCCGGCCGACCCGCCGGACGCGGGCGTCGCCGCGCACTACGGCGACCCGCACGGCGAACAGCGGAGGCTGGCCGAGGAGCGGACCGGCTTCGTCGACCTGTCGCACCGCGGCGTGCTGCGCGTCGCCGGCCCGGACCGCCTCACCTGGCTGCACTCGTTCACCAGCCAACATCTGGAGTCGCTCAAGCCCGGCCACGCTGTGGAGGCGTTGATCCTCTCCCCGCAGGGCCGCATCGAGCACGCGCTCTACCTGATCGACGACGGCGAGGCCACCTGGTTCCACGTGGAACCGGGGACCGCCCCCGAAGTTCTGGCGTTCCTGGACAAGATGCGCTTCATGATGCGGGTCGAGCCCGAGGACATGACGGACCGCTACGCCGTGGTCCTCACCACCGGCCCGGTGCCCGAGGGCGTTCTCGCCCGCGATGTGGAACTCGGCCACGAGCTGTTCCTCCCGCGCGAGCGCCTCGCGGACTTTGCCAAGGACGGGAACGCCGGGGAGCCCGCGGGGATGTGGGCGTACGAGGCGCTGCGGATCGCCGGGCACCGGCCGCGGGTCGGGCTGGAGACGGACGACCGGACCATCCCGCACGAGCTCGACTGGATCGCCACCGCGGACCACCCGGGCGCGGTGCACCTGAACAAGGGCTGCTACCGGGGCCAGGAGACCGTGGCCCGCGTGGACAACCTCGGGCACCCGCCGCGCCGGCTGGTGTTCCTGCACCTGGACGGCACGCCGGAGCACCTTCCCGCGCACGGCACCGAGGTCACGACCGCCGACGGCCGCGCGGTCGGCCATGTGACGTCCGCCGCCCGGCATTACGAACTCGGCCCGGTGGCGCTGGCGCTGGTGAAGCGGACGACGCCGGTGGACGCGCAGCTGCTGGCCGACGGTGTCCCGGCGGCGCAGGAGGTCGTGGTGGCGCCGGAGACCGGGGCGAACCGGCGGCCGGCGTTCCGCGCCGCGCGGTAGGCGGCGAGAACCCACCCGCGGCGAAACCCGGTCCCACAGTCGGCGATCCCGCTCGCGTTCGGGTGGCTATCGGCCCAACCTCGGTCCGCACTATTCCCGGCCGTGGAACGATGCTGGTATGGGCACCCACGCCACCAGACTCGACCGCGTCCTGGCCGCCGCCCGGCGGTCGGCCGCCGAGGTCGAGGCCCTCGACGTCGCCGCGATCCGCCGCGAGCGCGGCGAAGCGCGGCAAGAGGAGACCGAGCTCTCCTATCTGCGGCGGGTACTGCACGGACAGATCGACATAATCGACGCCGAGCTCCGGCGGCGGGCGGCCGGATCGCAGGCCCCGCTGGTCGAGTCGCTGGCGGCGATCCTGGCCGACGATCCGCCGGCGAACGCGCGCTCGCCGCGCCACATGGACATCATCCCGGCCCCCGCACCCGGCGAGTACCGCTCGCAGATGGAGGAGCGGATCGACGCGGCGGGCCCGGCGATCGTCCTGGACCTGTCCGACGACCGGCTCGCCGAGGCCCGGCTGACCCTCAAGGCCTATGAGCGGGAAGTCTCCGAGTACCGGCGCGTCGCGCTGGCCGTGATCGACCGGTTCGCGGCCGAGCTGACCCGCCGCTACCGTGAGGGGCAAGCAACCGTCGACGATCTGCTCAACGAGGAGCAGAAGATGGAGTAACACCGCACATGACCGACCACGGAGTCGTCCCGCTCGCCGAGATAGTCCGCTCCGGCTTCACCGAGGGCTGGCACGACGGCCGCCTGGTGGCCCTGGCCGCCGACGGCAGCGTGGAGTTCGCGTACGGCCACGTCAACGCGGTGATGCTGCCGCGCTCCAGCAGCAAGCCGATGCAGGCGGTCGCGATGCTGGAGCAGGGACTGGACCTGAGCGGCGAGCTGCTGGCCCTGGCCGCCGCCTCGCACGCCGGCGAGCCGTTCCACCTGGAGGGCGTGCGCAAGATCCTGGCCGGCGCGGGCCTGGGCGAGGACGCCCTGGGCTGCCCGCCGGACTGGCCGCTGGCCGAGGACGCGAAGCTGGCGATGGTCCGGGCCGGCGGCGGCCGGCAGCGGATCACCATGAACTGCTCCGGCAAGCACGCCGCGATGCTCGCAACCTGTGTGCACAACAATTGGCCGACCGCGCACTATCTGGACCCGCGCCACCCGCTCCAGCGCGCCGTCCGGGACACGGTCGCGCGGCTGGCCGACGAGCCGGTCCGGCACGTCGCCGTCGACGGCTGCGGCGCCCCGCTCTACGGGATCTCGCTGATGGGCCTGGCCCGCGCCTTCCGGGCCGCCGTCCTGGCCGAGACCGCCACGCCCGAGCACCGGGTAGCCGACGCGATGCGCGCGCACCCGGAATACGTCTCCGGCACCGACCGTCTGGACACCGAGCTGATGGCCGGGATCCCGGGCCTGCTGGCCAAGGGCGGCGCCGAGGGCGTGCAGGCGGTGGCGCTGTCCGACGGCCGCGCGGTCGCGCTGAAAGTGGGCGACGGCGACCACGATCGGCGCGCGGTGGGTCCGGTGCTGGTCGCGGCGCTGCGGCGGCTCGGGGTCGAGGCCGAGGTGCTGGACCGGTACGCGGAGTCGCCGCTGCTGGGTGGGGGCGTTCCGGTCGGGGCGGTGCGTTCGGCGATCTAGCTGTGCAGATGGGGAGGGCATTGGCAGGCGCTTCGCCGGTTCCGCGCTTAAGCTCCCGAGCATGAGCGAATCGACATGGTCCGCCGCGGAAGTCCTGCCTGCCATCCCTTACGAGGAGTGGCAGCCCACCCGGGAAACCCTGCACCGCTATCTGCAAATCATTGGCAAGCTGGCTCTGGCCCGCGGAGTCCGCCGCAATCACTGGTGGCACATCACCCTGCGGAACGGGCCGCGCGGCTGGTCCACGGTCGAGCTCGGCGCAGCGCGGCAGGGGCCGCTGTTCACGTGCGGGTTCGACTTCTTCGATCACGTGCTGCGGATCGACACCGACCACGGCGGCCAAGCATTGGTTCCGCTCACCGACCAGTCCGTCGCGTCGTTCTATACGCAGACCCAGGACGCACTGCGTTCTCTCGACATCGATCCGCGACTCGCGCATCCCCATCCCTATGACCTGCCCGACAAGGACCGGCCGTTCGCGGAGGACACCGAGCACAAGACCTACGTCCCCGAGCACGCGCATCGCGCGTTCCGCGTCTACAGCCAGGTAGGCCGGATCCTGGAGGAGTTCAGCGCGGCATTCTCCGGGAAGGTCAGCCCGGTTCAGGTCTACTGGCACACCTTCGACATCGCCACCCAGCGCTATTCGCCGCGCCACATCCCGGCGCCGGAGGGCATGGACGAGGCCACCCGCGAGTCCTACTCCCGGGAGCAGATCAGCTCTGGGTTCTGGTACGGCGACGCCAATACACCGGAGCCCACGTTCTACTCCTATACGTATCCCGAGCCGGAGGGCATCGAGGCGGAGACTCTGCGTCCTGGCACGGCAGGCTGGGTGTCGGCACGGGGAAGCCACACCGCGAACTACTCGTACGACGAAGCGCGTAAGCACGACGATCCAGTGGGCTGTGCGCTGGAGTTCTACCAGTCCGCCTACGAAGCCGGGTCCCGGCTCGCCGGCTGGGATGACGCGTCCCTGGCCTGCTGGGCCGGTATCACCGATCCGCTTCTGCGCAGCAATGAGCCGCCGGGGATCAGATACTGGCCCGAGCGGCCCTAAGCGTTCTGGGCGTGCGCTACGAGTTCCTGACTCAGCTCTCCGATTCAGCCGCACTCGCGTCGCACGCGGCGGCACGCGCCAGCAGAAGCGCGCGCTCCCGCGTGTTGGCGGTGAGCTCGGCGGCGCGCTCGAACTCGGACCGCGCCTCGGTGTGCCGCCCAAGCCGGACCAGCAGATCGCCGCGCACGCTGGGCAGCAGGTGGTAGCCCTGCATGGCCCGCAGGCCGACCAGTGCGTCGGTGACTTCCAGACCCGCCGCCGGGCCCTCGGCCATCCCGACGGCGACCGCGCGGTTGAGTTCGACGACCGGGGATCGGGTCTGCTGGACCAGGCGGTCGTAGAGGTCGGCGATGAGGCGCCAGTCGGTGGCCTCGGCGTTGCGGGCGCGGGCGTGGCAGGCGGCCAGGGCGGCTTGGAGGTGGTAGGCGCCGGGTTCGGTCGGCCGATCGCCTGAGCGCGTATCGCCGTCAGCCCGCGCCGCGAAAGCCTCATCGGCCCGAGCCAACGCCTTCAGCCCCCGCTCGATCTGCGACCAGTCCCACTTCGCCCGGTCCTGATCCAGCAGCAGCACCGGTTCCCCGTCCGGGTCGGTACGGGCGTGGCGGCGCGAATCCTGGATCTCCATCAACGCCACCAGCGCGTGGACTTCCGGCTCGTCCGGCATCAGGCCGACCAGCACCCGCCCCAGCCGCAGCGCTTCCTCGCACAGGCCGGGGCGCAGCCAGTCGTCTCCGGCGGTGGCCGCGTAGCCCTCATTGAAGATCAAGTAGACGACTTCGAGCACCGACTCCAGACGCCGCCGCCGCTCGGCGCCGTCGGGAGCCTCGAACACTATGCCGGCATCGGCCAGCGTGCGCTTGGCCCGCACGATCCTTTGCGCAGCCGTCGATTCCGAAATCAGGAACGCACGCGCGATCTCCGGCGTGGACAGGCCGCCGAGGACGCGCAGCGTGAGCGCCACGCGCGCTTCGGCGGACAACACCGGATGGCAGGCGGTGAAGACCAGGCGCAGCAGGTCGTCGTCGATGGCGGCGTCGCTGTCGAGGGCGTCGAGGTCGATCTCGTAGCCCTGACCGTCCATCTCCAGCTCCCGGCCCAGCTCGCCGACCTTGCGGCGCAGTGTCTCGGCGCGCCGGAAGTAGTCCACGGCGCGCCGCTTGCCGACCGCTGTCAGCCAGCCGCCGGGCCGGGCCGGCACCCCCTCGGCCGGCCACTGCTCCAGCGCCGCGACCAGCGCGTCCTGCGCCAGTTCCTCGGCCAGGCCCAGATCGCCGGTGTAGCGGGCCAGGGTCGCCACCACCCGGGCCGCCTCCATCCGCCAGACCGCCTCGATCGTCGCGACCGCCTGGGACTTCTCCGCCATTTCAGCAGTCTGGCAGGTGCGCCCCCTCGGTGCCCGGCGGGTGACTACTCGCGGAGCTGCTGCTCGGCCTCGCGCAGCTTGGCGTTGAACTCGGGCCCGAAGTCGTCCATCTCGTAGAGCGGCCGCACCTGAAGCGTCACTCCGCCGCTCAACGGTGCGCGCTTCACCCACTCCAGCACCTCCTCCAGGGAGGACGCCTGGAGCATCCAGTATCCGGCGATGATCTCCTTGGACTCGGTGAACGGACCGTCGATGACTGTGCGCCGCTCGTCGTCGTCGAACCGCACCCTGGCACCGGCCGACGTCGGCTTCAGCCCCTCGGCGGTCAGCAGCACCCCGGCCTTGGTGAGCTCGTCGTTGTAGGCGTTCATCTCGGCGAACAGCTCGGGCGGCGGGATGATGCCGGCCTCGGACTGCGTGTCGCCGGGCATGATGACCATGAACTTCGGCATGGGATCGCTCCTTCGATCGCGGGCTGGTGGTTCCAGCCTCTTCGAGCGCGTCGGATGACGCCCGCCGGATTCGACACGCGTGGCGGATTTGTTTTCCAGGGCACCTGTTGCATACCGAGGATCCCTAAGCCTAGGCTTTCTAGGTATGAGCCAGGACATGATGCGCGGCCACCTCGACGGCCTGGTCCTCGCGGTGCTCACCGGCGGGCCCGCCCACGGCTACGGCCTCATCGACGCGCTGCGCGACCGCAGCGGCGGCGTCTTCGACCTCCCCGAGGGTTCGGTCTACCCGGCGCTGCACCGGCTGGAGCGCGCCGGCCTGGTCGCCAGCGGCTGGTCCGAGGCCGCCGGGCGGCGTCGGCGCGTGTACTCGCTGACCGCGGCCGGCCGCCGCGCCGCCGATCAGCGCCGAAGTGAGTGGCGGTCGTTCTCGGCGGCGGTGGAGCGGGTGTTCGGTGCGGGTGCCGCCGGCGCGGCGAGCCCCGATGCGGGACCGGCGGTGGCGTCATGACGTATCGCTCGATCGAGGCCTATGTGGACGACATGACCTGGCGCCTGCGCGTCGGAGTGCGGCGGCGGCGCCGCATCGCCCGCGAAGTGGCCGCGCACCTGGCCGATCTGGTCGCCGAGGAGGAGGCGGCCGGTCAGACGCCGCAGGCCGCGGCGCGCCGGGCGGCGGCGCGGTTCGGCTCGCCGGCGGA
>JAEKKI010000293.1 GCA_019510485.1 Catenulisporales bacterium
GCCGTCCGCGAGCCGGTGAACATCCGCCACGCCACCGCGTCGGTCGTGGCCTGGTGGCTGTGGAACGGCGGGTTGTTCAGGACCACGTCGACGCTGCCCGGTTCGAAGCCGGACATGCCGTCGGCGACGCGGAAGTCCGTCTCGCGCGTCCCGGGTGGGAACGTCGCCGCGAAGGTCGCGCGCGCCGAGGCCACCGCCTGGTACGACTCGTCGAGGAACGTCACCGCCGCCTCCGGGTTGCTCAGCGCGGCGGCCAGCCCCACGACGCCGTTGCCGCAGCCCAGGTCCACGATCCGCGCGGCCTCGGGGCGGCGTGGCAGGTGCTGGAGGAGGAAGCGGGTGCCGATGTCGAGGTGGTCGGCGGAGAACGTGCCCGCGTAGTTCACAACGGTGTGCCCGGACGCCGGTCCGACATCGTCCGGGAGCTGATACGCCAGCGGCCACGGATCGGACGTGGGAGGCAGCGTGGGATCGGGTTCGCAGAAGATCAGCCGGGCCTTGCGCACGGCCAGCGACGTCCGCGTCGACCCGAGGATGCGCTCGAAAGCTTGGAGCGTGGACGTGTGGACCTCGGTGACCATGCCGGTCCCGATGATTCTCGTCCCCGCGTCAAGAAGCGGTCCGACAAACGGGCGCAGCCGCCTGAGCTGGTCCTCCAGCAGCGCCAGCGACTTCGGCACCCGGATCAGGAGCGTGTCGACGGGGCCGGAGAAGTCCTCGACGGTCGACAGCAGTTCCAGGTCCCGGTTCGAAGTTCCGTTTCCAGCTCCGTCGCCGGGTGCGTTCGCCGCGACGTTGGCGAGCGTCGCCTGCTGGCTCAAAAAGGAATCAGAGATCTGAGTGACGCGTGCCCCGGCGGTCACCAGCGCCGTCGTCAGCGCACCCCACCGGTCACCGAACACGACGACCCGGCCCGTCAGATCGACCGGCGGACTGAAGCCCGGCACGCCGCCGAAGCCGTCGTTCAGATACCGCAGCAGGTACTCGTCGGCGGCGTCCCAGGCCCGCAACTGCTCGCGCGGGTCAGCCGGGAACCGGGCCAGCTTCAGCTCGCCCGGCAGCCGCAGCGCCCCGGTCAGAGCCACTTCGCCCGCTTCAGCAGCACGTACAGGACCCCGCACGCCACCGCCATTATTCCCAGCACGATGAAGTACGCGTAGTGATAGTGCAGCTCCGGCATGTTGTCGAAGTTCATGCCGTAGATCCCGGCGATCGCCGTCGGGACGGCCAGTATCGCCGCCCACGCCGAGATCCGCCGCATGTCGTTGTTCTGCTGCACCGACACCCGCGACCGGTCGGCGTCCAACATATGGTCCAGCAGCTCGTTCCACTCGCGCGCGGCCTCAGTGGAGCGCAGCACATGGTCGGCCACGTCCCGGAAGTACGGCAGTGTCTCCTTCGCGATCCCCGGCTCCTCGCCGCCCACCAGTGCCTTCGTCGGGTACACCAGCGGCGCCACCGCGCGGCCGAACACGATCGCGTTGCGCTTGAGCGCGTAGATCGGACCGCCGTAGTCGCCGCGCCCGGCGGAGAACACCTCGGTCTCCAACTCGTCGATCGAGTCCTGCATCAAGGTGGCGTAATGGGTGTAGGAGTCGACGATCTGGTCGGCGACCACGTACAGCACCGCGCTCGGGCCGTGAGCCAGCAGCTCTTGCTCGCCTTCTATCCGCGTGCGCACGCCGGACAGCGGGTTGGCGTCGCCGTGCCGCACCGTGACGATGAAATTCTCGCCGAGGAACACCGAGATCTCGCCGAGCCGCAGCGGGTTGTGCGGGTCCGATTCCAGCAGCGTCTTGAACACCAGGAACGTCGAGTCCTTGTAGTGCTCCAGCTTGGGCCGCTGATGGGCGCTCATCGCGTCCTCCACCGCCAGCGGGTGCAGCCCGAACTCGCTCGCCACCAGGTCCAGCTCGTCCGGCTCCGGCTCGAACAGCCCCAGCCACAGGAACGCCGACGGGTCCCCGCAGCTGCGCGCCTGATCCAGCGCGTCCGACAGGTCGGCGGGTGCCCAGACGCGGCGGCCGCCCTGGTAGGTCACGCAGTTCACGATCACCGGGCGATTATCCCGCAGGCCGCCGCGGGCGCCGAATCCCCGGCCGCAATCTCAAACCGCCGCCCGGCCGCGGAACGCCGTAGGGTGGCGGTGTGACCCTGGTACTCCTGATCCGCCACGGCCGCACCACCGCCAACAGCACCGGCGTCCTGGCCGGCTGGACGGCGGGCGTGCGGCTGGACGAGCGCGGCGAGCAGCAGGCCGGCGAGTTGGCCAAGCGGCTGGCCGAGGTGCCGCTGGCCGCCGCGGTGTGCTCGCCGCTGGAGCGCTGCCGGCAGACCTCCGACATCGTGCTGGCCGGGCGGGAGGGCGTGCCGGTGCATCTGGACGAGCGGATCGGCGAATGCCGCTACGGCGACTGGACCGGCCGGGCGCTGTCCGACCTGGTCAAGGAGCCGCTGTGGAAGACGGTGCAGCAGCACCCCTCCGCCGCGCGGTTCCCCGGGCCCGACGGCGAGTCGATGGCCGACATGTCGGCGCGCGCGGTGGCCGCGGTGCGGGAATGGAACACCCTGATAGC
>JAEKKI010000263.1 GCA_019510485.1 Catenulisporales bacterium
TTCATGACCGTGGCCGGGTTGAAGAAGTGCACGCCGACCACGCGCGCCGGCCGCGCGGTCGCCACCGAGATCTCGGTGACCGACAGCGCCGAGGTGTTGGTGGCCAGGACGGTCTCCGGCGGGCAGATGGCGTCCAGGCGCTGGAAGATCGACCGCTTCAGGGCCAGGTCCTCCGGCACGGCCTCGACGACCAGTTCGGCGTCGGCCAAGTCCGCCAGCGAGGTGGTGTAGCTCAGGCGGCCGTGCAGCGCCTCGGCCTCGGCGTCGGTGAGCTTGCCGCCCTTCACCGCGCGCGCCACGGAGGCCTGCACATGGCCGCGGCCCCGTTCCACGGCGGCGGCGTCGACCTCCACGCCGATCACCGTGATCCCGTTGCGGGCCAGGACTTCGGCGATGCCGGCGCCCATCGTGCCCAGCCCGACGACGCCTATGGTGGTGAACTCGCGGGGCATATCGTCTCCTTGAGTCGGGTACTCGCAGCTCTTGAGGGTCTTGAGGGGACCGGAGTCTGCGGTTACCGGTCAGTATCTACGGACGACATGCGTTCTGGCACCACCTGATGGCCTGTGAGAGTCCCCACACGTTACAGACTGGCAACCATGCGTATCGGCGTTTTTCTGGTGGCGGCAGGCTTTCCGGGTGTTTCACCCGAGCAGGCGCTGCGTACTGCGGTGGGGTACGGGGTCGCCGCTGAGGACGCCGGATTCGACGACGCCTTCGTGGCCGAGCACCATTTCATGCCGTACGGCACCTGTCCGTCGGCGCTGACGTTCGCGGCGTTGCTGGCGGGCCGGACGCGGCGGATCGGCGTGGGGACGGCGGTGACGGTCATGTCGACGTCACATCCGGTCGCGGTGGCCGAGCAGGCGGCGATGCTGGACGTGCTGACCGGCGGCCGGTTCACGCTGGGCGTCGGGCGGGGCGGGCCGTGGGTGGATCTGGAAGTCTTCGGGACCGGGTTGGAGGGGTTGTCACACCGGGCTTTCGCCGAGGCGCTGGAGATCCTGGCCGCTTGGGGTGCTCAGGACGCTGTCTCCTATGACGGGGAGTTCCACCGGTTCCGGCAGGTGCCGGTGGTGCCGCGCGGGCGGCCGCCGATGCTGGTGGCGTGCACCTCTGCCGATACGGTGCGGCTGGCCGCGGCGCACCGGCTGCCGATACTGCTCGGGATGCACGCCGATGACGCCGAGAAGGCTTCGATGGTGCGGGACTACGGTGCCGCCGCGCCGCACATGTCCGTGGTGATCGCGCAGGTCGCGGATTCGCGGGCGGCCGGTATCGGTTTGCTGCGGCAGACGATGCCGACGTGGCTGCGGCCGGGCCTGGCGGCGTTCGTGCGGTTCGACGGCGCCGACGCCCCGATGCGCGACCCGGTGGGGTACGCGGAATATCTGACGTCGATCCATCCGATCGGTCCGGCGGCGTATTGCGCCGACCGGATCCTGGAGTCCAGCCGGGCGACCGGAGTGGACCGCTTCCTGCTGTTCGTCGAGGGCGGCGGCCCGGAGCACACGCTCGCCAACATCAAAGCCCTGGGAAGCTCGGTGCTGCCGCTGCTGCGGGCCGGCTGAGACGCGGTATTCGCCAGAGGGCGGATTGTGACGATTTGCGGTATACGGAACCGCAGCCGACCTCGGGAACGAGCGAAACGGTCCAGGAGCAAGCATGGCTAGGAGCGTGGGTCGGTAATCGAAAGCCGACGAGCGGTCGCGGACTGGCTGATGACCGCTCGCGGGCCGTTTGTTCGGTGCTGGTGCCGTGTTACCGGGCTCGGCGGGCCGTTGTTCGGACTCGGTGGAGCCTGCCGCCGGGATCCGGCCGGGCGGTCAGGCCCGAGCGGCGGCCAGCCCGACGGTTCCGGCGTGCCGGAAGGTCTTGCGGAGGTTGTGGCAGGCGGCGAGCAGACGCCATTCGCCGCGGGCTCCGGCCTCGCCGCGCAGGCAGTTCGCGGCCGTTCTGGCAGGTCATGATCTGGCCGAATACGGGTTCGACGATGGCTTTGCGGCGGCTGTAGGCTGCGCGCCCGGGTTTGGTGCGCAGTTTGCGGGCCATGCGTTCGCGCAGCGTGGCATCGGCCGGGATGCGGCCGCGCGGGGCGGCGGGGACCTGCTCGTCGTGGGCCAGGCGGCCGGTGGCCATGAACGTATCTGTGCCGTGCGCTTCCTTGCGCGCCGCCGCGGCGACAAGGTTCGCCGGAGCAGTATCCTGCGTCGACCGTCGACCAACACCTGACGTGCGTGGATGCCGGTGTTCACGGCGGACTGGTCGAGCATTGCGGTGTAGTTCAGCGTGTCCGAGGGGTTCGTGGTGACGTCGGCGGCGGTGATGATGTGGTGGGCGTCGTCCACGACGGCCTGGGCGTTGTAGGCCTCCGGGAAGATGTATGTGCCGCCTCCCTTTTGCCGGCTATAGCACTAATTGCGTGTTCTACCTGATCACATTCCCGGCGGGGTAAACGCCTCGGCACTTGAAAGCGTGAGATGAGCGTGGACCAAGGATCAGAGGACTTCACAGCCTTCTACGAACGCCACCGCGACACCTGTTTCCGCGCCGTCCGGACCGGCACCAGGCCGAGGAGCTCACGGCCGAGGCGTTCGCGCGGGCCTGGGCGCACTGGCGCAAGGTGGGCAGGCACCCGGCCCCGGCCGCGTGGGTGGTGCGCACGGCGCTGAACACGCACGTCTCGTGGTGGCGCCGACGCCGCCGCGAGGTCGCGTGGGACGCCACCGGGCTCGGCACCGACCTCCGGGACGACCGGACCGGCCGGCCCGAGGGAGCGGCCGACGGCGATGCGACCGCCGCCGACCTCGCCCTGCGCGCCGCCCTGCGCAAGCTGCCGGTGCGACAGCGGGAAGTGGTGG
The DNA here is from genome assembly GCA_019510485.1 of Catenulisporales bacterium. Classification (GTDB taxonomy): domain Bacteria; phylum Actinomycetota; class Actinomycetes; order Streptomycetales; family Catenulisporaceae; genus Catenulispora. The sequence goes on from JAEKKI010000263.1 coordinate 2,862, forward strand.
TGCTCCGGGTCTTCCTCGATCTCGACACCGCGGCCACCGCCGCCGCCCTGGGCGTCGCCCCGGGCACCGTCAAGGCCCACCTCCACCGCGCGACCAAGGCGCTGCGGGCGGAGCTCGAAGATCAGAACGAGCGGGAGGAAGCGAAGCGATGAGCATCGACGACATCGAACAGACCGGGGCCGACGACGACCTGTTCGCCGGACTGCACCGGTCCGTGGCGGGTGCGACCATGACCACCAGCGCCGCCGACGTGGTGGCCCTCGGCCGCCGCACCCGGACCCGGCACCGCGCCGTGGCGGCCGGGGTCGGGACGTCCATGGCGGCGTTGGTCGCGGCGATCGGGGTGCTGGCGCCGACCGGGGGGAGCGGTACCACGGTCGTCCAGGATGTCGGCTTCACGATCCAGAAGGGGGCGGACGGCAGCGTCGACGTGGCCGTGCACGATGCCTTCGACCCCGTCGTGATCAAAGCGGCGTTGGACAAGGCCGGCGTCAAGAACGACGTCCAGGTGGTGCACCTCCCCGCCGACTGGGACTGGAAGGGAGGCACGATTCCGGATTGCGCGGCGACCCCCGGTGCGAAACGGGACCCGAGGGTCAACGAAGAGGCGGCGAAGAAGCACTCCTCGGCCCCGCAGCTCAAGATCTCGACGGGCGACGGCAGCTACTTCGTGTTCCCCGTCTTTCCGGCTGGTGACGTGGTCGCGGTGGTCCGGTTCTACCCGCATGATCCCGTCGTGGGTTCCAACAGCATGCCCTACCTCAACGGGATCACGGCCTTGACCGGCATGCCGGGCAAGTGCGTGCCGGTTCCGGCCGGCAGCGTCCAGGCGGCCGGCATCACCACCTGACCGCTGCCGGCATCACCGCAGCTCGCGCTTGAGCACCCTCGCTGTGGAAGCGCACACCGGAGACGTGACCACGGCGGTCGCGGAAGTGCATCCGGCGGCCTGCCGCATCACTGGTTGGCCGCAAAGGCCGTCCGGCGACGCCAGGCGCCGCTCATAGGCCGTTTCGCGCCGCGAATCGTCATAATCCGCCCTCATTAATACAGCCGGTGGCGTCCCCTGCCCCCTGGGACGCCACCGGCTGTTCGCGAGGCCCTGGCGGCCCTCGATTCGGGAAATGCCCGCACCAGCCCGTATACGGCGCACGGCAACCGACCCGAACCGTCCCCACCAGCTCCGCAGGACCCGCGGCTCTAGCAGTCGCGCAGCAGTGGCGACTGGTTCAGCAGCTGAGAGCGCACGGAGGTGAAGCGGCGGTAGGGGTCAGAGCCCTGATCGGTCCCGGCGGGGAACACCGCGACCCGGTGGCAGTTCTGGAAGGCCAGGCGGACGCCGAAGTGCCGTTCCAGGCAGCCGCGGATGGCGTCGCTGGCCAGCGCGCGCAGCAGCTGTCCGCGCGCCTGCTCGTCCGGGGGTGGCGTGGTGTTGTCGACGAACCCGGTCTCACCAGTACCATCCACGTGCAGCCGGGTCGCCAGCTCGCTGACCATCTGCCAGGCGTAGGGCAGCGACGTGCGGACGCAGTCGGCGAACTGCTCGTCGGGGACATCGCCGGACTCGGCGGCCGCCAGCAGGTCTGGGGAGACGTCGAGGGACATATCAGAGGGCTCCTCCCGGTCGGGGATACGCGGGGCACACCTAGAGGCATGGCCAATCCAGGAGGTCTTCTAACCTTTCGGCGGGCTCGGGCTTGAATGCGGCATGAGTTCATGACTGATGTCCAACCTCTTACGTCCCTCCGGCGTTCTCAGGGCTCAGTGGTAGCGGCCCGCGCGGGATCGGGGGCGTTTACGGGTGGATGACGGCGCAGGCCCGACTGGCCAGCAAGCGCTGCCACTCGACCTCCGTGCCCGCCGGAAGGCCGTCGGCGGACGAGGCGGGCGTCCGCGGGACGGCGATGCTGACGGTCTGGGTGCCCCAGGGTCGTTCGACGCGGACGGGGACGTCGAAGGCGCCGGACGGGACGGCGGCGCAGTCGGTGACCTGGTAGCTGAGCGAGACGACGGCGGTCTGTCCCGGGTGCAGAGTGAAAGGCGGTTTCCGGCCGGCGTCGGTGCTGATGTTGGGCCGGTCGCTGACGTCGATCAGCTTCAGACCCGGACCGTCCTGCCCGACACCGGTGATCCGGACATCGGTCCAGCCGTTGTTCAGGATGCCGACGTCGGTGGCGAAGATCCGGTCACGGGTCTGGGCTCCGTAACCCTCCGCATACGACCAGGCGAGACGGGAATGGACGAGCCCTGAGACCCACAGCAGGGCGGCCCCCACGAGTACCACCACGAGCAGTACGGCGCCGACCGCGAGCCGCTTGAGCTCGGCGCCGCGTATCGCCCCCGCTTTCGGATCGAGCGCCGCCCACACCTCGTCCGAGACCCACCGCACCTTCGTCGCCATACCAGCCCCCTGTTTTCCCCGCGGCCGGACGGCCGTCGTGGACAATGTAGCAATGTCTCGCTACATTGACTACACATTCGACGACAGTAGCAGGGGGTCCACGGGGAATGTTCGTCATGTCGACCGGCGTCATCTTCTTCCTGACAGCGCTTCTGGCGGCCCTGGCCGCGCTCCTCGTCAGCGCCGCCAGGTCGTTACGGGGCCCCGTCTCACGCCGGCGGGTCGAGGAGTTCGCGAAACTCCACTGGCTGCCCGTCACCGCGGGGAACGGGAACCAGATCATCGCCTACCGGGCGACGACCCGGCGCTGGCGCGCCGCAGGGCTCTTACTCAGCCTGGGCGTCCAGGCCGTCGCCGGCGACGGCCTGTCGATCCAGTTCTGGTGGGTGCTCGCCGGCTGGTTCGCCGGCGCGATCGTGGCCGAGCTGCGCGTGGCGCACCTGGGGCGCGCACCCCGGGCGGCGGCTTCGCTCGCGCGCCGTCAGATCGCCGACTACCTGCCGGCCGCCGGCCGCTGGGCCGTACCGGCCGCCGTGACGGCGTGTCTGCTGGTCGCGCTGATCGAGGCCGTCCGCGCCCACACCGACCCCGACCAGTCGATCGACGTCGGAGCCCTGGCCCTGTGGACCGTCCTCGGCGTCACAGTCGGCATGCTGACCCTGGCCTCGCAACGCTACGTCCTGCGCCGCCCCCAGCCCCACGCCGAACCCGACCGCCTCGCCGCCGACGACGCCATCCGCTCCCGCTCGATGCACGTCCTGGCCGGAGCCGGCATGACCCTGGTCCTGTACTGCGTCCTCGGACAGCTGACAGCCGCCGGATCACTGACCCGCCCGACCACCGCCCTCCTCCTACTGGGCAACCCCCTGGCCGGCCGCGTCCTCGCCTACTGGCCGTGGTCCCCGGCCCGGCCCCACCTGGGCCCGCACCAGGCAGCGGCATGATCGTCGAAGTCGACCAGGACAGCCCGGTGCCACCCTACGAACAGGTCCGCGCCCAGATCGCCTCGATGATCGGCACCGGCGCCCTCCCAGCCGGCACCCGGCTCCCCCCGATCCGGCAGCTGGCCGCCGACCTCGGGTTGGCGGCCAACACCATCGCGCGGTCGTACCGCGAGCTGGAATCCGCAGGCCTGGTCACCAGCCGCGTCCGCACCGGAACCACGGTCGCGGCGCAGGCGCGGCGCAACGCACGGACAAGCACTGCCGCCGACACGCAACGCTTGCTCGTTGAGGCGGCGCGCGGGTTCGCGGCTACGACGCGGCGGCTTGGGATCGCGGACGCGGACGCTTTGGCCGCGGTCACGGCCGAGTTGCAGCGGGTTGAGAGTGAATCGTCGGCATAATGAGCACTCTGATGCTCTATGTCACTCCAGCTCTACAAGCCGACGACCAGCGAGTTCTGGGCGAAATCGACCTTATGCGTGAAGATCTCCGGCGCGCGTTGCGACGGACTCCCGCCAAGCTGGAATCCCGGCTGCGCATGTACTTGACCGCCGACGCCGTCGCCGCCTCCAACTCCATCGAGGGTTTCAAGGTCGCCACCGTGGACGCCGAGGACATCATGGCCGGCGAAAGCGACGTGGACGTCTCCGATGAGAATCGCGCGGAAACGGTCGCTTACCAGCACATGATGACCTACATCCAGACGCTGCACGATGTGCGGGAGTTCGAATACTCCACCGTTCAGATCAACGCCCTGCATTGGATGTTGCAAGGCCACAAGCACAGCCCGAGAAAGCCGGCAGGACAGTGGCGACGGAGGCCGGTCTACGTCACTGACGCCCGGAACCCCCGGGTCGCCGCCTACACCGCCCCGGACGCCGATGACGTGCCCCGCCTAATGTCTGCCTTGGTGGAGTGGCTCAACGATGGCGACACCGAAGTACATCCTCTTGTGCGGGCCGCGATGGCGCACCTGCACCTCGTCTCCATTCATCCATGGATGGACGGCAACGGCCGCATGTCGCGTTCTCTTCAAACGCTCCTGATCGCCCGCGAAGGCGTATTGTCCCCGGAGTTCTCGTCGATCGAGGCTTGGCTGGGGCGGCCGGGCAATACGTGGGAGTACTACCAACAACTGAAGGCCACCGGAGCCACTTATAGTCCTGAAATCCCCGTGCACGGGTGGATCCGTTTCAATCTGACCGCATACCACCAGCAGGCCCAATATGTGGCGGCGCATCTGGAGAGGTCAGCCTCTGTTTGGCAGGCGCTGGCGGCGTTCTGCGCCTCCGGCGGCCTGGACGAGCGGGTCACGACAGCACTGCACGACGTCGCCATGACCGGACGAATGCGTCGGACGCGATACGAATCAGCCGAGCTGATCAGCATGCAGCAGGCGCAACGCGATCTGCGGCTGCTGGTGGACAAGAACGTCCTGGATCCGGTGGGGAAGACCCGCGCGCGCTTCTACGTCGCAGGGCCCGCATTCCCGGCCGACGCCCTCGACATCGCGAACACCCCGATGACCCTCGCAGACCCGTACAAGAGCTGAGCCAGGAGGATCGATCAGAACAGCCGCGCACTCGGATCGTCCAACCCCCGCAGCACCTCATAGTCCAGCACCGCGCACTCGATCCCCCGGTCGGTAGCCAGAACACGAGCCTGGGGCTTGATCTCCTGCGCCGCGAACACGCCGCGCACCGGAGCCAGCAGCGGATCGCGGTTGAGAAGGTCGAGGTACCTTGTCAACTGCTCAACTCCGTCGATCTCCCCCCGCCGCTTGATCTCCACGGCCACGTGAGCGCCGGCGGCATCGCGGGCCATGATGTCGACCGGGCCGATGGCCGTGGGGTACTCGCGCCGGACGAGAGTCCAGCCGAGGCCGAGGGTCTCGATCTGTTCCGCCAGCAGCTCCTGCAGGTGAGCCTCGACGCCGTCCTTCTGCAGGCCGGGGTCGATGCCGAGGTCGTGGCTGGAGTCGTGCTCGACTTCCAGGATCGTGATCACCAGCCGTTCGCCGGCCTTGTTGGTGACGGTCCACAGCGTCTGCCCGTCTTCGTCGCCCGCCGACTCCTTCAGCGCGCAGGGCGGCGACATCCAGTTCAGCGGCTTGTACGCGCGGTCGTCGGCATGGATCGAGACGCTGCCGTCCGCCTTCACCAGGAGCAGGCGCTTGGCCTCCGGCAGGTGCGCGGACAGCCGGCCCGCGTAGTCGACGGTGCAGCGGGCGATGACGATGCGCATGGGATGGGAGCCTACCAATGCACCCCTCACACGTTTGACGTATCCGGACAGCCGTCTGGCCTACGCACATCGCCGTAACCGGTCTTCGCGGTTGCCGCTATCATTCAGCTCGACACGCTGCCAACCCGCACTCATGTCCGACACGGGAGCGCGTGGAGGGGAGCACGCACACGCCTCGTCGATAGCGCCAGTATCGACGGACGCCGTTTCGACGCGAGGAGTCGCAGACCGATGAGTTTCATAAGCAAGGCTCTGGAGATCACAGAGAAGAGCTTCGAGGGCGCCGTCGAGCAGATCGAGGAGTGGAGCGCCCACCGCCACGGCGCCAAGCTCTTCATGAAGCTGGGCATCGCCTACTACGCCGAGCAGCGCCTGGAAGGCCACCACGAGCCGGTGCAGCGCATCCTGGACGCCCTGGACGGCCACGCCGCCGAGCACGGCGAGACCGGCCTGGACCACCTGCGGGTGACGCACGAGGTGCTGGGCCGCGACTTCGCCGGGGAGCACCACCCGGAGGCGAAGGCCGAGGCCGAGGCGACGGCCGACGCCTGATCATCGGCATTCATCGGCATTCATCGGCGGTGGCCGACAGCCGATCGAAAAAGCGTTCAAGAAATCAGCGCCCTTCTTTAGGAGTCAATCCCTAAAGAAGGGCGCTGACTTTGTCCGAACGGTGAGGGATCCGTTCAGACGGCGACCGATCCGGCACGCCGGATCTCCGCGACGATCGTGTGCAGGATCTGCGTGATCCCGAAATCCTTCGGCGTGAACACCGCCGCGACCCCGGCCTCGCGCAGCGCCCGCGCGTCGGCGTCCGGGATGATGCCGCCGACCACCACCGGCACGCCCGCGGCCCCGGCCGCCCGCAGCTCGGCCAGCACCTCCGGCACCAGTTGCAGGTGCGAGCCGGAGAGCACCGACAGGCCGACGCAGTGCACGTCCTCGGCGACCGCGGCCGCCGCGATCTGCGCCGGTGTCAGCCGGATGCCCTGGTACACCACCTCGAACCCGGCGTCGCGGGCCCGCACCGCGATCTGCTCGGCGCCGTTGGAGTGCCCGTCCAGGCCCGGCTTGCCGACCAGCAGCCGCAGCCGCCGGCCGAGGTCCGCGGCGGCCCGGTCCACCTCGCGGCGCAGCTCCACGAGCTCCGAGGTGGGGATCGCGGTGCCGGTCGCGGCCGAGACGCCGGTCGGGGCCCGGAACTCGCCGAACACCTCGCGCAGCACCCCGGTCCACTCCCCCGTCGTGACGCCGGCCCGCACGCAGGCCAGCGTGGCGTCCATCAGGTTGGCCGGCGTCGCGGCCTCCTGACGCAGGCGGTCCAGCGCCGCCTTTACGGCCGAGGCGTCCCGGGCCGCCTTCCACTCCTTCAGGGACTGCACCGCCTGCGCCTCCACCGCCGGGTCGACGGTCTGGATCGCCGCGTCCAGGTCCGCGGTCAGCGGGTTCGGCTCGGTCTCAGTGAACTTGTTCACCCCGACGACCACGATCTCCCCGGACTCGATCCGCGCGCGCCGCTCGGCGTGCGCGGCGACGAGCTGCGCCTTCAGGTAGCCGGACTCCACGGCCGCGACCACGCCGCCGAGGTCGTCGATCCGCTCGACCTCGGCGTACGCCGCCTCGGCGATCTCGGCGGTCTTGGCCTCCACGACCTTCGAGCCGGCGAACAGATCAGGGTATTCCAACAGATCGGACTCGTACGCCAGCACCTGCTGCATCCGCAGCGACCACTGCTGGTCCCACGGCCGCGGCAGGCCGAGCGCCTCGTTCCAGGCCGGCAGCTGCACGGCGCGCGCCCGCGCGTCCTTGGACAGCGTCACCGCCAGCATCTCCAGCAGGATCCGCTGCACGTTGTTCTCCGGCTGCGCCTCGGTCAGGCCGAGGGAGTTGACCTGCACGCCGTAGCGGAAGCGGCGGAGCTTGTCGTCGGTGACGCCGTACCGCTCGCGGGTGATGCGGTCCCAGAGCTCCGCGAAGGCCCGGAGCTTGCACATCTCCTCGACGAAACGCACGCCGGCGTTGACGAAGAACGAGATGCGGCCGACCACCTGGCCGAAGTCCTCCGGCGCCACCTGCCCGGAGTCGCGCACGCCGTCCAGGACGGCGATCGCCGTCGCCATCGCGTAGGCGACCTCCTGCACCGGCTGCGCGCCGGCCTCCTGCAGGTGGTAGGAGCAGATGTTGATGGGGTTCCATTTCGGCAGCTCGGCCACGGCGTAGGCGATGGTGTCGGTGATCAGCCGCAGCGACGGCCCGGGCGGGAAGACGTAGGTCCCGCGCGAGAGGTACTCCTTGACGATGTCGTTCTGCGTCGTGCCGGTGAGGGCCCTGATGTCAGCCCCCTGTTCCTCGGCGACCACCCGGTACAGCGCCAGCAGCCACATGGCCGGGGCGTTGATGGTCATCGAGGTGTTCATCCGCTCCAGCGGGATGCCGTCGAACAGCGCGCGCATGTCGCCCAGGTGCGCGATCGGCACGCCGACCTTGCCGACCTCGCCGCGGGCCAGCACCGAGTCCGGGTCGTAGCCGGTCTGGGTCGGCAGGTCGAAGGCCACCGACAGGCCGGTCTGTCCCTTGGCCAGGTTCCTGCGATACAGGGCGTTGGACTCGGCCGGGGTCGATGGAATGGTGTCGCCGCCCCTGAGGGTGGGGTCGGCGCCTTGGTCGGGAGCCTACTGACGGGTAATGCGGGTGTCACGGTGAGCTTGCGCACAACGGCACGCAGGATTTACCTCGACATCAAGCTTCTTGACATCGAATTAATATAGCTGTCAGACTCCCGGGGGACCTTCAGGGCTGACGCTAGGGGTGGGACATGGGGCGGCGGAACGGCCAATCGGCGGGCAGTGGCATCGGGGGCGGCACTGCCCATGGCACCGAGGGCTCCGACGTCGGCCCTAGCAAGACCCCGGGGACCATCGCGCAGCTGCGTAACCCACCCGGGGGACGCGACGCCCGGATCATGCTGGCCGCGCTGTTCCTGGACCGCATCGGCAGCGGCGCCTGGTCGTCGGCGGCGGTGCTGTACTTCACCGTCGTCGCGCACCTGACCGCCGGTCAGATCGGCGTGTTGCTGGGGATCGCGGGACTGGTCGCCATCGTCGCGCCGCCGATCGCCGGACGGCTGGCGGAGCGGCTTCCGGTGCGGACGATCCTGGTGACGTGCCATGCCATCCGGGTGCTGACGCTGTGCGCGGTGCCGTTGTGCCACGGCTTCACGCCGCTGCTGGTCGCGACGACGGCCACGACGTTGTGCGATCGGGCGTCGAAGACCACGGAGATCTTCTTTGCCACGCAGGTGGCCGGGGAGCAGCGGGCGACGTACCGGGCGCTGTCGCGGGTGGTGATGAACGCGGCGTTCGCGCTCGGCGCCGGGCTCGCCGCGCTGGCGGTGGCGGTCGGGACGCGGGCGGCTTATGACGTGCTGGTGCTCGGGGACGGGCTTTCGTACATCGCGGTGGCGGCGCTGGTGATGCGGACGACGCGGCGCGTGCCGGAGCGGGCCGACGGGGCGGTCGCCGGAGCGGGCTCTGGCGCGCGTGGCTCCACGTTGCGCTTGCACAATCCCTGGCGTGACCCGGGCTACCTGCTGTTCGTGCTGCTGGACATCTTCCTGAACCTGGACGACGCGGTGCTGATGGTGGGCCTGCCGCTGTGGGCGGTGACGCACACCGACGCGCCGCACGCGGTGGTCCCGGCGGTCCTGGTGATCAACACCTTAATGATCGTGTTCCTGCAGATGCCGGTGTCCTCGCGGGTGGTCGGCACGCGTCCGGCGGCGCGGGCAGTGGCCTGGTACGGCGTGGCGCTGCTCGGCGCCTGCGCGCTGATCTCGGTGTCGGCGCACGGCGGTGCGGCGGTCGCGGCGGTGACGTTGCTGCTCGCCGCGGTGGTCGTGACGGTGGCGGAGCTGGTGCGGTCGCTGGCGTCGTGGGAGCTGGCGGTGGCACTGGCTCCGGCGGACGCTCAGGCCTCGTACATGGGCGTGGCCGGGATGGCGCAGGCGATCGAGCGCTCGGCGGGGCCGGTGGTCCTGTCCAGCGTGGTGATGGCCGCCGGGCCGGTGGGGTGGCTCGGGCTGGGGGTGGTGGTCACCGGGCTCGGGGTGGTGCAGCGGGTGACGAGCCTGCGGCGGCTGGACGGCCGCGGCCGCTTGCAGTCACCCGTCTTGCGCAACTTCGGGGCGGATTCGTTGACCGATGCGGCGGGCGCCGCCGACTCTGGAGTTCGGTCGGCGGCGCGCACACCTATTAGTGGTGGTTAGCCCCCTTGTGGAGGGTGGGGCCTGAGATCAGCCGGTTTATAAGCCAGTTCAGGCTCAGTAGCTGTAGAACCCCTTGCCCGTCTTCCGCCCGAGGTCCCCGGCCGTCACCATCCGGTTCAGCAGCTCCGGCGGGCTGAACTTCTCGTCCTGGGTCTCGGTGTAGATGTTGCGCGTCGCGTTGCGCAGGATGTCCACGCCGGTCAGGTCGGTGGTGGCCAGCGGGCCCATGGCGTGGCCGAAGCCGAGCCTGCAGGCCAGGTCGATGTCCTCGGCGGTGGCCACGCCCGACTCGTACAGCTTCACCGCCTCCACCACCAGCGCGGCGATCAGGCGGGTGGTCACGAAGCCGGCGACGTCGCGGTTCACCACGATGCAGGTCTTGCCGACCTCCTCGGCGAAGGCGCGCGCCTTGGCCAGGGTCTCGTCGGAGGTCTTGTAGCCGCGGACCAGCTCGCACAGCTGCATCATCGGGACCGGCGAGAAGAAGTGGGTGCCGACCACGTCCCGCGGCCGCGAGGTGACCGCCGCGATCTGGGTGATCGGGATCGCCGAGGTGTTGGTCGCCAGCACCGCGCCGGGCTTGGCCAGGCGGTCCAGCTCGCGGAAGATCTCCTGCTTGACCTCGACGTTCTCGAACACCGCCTCCACCACCACATCGGCGCCGTCCACCGCCTCGGCCAGATCGGTGGTCGTGCTCAGCCGCCCCAGCGCCGCCTCGACCTCGTCGCCGCTGTAGCGGCCCCTGGCGGCGAACTTCTCCAGCGAGGCGCGGATACCGTCGGTGCCCCGCTTGAGCGCCGCATCGGTGACGTCGCGTACCGCCACGTCGTATCCGGCGGCCGCGGCCACCTGGGCGATCCCGGAGCCCATCAGTCCGGCGCCGATGACGGCGAGCTTCTTCGACACTGCGCTACCTCGTGCTTCTGGCGGAGGGTGAAGTTAGTAGGACGTCAGAAAGATAACGCGGGTGGCCCGCTCTTCGATCGAGGGAAGCGAGTAACGCATCTCACGCGGAGTTCTCGGCTTGCTGGTCGCCTTGCGGGCGCAGCAAGGTCGTCACTTCGTCCAGACGGGATTCAAGCTGCTTCAGGCGCACATCCAGCGGCAGAGCGTCGGGGTCATCCGAGGTGGTGATGAAGCGGTAGGCAAGGGCGGCGGTGACCATGCCCATGACGCCGATGCCGATGACCATCAGCGCGCCGCCGACCACCCGGCCCTCGGCGGTAACGGGAAAGCGGTCGCCGTAGCCAACGGTGGTCACGGTGGTCAGCGCCCACCAGACGGCATCGGAGTAGGTGTGGATATTGCTGCCCGGAGCCTTCTTTTCCGAGCGCAGCACCGCACCGGCGCCCGCGAGGACAACGGTCAGCGCGACAAGGGCAGTGGAAGTCAGCAACCGTTCGGACCGGGACCGTGCGGCGACGATCCCAATGCGCAGGAACACGGCGATCACCCGCAGTGCGCGAATCGCAGGCACAACAACAGCCAGTAGATCGATCGGATGGCTGCGGACGAAGCGGCGCCGGTCCTCGCTGAGGTAAAGGCGCACCGCGTAGTCGGAGGCGAACGCGGCCCACACTACGTAGTCGACCGGATCAGTGAACGCCCGGGCCCGCCCCAACGCGGCCGACAACACGAAGTTAGCCAACGAGATCACCGCCAGCGCGGTCAGCCATGCGGTCGTGCGCCGTTCCCAGCGCCGATAGCCGTCCATGCCCGAATTGTGCACCGAGCATGGTGGATGGCGACGGCGACACGGCGGCCGGCCGGCCCACGATGCAGGGTTCCGCCTCGATTACCGCACAGTTGGACCTGGTCTTGGACATCGTCACGGATAAGGATCCGGATCCGGCTCCCGCTCGATCCAAGCCCCCAACGACCGCAGCTGCGTCACCAACCCCTGATACCCCCGGTCGATGTGCCGCACGTCCGACACCGTCGTATACCCGTCCGCGACCAGCCCGGCCAGCACCAACCCGGCCCCGGCCCGGATGTCCGTGGCCCGCACCGGCGCCCCCGACAGCCGCTCCACGCCGCGCACGATCGCGTGGTGGCCCTCGGTTCGCACCGAAGCGCCGAGGCGGGCCAGCTCCTGCAGGAACACGAAGCGCGCGTCGAAGAGGTTCTCGGTCACCATCGCCGTGCCCTCGGCGATCGCGTTCATCGCGGCGAACAGCGGCTGGAGGTCGGTGGCGAAGCCCGGGTAGGGCAATGTGATGATGTCCACGGCCTTCGGACGCCGGTCCATCGTCACCCGGAAGCCGGAGCCGTCGGGCAGTACCGTGGCGCCGGCCTGGGTCAGCTTGTCCAGGGCGATCTCCAGGTGTCCCGCGACGCCGCCGGCCACGCGGACGTCACCGCGGGTCATGGTGGCGGCGACCGCGAACATGCCGGCCACGATCCGGTCGGGCACCACGTAGTGCGGGGCCGGGGCCGGGTGCAGGCCGTCCACGCCCTCGATGACCAGGGTGGAGGTGCCGGCGCCGTCGATCTTCGCGCCCATCGAGGTCAGCAGGGCGCAGATGTCGACGATCTCGGGCTCGCGCGCGGCGTTGTCGATCACGGTGGTGCCGCGCGCCAGCACGGCGGCCATCAGTATGTTCTCGGTCGCGCCGACGCTGGGGAATTCCAGGGCGATGCCGGTGCCGGACAGGCCGCCGGGGGCGGAGGCGACCAGGAAGCCGTGCTCCTGGGAGATGGCCGCGCCCAGCCGCTCCAGGCCGTCGATGTGCATGTCCAGGCCGCGCGAGCCGATGGCGTCGCCGCCGGGGTAGGAGACCTTGGCGTGGCCGCGCCGGGCCAGCAGCGGGCCCAGGACGCAGATCGAGGCGCGCAGCCGGCGCACGAGGTCGTAGTCGGCCTCGGTGCCGGGCGCGGCCGGGACGTCGATGACGATGGTCGAGCCCTGCTGGGGGCCCTCCTCGCGCTCGGGGCCGGGTTTCCAGTCCAGATCGACAGTGCAGCCCAGCCGCCGAAGCAGCTCGGCCATGAGCTCCACGTCCAGGATGCGCGGGACGGCGCGCAGCTCGGTGCGCCCCTCGGCTAAGAGGGCGACGGCCATCAGCTTCAGCGCGCTGTTCTTCGCGCCGCACACCGCGACCTCGCCCGCCAGGCGGGCCCCTCCGGCGACTTTGAAACGCTCCACGGTCGGCCATCCTGGCACACCGGCGGATGCCCCGTTCGCATGACCTTCAGGCAACCTGCGGCTTTCGGTTTGCGTCTTGCCTGGTGCCATGGAGAGCAGGGACCACGTACAGCCGGAGCCCGAACGGGCGCGGAGCAGCGACGAGAGTGAGTTCACCCTCGGCGCCGGCGAAGCGGCGCGGGCCGAGCAACCGGAGCTGTACCAGCTGCTGCGCGGGATCGCGGACGACGTGGCGCCGGGTATGCGCGCCGACTTCTATCCGCAGGTGATGAAGCGGGCCACCGCGATCCGCCGGCGGCGGCGCGCGCTGCGGGCTTCGTCGTTGACCGCGGTACTGGCCGCCGCCGTGATGCTCGGTCCGGCTATCGCGCACGAGTTCCGGGCCCGGGGAGGCCAAACCACGGCGGCGCCGTCCGCGGTCGTCGATATGGCCAGCGCGTATCCGGCGGCCGAGCCTTCTGCTCCGGTGGATGTTCCCATGGCGGCAGCGGCACCGGCACCGGCCGCGGACAGCCGGCCGGCCAACGCGCTGAACTGGCCCGCGCGGGGAGTGACGCCGCCCAGCGATGCGGTGTCGTTGGCGACGTCCTACATGGAAGTGCACGCGAAGCCGGGCTCCACCGTCGCTGTCACTCCGCTGTGGGCGCAGATCGACGACGACGCGACAGTGGTCGCCGAGCCGCGCACAGCAGCAGAAGGGAGCGCTGCGCGGGATACGCAGAAGACCTTGCTGTTCGTGATGCAGGCCTGGACGGCGGACGCCGACGGAACTCCGTCCCAGGCTGTCCTGTTGGTCGGCGACTACACGCAGAGCACCAAGTCGACGAGCATGACGGTGTACTCCACACCAGTAGCCTTCGCACACGCGCGTCCGGGATCAGGCGACGATACCGAGGACACCGACCAGATCGCGGAACTGTCCATCTGGCTGCCCAACACCAATCGGCTGGTGGTACTGGGGGCGCCCCAGACGACGACCGTGCTGTACGCGAAGACCGGTGGGGATCTGATCCCGCAGAAGACGATCGACGGAGTGGCGGTCTTCCCCCGGACCCGGACCTTGGTGAAGGGCCGGTACGCCGACACCATCCAGGTCCGCGATGCGAAGAACGTGGCCCTGACGCCGCCGAAGGCGTGGAGCGCCGGCGACATCGCTCTCACCGGTGCGGCGAGTCGGTGGGTCAGTACGGCGCCAGAGTGGGTGCAGATTCCGGCGCTGAGCAAGGCTCCGCCGACGACACAAGTTCCCCCGGCGACGCGGGCTCCCGCACCGGCTTCATCGAGCCTGCGCCCCACGGTTCCCAGCGGGAAGGCCCCGACCCCCTGATCCCACTACGGTGGATCCCATGGTGAACCTGACCCGTATCTACACCCGCACCGGCGACGACGGCACGACCGCCCTCGGCGACCTGAGCCGGGTGCACAAGACCGACCCGCGCCTGGCCGCGTACGCCGACGTCGACGAGGCCAACGCCGCCATCGGCCTGGCCCTGGCGTTCGCGGAGAACTCGGTCGGGATGCTGGACGACGGAATCAGGATCCTCCTGCGCCGCATCCAGAACGAGATGTTCGACCTGGGCGCCGACCTGTCGACGCCGCTGGTGGAGAACCCGGAGTTCCCGCCGCTGCGCATCGAGCAGGCGTACGTCGACCGCCTGGAGGCGGCCTGCGACGAGTGGAACGCGACGCTGAGCAAGCTGCGCTCGTTCATCCTCAACGGCGGGACCGTGGTGGCAGCGCAACTGCACGTGGCGCGGACCGTGACGCGGCGCGCGGAGCGCAGTGCGTGGGCGGCGGTGGCGGAGTACGGGGACGGGATCAACCCGTTGGCGGTGAAGTATCTGAACCGGCTGTCGGACTTGTTGTTCATTCTCGCGCGAGTGGCCAACACGGATTCCCACGGCGGCGAGGGCGATGTGTTGTGGGTGCCGGGCGGGGAGCGGTAGATCCGCGCCGTCCCTAACTCACCCGAGAGATATTCCACCCCGGCGGCGCCGCCTCCACCCACGTCAAAAACGCCATCATCGACTCCGGCGACATGGCCAGCTCCACCGGCTCCCCCGCCGCCTCGCACTCCAGCACCGACCACCCGGGCAGCAGCGTCCGGCTCTCCTCCCCCGCCGCCTCCCGGCGCCCGACGACGTCGAACCCCCGTCGAGCCAGGCTCGAACGGGGGCGTGGGGAGTAGCTGAACACGCGGTACAGCTCCACCGTGAAGTCCCGATAGCGACCCACGGCGAACGACCAGCCCGACGCGTCGCCGAGCGCCGGGAGCGGCGCGAACCGCACCGCGCAGTCGAAAGCGCCGCCGCCTCGGCGGATGAGGTGGCGGCGCATGGGGATGAAGGCCACTGCCAGACAGCAGACGACCACGAGTACGGCCAGGCCCTCGACAGCGCCGAGCATCTACGCGCGCTCCTTGCCGTCGGGTCCTGGCCGCATCTACGTGGGCCTCAGTGTCCGGTGCCGACGGAGGAGTGGCCGGCTACGCGCAGCTGCGCTTCGGCGAAGCGGAGGTCCGCCTCGGCCTGCTCGCGCGCCTCCTGGTCGTCGCCGGCGGCGTCCTCGGCGGCGCGGGCGTCGGCCGCCAGCTGCTGGGCCGCGGCGACGTCGATCTCCGACGGGAGCAGGACGCTCTCGGCCAGGACCGAGACGCCGTCGCGGGCCACCGACAAGAAGCCGCCGGAGACGACCGCCTCCAGGGCCTGTGCGCCCCCGGTGCCCGACTGGGCGCCGCGCACGGACACCACCGAGGGCAGCAGGATCGACAGGATCGGCTGGTGCCCCGGGAGCACGCCGGTGTCACCCTCGGTGGTGCGGGCGATGACCATCTCGGCCGTGCCCTGCCACACCTTGCGGTCGGCGGCCACCAGGGAGACGTTCAGCCGGCGGGCGCCGGCGTGCTGCGCCTCGCTCATGCCCGCTCCAGCTCCTTGGCCTTCTTCTCCAGGTCCTCCAGGCCGCCGCACATGAAGAACGCCTGCTCCGGCACGTGGTCGTACTGGCCGTCGGCGATGGCGGTGAAGGCGTGGATGGTCTCGTCCAGCGGAACGAAGGAGCCTTCGATGCCGGTGAAGACCTTGGCCACGAACGTGTTCTGCGACAGGAAGCGCTCGATGCGCCGTGCGCGCTGCACGGTGATCTTGTCGTCCTCGGAGAGCTCGTCCATGCCCAGGATGGCGATGATGTCCTGCAGGTCCTTGTACTTCTGCAGGATCTGCTTGACCCGGGTCGCGCACTCGTAGTGGGCCATGGAGATGTAGCGCGGGTCCAGGATGCGCGAGGTGGAGTCCAGCGGGTCCACCGCGGGGTAGATGCCCTTCTGGGTGATCGGACGGCTGAGCACCGTCGTCGCGTCCAGGTGGGTGAAGGTGGTGTGCGGCGCGGGGTCGGTGATGTCGTCCGCGGGGACGTAGATCGCCTGGACCGAGGTGATCGAGTGGCCCTTGGTCGAGGTGATCCGCTCCTGCAGCTCGCCCATCTCGTCGGCCAGCGTCGGCTGGTAGCCCACCGCCGAGGGCATGCGGCCCAGCAGGGTCGACACCTCAGAGCCGGCCTGGGTGAACCGGAAGATGTTGTCGATGAACAGCAGCACGTCCTGCTTCTGCACGTCGCGGAAGTACTCGGCCATCGTCAGCGCGGACAGCGCGACCCGCAGGCGGGTGCCCGGGGGCTCGTCCATCTGGCCGTAGACCAGCGCGGTCTTCTCGATGACGCCGGTCTCGGTCATCTCCGCGATCAGGTCGTTGCCCTCGCGGGTGCGCTCGCCGACGCCGGCGAACACCGACACGCCGCCGTGGTCCTTGGCGACACGGGCGATCATCTCCTGGATCAGCACCGTCTTGCCCACGCCGGCGCCACCGAACAGGCCGATCTTGCCGCCCTGCACGTACGGCGTCAGCAGGTCGATGACCTTGATGCCGGTCTCGAACATCTGCGTCTTGGACTCGAGCTGGTCGAAGGCCGGTGCCTTGCGGTGGATGCCCCAGCGCTCCTTGACCTCGAGCTTCTCGCCCTCATCGAGGTTGAGGCACTCGCCGAGGGTGTTGAACACCCGACCCAGCGTCGCGTCGCCGACGGGAACGGTGATCGGGCCGCCGGTGTCGGTCACGGTGGAGCCGCGGACCAGGCCGTCGGTCGGCTGCAGCGAGATCGCGCGGACCATGCCGTCACCGATGTGCTGGGAGACCTCGAGCGAGAGCGTGCGGGTCTCACCCAGCAGGGTGAGCTCGACCTCGAGGAGGTTGTACATCTCCGGCATCGAGTCGGTGGGGAACTCGATGTCGACCACCGGGCCGATGACGCGGGCGACTCGCCCGGTGTTCGCGCCCTCGGACGTGTC
>JAEKKI010000264.1 GCA_019510485.1 Catenulisporales bacterium
GCAGGTAAGCGTCCACTGCGTTGTCGATGCACTGCGATCCTCGCGTATACGCCGTGTGGCCGCTGCCATTGAACGTGAGCAGATGGCCGTTCTGGAGTTGTTTGGCCAGCCCCTGAGCCCAGGGGTAAGGGGTGGCGGGGTCGTCTTTAGTCCCCACCACAAGGATGGGAGCGCTGCCAGGCGCAGTGATGGGCCCTGGGGCGGAGGTGGGTTTCGCGGGCCAGCTGGCGCACGAGAGGTCGGCCCAGGCGAGCATTTCGCCGAGGAGGGGGGCCTGCGCTCGGTAATCCGAGATCTCCTTGTCCTGGATCTGCTGGGCGTTCTGTGCGTCAGGGTCGGGGCGGTCGAGGCAGTTGATGGCGATATTGGCGTCGGTCTGGTTGTCGTAGCTGCCGTTGGTGCGGTCGTTGTACAGGTCCGCCCACTGCAACAGGCGGCTGCCGTCGCCGGCCATGGCCGTGCTGAGGGCGTCGCGGAGGTCGCCCCAGTACTGGGGCACATACATGACCTGCAGGACTGCGGTGAGGCCCAGGGCGAAGTTCACCGTGCGGTCGCCGTCGCGGGTGGCTACCGGGTGGGACTGGAGCGATTGCAGGTACGTCATCAGGTTGTCCACGGCGGTGGCGTTGTTCTTGCCGAGGGGGCATTTCGGCTTGGTGGTGCAGTTCGCGGCGAACTCGCGGATGAGCTTCTCGAAGCCCTGTGCCTGGGCGATGTTCATCTGCTTGGCGGTGAGGGTGGGGTCGATCGCGCCGTCCAGGACCAGGCGGCCCGTGCGCTGGGGGAAGAGCCCGGCGTAGACGGCGCCCAGATACGTGCCGTAGGACTTGCCGAGGTAGTGCAGCTTGTCGTCGCCGACGACGGCGCGGATGACGTCCATGTCCCGCGCCGCGTTCGGTGTGCCGACGTACGGCAGGATGCGCGTCGACTTGTCCCGGCACGCCGCCCCGACTGCCTTCGCCTCCTTCACGACCTCCGCCACCTCGGCGTCGGTCCGCGGCATCGGGTCGGCCGCGACGAACTCGTCCATCGCCTTCGCGTCGTCCGACAGGCACCGCACCGGGTCGGACTGGCCGACCCCGCGCGGGTCGAAGCCGACGATGTCGTAGCGCGCTGCGACGTTCTTCGTGATGACCGTCGAATCCTGTGCGTAGGCGATCCCCGCGCCGCCGGGGCCGCCGGGGTTCAGCAGCAGCGAGCCGACGCGCTCGCCGGCCGGGCCGGTGGCCGGCCGGCGCGTCGTCATCACATACGTCGACCCCTTGGCCGGGTCGGAGTAGTCCAGCGGTACCTCGATCTTCGCGCACGTCCAGCCGGGGCCGCTGCTGTCCGTCGTGCAGGGCTTCCAGCTCGGCTTCTGCGTGTAGAACTTCTGCAGGTTCGCGGGGATCGCATCGGTGACCGAGGCCGCGGATCCCGAGGAACTTTCGCGCCCGGCGGGCGCCGAAGGTTTCTGCGACGCGTGCGAGCTCCCGCCGCACCCAGTGGTCAGGAGGACGCCGGCGGCGGTCACCGCAAGCGCCCGCCGCGCTGTCGGACTCGGGTTCACGGGTAGCTCTCCTCCTACGGCGACACACATGTGGTGCGCTATATAACGGTGCGGATCGTTTGTGGGTAGCTATCCATATACATCCGATTCCACACCACGCCACAGCCGGTAGAGGGATAGGACTAGCCGACTACTCCGCGTCCCAACGCATAGAGCCGTCCTTACGGGACGACTCATAGTCCTGGCGCGAACCGCACACCGAGGCTAGAGAGCACGAGCAAGTACGCCCGGTCTCGTCCAGCCGGACCTTGACCGTCTCCGAGGGAACATTCAGCCCGACCACCCGCCCCGGACCCTCCGGCGTCACGACCCGCTCCCCGCGCGCCGGAGCGTTCGCCTTGGTCTCGACATACAGCGGGTGTTCATACTTCAGACAACACATCAATCGCCCGCACGCCCCGGAGATCTTCAACGGGTTCACCGGCAGGTCCTGGTCCTTGGCCATCCGCACCGACACCGGCTCGAAGTCCTTCAGGAACGTCGAGCAGCACGTGTCCCGTCCGCACGGCCCGATCCCGCCCTGGATCCGCGCCTCGTCGCGCGCCCCGAGCTGCCGCAGCTCGATCCGCGCGTCCAACTCCCGCGCCAGCGTCCGCACCAGTTCGCGGAAGTCGACATACTGCGGAGCGGAGAAGTACACGGTGATCTGCTTCTCCACCTCCACATAGTCCACGCCCACCACCTTCATCGGCAGCCCCTGCTCGCGGATCTGGCGCTTGGCCACCACACGCGCCCGGGCCCGGCGCTCCCGGCTGCGCTCGTCGCGGGCCAGGTCCTCCGGGGTGGCGAAGCCGACCAGATCGTCCAGGCCGCCGATCTCCGCGTCCTCATACGTGTCGACCCACTGCGGAGCCCAGATGCACTCCGCCACCTCCGGCCCGGCGGAGGTGGGGACCAGCACCTTGTCGCCCACGCGCGGGCTGATCGGTCCGGGGGCGTAGTAGTACAGACGCCCATAGCGGGTGAAGCTGACGGCACAGATCATCGCCACGGGTTACTCCCAAAACGCGCATCACGACACGGCACGGACACCGGACTCACCCCGCCGAGCTTAAGCGCGGTGTACAGCCTGAGGCGAGAGGCGGTCATGCGCGGCGGCCCGGCCGCTACCCTTGAGGGCATGTCCAACGCGCCGATCGTCGCTCAGCCCAGTCCCGCCCGCGATGCCCTCCTGAAGGAGATCCAGGCCAAGGCTGTGGTGCGCGGGGAGTTCACCCTGTCCTCGGGGCTGAAGGCGGACTGGTACCTGGACCTGCGGCGGATCACGCTGGACGGCGTCGCGGCGCCGCTGGTCGGCGCCGTCATGCTGGAGCTGACCGCCGGCCTGGACTTCGACGCGGTCGGCGGGCTGACCATGGGCGCCGACCCGGTCGCCACCGCGATGCTGCACGTGGCGGCCGCGCGGGGCCGGACGCTGGACGCCTTCGTGGTGCGCAAGGCCGCCAAGGCGCACGGCCTGCAGCGCCGCATCGAGGGGCCGGAGGTCGCCGGGCGCCGGGTGCTGGCCGTGGAGGACACGTCCACCACCGGCGGCTCGCCGCTGGAGGCGGTGCGCGCGCTGCGCGAGGCCGGAGCGGAGGTGGTGGCGGTGGCCACGATCGTGGACCGGGCGACCGGCGCCGCCGAGGCGATCGCCGCCGAGGGTGTGCCGTATTACACCGTTTATACGCTGGGTGACCTGGACGTCTGAGGCGTCGGGAAGTCGCCGTGAATCGGACGCAACCGGCACCGCGCCTCGTGCGTCTACCTGCCGGAACCAATACGGGTGTCAACACTTTGGGGTGCGGGCTGTGGAACAGCGGGACGAGCTAGAGATCGAGACGAGACTGCGCGCCGCGCTGATGGCGCGCAGCGAACTCGTCACGCATTCCACGCTCCGGCCCGGTGTCCCGCCGAACGAGCACACGGCCGGAGTGCGGAGTAAGAGCGCCGGGCTGTGGTCCTGGCGCCGGTTACTGGTGCCGGTCACCGTCGCCGCCGCTCTGGGGGGCGGCGTTTTCGTGGGTGTGCAGCTGCCGCATGACAAGGGTGTCGACCATGCCGGTAGCGGCGGTTCCGCCGCGAGTTCTCAGAGCCCGCAGAGCGCACCCTCGTACGGCGCCGCGGCGCCGAGCAGCCAGGCCGCTGCGAACCGGACTGTCGAATCGACCGTGGACACCCTCCGCTTCACGCTCGCCGACGGCTGGCAGGTCATGGCGATCGACACCACCTCGGCCTGTGTCACACCCAAGGCCCGGCTTGCCGCGACGTCCACCGGAGCCGGGACCGGGGCTGCAACCGGGACGGCGACGCTGCCCTGCGGCGTGGACGCGATCTACCTCAAGTCCGACGCCGCCCCAGACGCCTGGCCGCTGAGCACCGCCACGAAGGCCACCGGCTGGTGGCCGCAGGACGTGACGCCAGCCTCGGTGATCGCCTGCCCGGCGGCCAAGCCGGTCACGGGGAACACCGGCAGCGCTGAGAACACCGTGAGAAACTCCGTCGCCCTGCGCACCTCCGCGAAGTACACGCTCGGCGCCCAGACCACGGCCGAATATCACGAGTGGGCCGTGACCTGCACGGAAGGCTCCGGTGTGCGGCCGATGCTGTGGAAGCTGAATCCGGCCGGCGGTGTCGCGGCCGGCTCCAAGTCCGCCGTGGCGGCGGTCGTCTCCGCGGACCCCGCCTATGACTCGGCGCTGCTGAGTATGGTGGGCACGCTGCACCTGGCGGGCTGACCGGGCGAACCCGCGTCCCCGCCCCGGCCTTACCGAGCCCCGCCCCGTCCATCTACCACACGCTGTAGTAATGACAAGGTAGCCTGAAGCCTGTGACCTCCTCCATGGCCGTCCACCTCCTGGCCTTCAATCCGATCTCCGCGACGGACTGGATCAACGCGCTCGGCAACTTCGCCGTGCTCGGCGTCTGCGCGATCATCTTCGCCGAGACCGGCCTCATGGTCGGTTTCTTCCTGCCCGGCGACTCGCTGCTGTTCATCGCCGGTCTGCTCACGCTGTCGGGGTCGGACAAGACGGCCGCCGGGGTGACCAACATCCACCACCTGTCGCTGCCGCTGCTCCTGGTCGCGGTGCCCATCTGGGCCGTGGCCGGCGCCCAGCTCGGCCACTACCTCGGGGCGCGCTTCGGCCGGCCGCTGTTCGACCGGCCCGACAGCCGGTTCTTCAAGCGCGAGCACGTCGACAAGGCCGAAGAGGTCTTCACCAAGTACGGCCCGACCAAGGCCGTGGTGCTGGCCCGCTTCATCCCGATCGTGCGCACCTTCATGAACCCGGTCACCGGCGTGCTGGAGATGCCGGCCAAGAAGTTCTTCGTCGCCAACGTCATCGGCGCGGTGCTGTGGAGCGACGGCGTGCTGCTGCTGGGCCGGCTCGCCAGCCACGCGATCAGCCCGGACAAGGTCGACAAGTACATCATCCCGATCACGCTGGTCATCGTGCTGCTGTCGCTCACGCCGATCTTCTTCGAGTGGCGCAAGTCCAAGCGCGCGGGCGCCGCGGCGACGGCCCTCGCCGACGGCGATGACCGCGATTCGGTCGCTTCGAGCGGCCGTCACCGCAGCCGCTAAACTGCGCTCTAGCAGCGCTAATCCCAGTGCGACCGTCCCACCCAAGGAGACTAAGCGATATGGCTATCGCGACCCCCGAGGTCTACCGCGAGATGCTGGACCGGGCCAAGGCCGGCCGGTTCGCCTATCCGGCGATCAATGTCACCTCGTCCCAGACGCTGAACGCCGCGCTGCGCGGCTTCGCCGAGGCCGAGAGCGACGGCATCATCCAGATCTCCACAGGCGGCGCGGAATACCTGTCCGCCTCGGTGAAGGACATGGTCGTCGGCTCCGTCGCGCTGGCCGAGTTCGCGCACGTGGTCGCCGCCAAGTACGACATCACCGTGGCCCTGCACACCGACCACTGTCCCAAGGACAAGCTCGACGGCTTCATGCGGCCGCTGATCGACGTCTCGGCCGAGCGCGTCAAGGCCGGGCAGAACCCGCTGTTCCAGTCCCACATGTGGGACGGCTCGGCGGTGCCGCTGGACGAGAACCTGCGGATCGCGCAGGAGCTGCTCGCCAAGTGCGCCGCGGCGAACATCATCATGGAGCTGGAGATCGGCGTCGTCGGCGGCGAGGAGGACGGCGTCGCCAACGAGATCAACGAGAAGCTGTACACCACCGCCGAGGACGTCCTGAAGACCGTGGACGCCATCGGCCTGGGCGAGCAGGGCCGCTACCTGCTGGCGGCGACCTTCGGCAACGTGCACGGCGTGTACAAGCCGGGCAACGTCAAGCTGCGCCCGAGCATTCTGAAGGACATTCAGGACGCTGTCGCGGCGAAGCACGCCGGTCACGGCGACAAGCCGTTCGACCTGGTGTTCCACGGCGGTTCGGGGTCGACGCTGGAGGAGATCCGCGAGGCGCTGGACTACGGCGTGGTGAAGATGAACATCGACACCGACACCCAGTACGCGTTCACGCGGCCGATCGCCGATCACATGTTCAAGAACTACGACGGCGTCCTGAAGGTCGACGGCGAGGTCGGGAACAAGAAGACGTACGACCCGCGGACGTATGGCAAGTCGGCGGAGGCCGCGATGGCGGCGCGCGTCGTCGAGGCTTGCACGGACCTGCGGTCGGTGGGGACGAAGGTGAAGTAGGGCGGGCGAAGCCTGCCGGTTCTACGGGTGGGGCGCACTCCTTGCACAGGGGAGTGCGCCCCACTTTTTTCGTTGCTTCTCAAGTAGACGCGCCGGCCACCGGCTCAGGTGCCACAACCGGCACCGCCAGCGTATGCGGCCCGGCGACCGGATCCAGCTCATACAACATCCGCCGCACCCCATCCAGCAGCGCCCCGTGCACCGACCAGCGCTCCACCGCATGCGCCCCGATCGGCAGCATGGCCTCTATCGCCGAGAGCTGATGGTCGTCTGCCGCGGTGAGGATGACCTTCAGCTCCTCCAGCATCCTGCGGCTGTCGCGGTCGGGGATCTGGAGGCGGCCGAAGCGGTTCAGGGCGCGGCCGGCGTCCAGCAGCAGTATGGCCAGGGCTCCGGGGACGTCGGTGGTGGCCGGCAGGCCGCGGTTGCCGGCGGCCAGGTCGTACAGACCGCGGAGCAGGCCGTTGAGTTGCGCGGCGACGTGGCTCAGGCAGATCGCCGCCTGGTCGACGCGGTTGACCTCCGGCTCCAGCGTGGAGCGCCGCGGGTGGTAGCGGACGGCCTCCTCGGCCTGGTCGGCGACGTCCTCGGCGTCGTGGGAGTCGCCGAACAGGGCGCGGGAGCGGTCCAGCCACTTGCGGGCGTCGGCGGCGGTCCAGGTGCCGCCCAGACCCTTGGCCACGTCCCGGCACAGCTCGGCCAGGTCGTCGGCGAGGTCGGCCAGTTCCTTGGCGGCGTTGTCGCTGTACGTCGGCGGGGCCACGGCCGCGTTGGCGACGATGCCCACCGCGGCCCCCAGCAGCGTGTCCCAGATCCGCTCGACGCCGTAGCCGCGGCCGAGGCTGTAGACCAGCAGCGAGGTGGTGGCGACCTGGTTGACCTGGGTGCCCAGGCGCAGGGTGCGGCCGATCATCAGCGCGATGATCACCAGCATCGACAGGGTGTACCAGGTCAGCTCGATGTAGGAGCCGACCACCAGGGCCGCGATCACGCCCAGCAGCACCGCCGCGACCTGCTGCAGGCCGCGCCGGAAGGTCTGGTAGATCGTCACCTGCATGGTGATCAGCACGGCGACCGGCGCCAGGACCGCGTGGAACTGCGGGTGCTGATGGTAGACCAGGTGCTTGGCCAGTTCCCAGGCGACAGCGCAGGCCAAGGCCGTCTTCAGGGTCTGGGTGAACGCGTCCCGCTCGCGCCGGAACCAGTGCCGCACGCCGTGCAGCCGCAAGCCCCGCAGGGACCGCTCGAAGCCGGAGTGCAGCGTCGTGTGGCCGCGGCCGAGCAGCTCGCGGGTGAACTCCCCGACTGAGTCCGTGGCCCGTGGCATGGGGAGATCATGGCAGAACAATGGTGGGACACGGCATGACGAGTCCAGATGATGGCGGCGCGAGCAGCGAGAATGACCGTGCACCCCGGGACGGGTTACCCTGATCCCGCCATCATTTCGATACGACCGGTACCGGGACCGACGGACTGGATCGTTGACAGATATCGAGAGCCCATGGATTCCGCAGAGTCCCGCCTGGCGGTCGGGGTCGTCGGCACCGGCCGCGTCGGCTCGGCCCTCGGCGCCGCCCTGCAGCGCGCCGGCCACCGCGTGGTCGCCGCCTCCGGCGTGTCGGAGCAGTCCCGCCGCCGCGCCGACAAGCTCCTGCCCGGCGTTCCCCTGGTCCCGGCGCAGGACGTGCTGGCCGCCGCCGACCTCGCCCTGCTCACCGTGCCCGACGACGCGCTGCCGACCCTGGTCGAGGGCCTGGTCGCGACCGGCTCGATCCGGCCCGGCACGATCCTGGTCCACACCTCCGGCCGCTACGGCTACACCGTCCTGGACTCCGCCACCCGGGCCGGGGCGCTCCCGCTGGCGCTGCATCCGGCGATGACGTTCACCGGCACCGAAGTGGACGTCGCGCGCCTGGCCGGCTGCTCCTTCGGAGTGACCGCCCCGGACCCGCTGCGCCCCATCGCCGAGGCGCTGGTGGTGGAGATGGGCGGCGAGCCGGAGTGGGTCGAGGAGGCGGTGCGCCCGCTGTACCACGCCGCCCTGGCCTACGGCTCCAACTACCTGGTGACGCTGGTGGCTCAGGCCGAGGACCTGCTCGCGGCGGCCGGCGTACGCGAGCCGGGCCGCATGCTCGGGCCGCTGCTCGGCGCCGCCCTGGACAACGCCCTGCGCTCCGGCGACCTGGCCCTGACCGGCCCGGTGGCGCGCGGGGACGCCGGGACCGTGGCCGCGCACCTGGAGGTCCTGCAAGCCGAGGACCCCCAGGCCGCACGCGGCTATCGCGCGCTGGGCCGCCTCACCGCCGACCGGGCGCTGGCCTCCGGGCTGCTGTCCGCCGAGAATGCCGAATCCCTGCTCGGCGTTTTGAACAAGGAGGCTGACTCATGACAGCGCTCGTCCACACCCGCGCCGAGCTTCAGCCGTTCCTCGACGGCTTCGCGAATCGCAGAACCGGCGTCGTCATGACGATGGGCGCCCTGCACGAAGGCCACCTGGAACTGCTCAAGAAGGCGCGGCACGACTGCGATCTGGTCGTCGCCACCATCTTCGTCAACCCGCTCCAGTTCGGCCCCAATGAGGACTTCGACCGCTACCCGCGCACCCTCGACGACGATCTGAAGCTGTGCGCCGAGGCCGGCGTCGACGTGGTGTTCGCCCCGGCCGTCGCAGAGGTCTACCCCGGCGGCCAGCCGATCGTGAAAGTCACCCCCGGCGAAATGGGCGAGGTGCTGGAGGGCGAGTTCCGCCCCGGCTTCTTCACCGGTGTGCTCACCGTCGTCAACAAACTGCTCAACCTGACGCGCCCGGACGTGGCGTTCTTCGGCCAGAAGGACGCCCAGCAACTGGCCCTGGTCCGCCGGATGGTCCTGGACCTGAACATGCCGGTGGAGATCGTCGGCGTCCCGACCGTCCGCGACCCGGACGGCCTGGCCAAGTCCAGCCGCAACCGCTACCTGAGCCCCGAGGAGCGCACCACGGCGCTCGCGCTCTCGCGGGCGCTGTTCGCCGGCCGAGACGTGGCCGCGGCCGCCGCGCGCCCCGGACCCGTCGCCAACGCCGATGCGGTCCGCGCCGCGGCCCGCGACGTCCTCGACGAGGCCGGCGGCCGCATCAGCGTGGACTACGCTGACCCTGACAGTCGCCCCAGCCCCCCACACCCCCGGAGCGCGCTGATGTACCGCACCATGCTCAAGTCCAAGATCCACCGTGCCACCGTCACCCAGGCCGACCTGCACTACGTCGGCTCGGTGACCATCGACGAGGACCTCATGGACGCGGCCGACCTGCTCCCCGGCGAGCAGGTCGCGATCGTCGACATCGACAACGGCGCCCGCCTGGAGACGTACGTCATACCCGGGGCCCGCGGCACCGGCGTGATCGGCATCAACGGCGCCGCGGCCCGCCTG
>JAEKKI010000265.1 GCA_019510485.1 Catenulisporales bacterium
GGCAGATCGATCGCCTGCTGCACGTCGAGCTTCCAGTCCAGCACGCCGACCAGCACCTTGGCGACGAAATTGATGATCTGCGAGCCGCCGGGCGAGCCGATGAGCAGCTGCAGCTTGCCGTCCCGATCAAACACCATCGTCGGCGCCATGCTCGAGCGCGGCCGCTTGCCGCCGCCGACTTCGTTTGGTCCGCCCGGCGCAAAATCGAAGTCGGTGAGCTCGTTGTTGAGGAGGAACCCGCGCACCATGATGCGGCTGCCGAAGCCGCTCTCGATGGTGGTGGTCATCGCCACCGCGTCGCCGTTCGATTCCACGATCGAGAAATGGCTGGTGCCCGTCTCCAGGTCGCCGTTCGGGGCGCTGGCCGCCGCCGCGCTGTTCGGGTTCACCGACGCGCTGGCGAGTCAGACCTCGTCGCTGCAGCTGCCGATCCCCTCGGATCTACTCAGCACACTGCCATACGTCGCCACCCTGTTCGCGGTCGCCGGGCTCATCGGCCGGGTGCGGGCGCCGGCCGCCGACGGCAAGCCCTATGTCAAGGGCTGAGGCGGCCGAGCCGGCCGGCCCGGAGATCGACTGGCCGGCCCTGCGCACCGCGGCGCGCGAGGCGATGGGGCGCGCGTACGCGCCGTACTCGGAGTTCCCGGTGGGCGCGGCGGCGCTGGCCGACGACGGCCGGGTCGTCAGCGGCTGCAACGTGGAGAACGCCTCCTACGGGCTGACGCTGTGCGCCGAGTGCGGCCTGGTGTCGGCGCTGCACGCCACCGGCGGCGGCCGGCTGGTCGCCTTCGCGTGCGTGGACGGCGCGGGCGCACCGCTGATGCCCTGCGGGCGCTGCCGGCAGCTGCTGTACGAGTTCGGCGGCCCCGATCTGCTGGTGGATCTGGGCCCTGATACGGAGCCGACGACGTTGTCGGACCTCCTCCCGCGGGCCTTCGGCCCGGACAACCTCAGCTAGGGAACAGCCATGGACGCCATCACCGTCATCAGCGCCAAGCGCGACCGCGCGGAGCTCACCGACGAACAGATCGACTGGATCCTCGCCGCCTACACCGACGGCCGGGTGGCCGACGAGCAGATGGCCGCCCTCGCGATGGCGATCCTGCTCAACGGCATGAACCGGCGCGAGATCGCGCGCTGGACGCAGGCGATGATCTCCTCCGGGGAGCGCATGGACTTCTCCGCGCTCACCCGCCCGACCGTCGACAAGCACTCCACCGGCGGCGTCGGCGACAAGATCACGCTGCCGCTGGCGCCGCTGGTGGCCGCGTGCGGGGCGGCGGTGCCGCAGCTGTCCGGCCGGGGCCTGGGCCACACCGGCGGCACGCTGGACAAGCTGGAGTCGATCCCCGGCTGGCGGGCCCGGTTGTCGAACGCTGAGATGCTCGCGGTGCTCCAGGACACCGGGGCGGTGGTGTGCGCGGCCGGCGACGGGCTGGCCCCGGCCGACCGCAAGCTCTACGCGCTGCGCGACGTCACCGGCACGGTCGAGTCGATCCCGCTGATCGCGTCCTCGATCATGTCCAAGAAGATCGCCGAGGGGACCGGCGCGCTGGTGCTCGACGTGAAGTGCGGCAGCGGTGCCTTCATGAAGGACTTCGCGAACGCTCGGGAGCTGGCCGAGACGATGGTCGCGCTCGGCACCGACCACGGCGTGCGAACCAGTGCCCTGATCACCGCCATGGACGACCCGCTCGGCCGCACCGCGGGCAACGCGCTGGAGGTGCGGGAGTCGGTCGAGGTGCTGTCCGGCGGCGGCCCGGCCGATGTCCGGGAGCTGACGCTGGCGCTGGCCCGGGAGATGCTGGACGCCGCCGGGCTCGGCGCCGTCGACCCGGCGGACAAGCTCGACGACGGCTCGGCGCTGGACTCCTGGAAGCGGATGATCCGCGCGCAGGGCGGCGACCCGGACGCGGAGCTGCCGACGGCGAAGGAGACCCACGTGGTCACCGCCGACCGGGACGGCGTGCTGGTCGCGATGGACTCGTTCCGGGTCGGCGTCGCGGCCTGGCGGCTCGGCGCGGGCCGGGCGCGCAAGGAGGACGCGGTGCAGGCCGGCGCCGGGGTCGAGTGGCACGCGGTGCCGGGCGACGCCGTCACGGCCGGGCAGCCGCTGTTCACGCTGCACACCGACACTCCGGAGACGTTCGACTCGGCCCTGGAATCGCTCGCGGGGGCCTGCGAGTTCGCGGCCGTGGGGACGGAGTTCACACGAACGCCGCTCGTGCTGGATCGCGTCGTCGCTTCGAGCAGGTAATGTCCCTCCATGGATGAAGAGCTGATCCGCAGGGCGCCGAAGGCCCTGCTGCACGACCACCTCGACGGTGGTCTGCGTCCGCGCACGATCATCGAACTGGCCGACCAGTTCGGCTATACCGGTCTGCCGGACTACGACGGCACCGCCGAGGGCCTGGGGCGCTGGTTCGCCGAGGCCGCCGATTCCGGCTCGCTGCCGCGCTATCTGGAGACGTTCGAGCACACGGTCGGTGTGATGCAACACGCCGAGGCGCTGTTCCGGGTGGCGGCCGAGTGCGCCGAGGATCTGGCCGCGGACGGCGTCGTGTACGCCGAGTCGCGGTACGCGCCCGAGCAGCACCTGGAGGCCGGGCTGAGCCTGGACGAGGTGGTGGAGGCCGTCGACGCCGGGTTCCGGGAGGGGGAGCGGCGGGCGGCCGCCGCCGGCCGGCGGATCAAGGTCACCACGATCCTCACCGCGATGCGGCACGCCGCGCGGTCCTCGGAGATCGCCGAGCTCGCGGTGCGGCACCGGGACCGGGGCGTGTCAGGGTTCGACATCGCCGGGGCCGAGGCCGGGCATCCGCCGACCCGGCACCTGGACGCGTTCGAGTACCTGCGGCGGGAGAACTTCCACTTCACGATCCACGCCGGCGAGGCGTTCGGGCTGCCGTCGATCTGGGAGGCGCTGCAGTGGTGCGGCGCGGACCGGCTCGGACACGGCGTCACCATCATGGACGACATCCTGGTCGACGCCGACGGCAAGGTGACGCTGGGGCGGCTGGCGGCGTATGTGCGGGACAAGCGGATCCCGCTGGAGATGTGCCCGACGTCGAATCTGCAGACCGGCGCCGCGGATTCCTACGAGACCCACCCGATCGGGTTGTTGCGCGCATTGCGCTTCCGGGTGACGGTGAACACCGACAACCGGCTGATGAGTTCGACCTCGATGACGCGCGAGTTCGCCGAACTGCACAAGGCGCACGGCTACACGCTGGACGACATGCGGTGGTTCACGATAAACGCGCTGAAGTCGGCGTTCGTGCCGTTCGACCAGCGTTTGGAGCTGATCAACGACGTGGTGAAGCCGGCGTACGAAGAGCTTCGCGGCGAGGTTTCTTCGAACCCTGTTTAAGAGGCGCGCGGATCGGTGGCCGGGCGGAAAATCGCCGGATCTCCGAGCCTGGCAGCACCGGTGCCTTGCCACGCTGCGCGCGGCAAGCCCGTCGCCCACGACGCTCGCCTCTGATAGCGGCTTCGCCGCGGCCGGGTCGAGGGCGACGGTCCGGCACGCCGAGCCTCGTTCCCGGCGAGTTTTCCGTGCACACAGGCGGCGCTGCCTCCGCCGTGGGCCGCCGTCGGCAGCATCAGTGCCCTGACCCTCGGCGGCGCTGCCGCCTGTGTCAGACCGGCCACCAATCCGCGCACCTTCCTAAGTCTCTTCGAGACCCGAACGCGCCCCGGTGGTTGCCCGGGGCGCGTTCTGTTATGTGGCCGGTGAACTCACTCTTCGGCCGTAGCGCCCTTGGATTCGGCTTCTGATTGTCGGTACCTTGCGTAATCGTCGCATCGCACACCGCGATCGCGATCCCCTGAACAATTCGCGAGGTATCACCGATGTCGAAGGTCACCCCCAGCGCGCGGCGGCGCGTGAGCGTCGCCGCCGGCACCGTCGGTCTGGCCGCCGTCGGGGCGGCGATGTGCGCCGGCCAGGCGAGCGCCGCCGAGTCCGGCCTGCCGGGGCTCGCCGGCGGCGGCCTCCCGCTGTCCACCAACGCCCTGGCGGCCGTGAAGGGCCTGACGGCCCACAATCCCGACCAGGTCGCCGGGCTGCCGCTGGCCGGCCTGCCGGTGCTGGGCCAGGTGCCGGCGGTGCTGGACACGGCCGCGCCGGCGGCCCGGACGGTGCCGGGGCTGTCGGGGGCGGTCGGTGCTCCGCAGGGCGCGGCGGCTTCGGCGGCTTCGGCAGCGTTGGCGGGGCAGAGCCTGGCGCAGCCGCAGATGCGCAGCCGCGCGACCAAGCCGGGCCACAACGGCGGCGGCCACAACGCAGTGCACCCGGCGTCGGCCCCCGCGAAGGCGCCCGCCGCCGCTCCGGCTACGGCCGCGCCGGCCGCCACCCCGGCCACCATCCGGGCACCCGCCGCGAGTGTCGGCGCGACGCCGATGACCGTGCCGGTCCCGGCGGCCGCGCTCCCGGCCCCCGCGAAGGCCGGCGGCCCGCTGGGCGGCGTCACCGGCGCCCTCCCGATGCAACTGCCGCTGTCCGGCCTGGAGCAGTCGGTCCCGCTGGGCGGTCAGCTCACCGGCCCCGGCGGCAAGGGCCTGCCGGTGGTCGGTGGACTGGCCGGCGGGCTGCCGCTGCTGGGTTCCGGCGCCGGTTCCGGCAGTCCGCTGGACGGCCTGCCGCTCGCGGGGCTGACCGGCGGGCTGGGGCATCTGGCGGGCTGACGCCGGCTGGGCGGTCGCCCGAGTGAGCTGAGACAGAGCTCTGACAGCGACCGCCTCCGCAGCTCAGCACGGGCGAGTGCCATCCGGGCGTTCTCCGACGGCGCAGCACCGGCGAATGCCATCCGGGCGTTCTGCGACGGCTCAGCGCCGGCGAGCGCCACCGGGCGCATTCCGATCGCTCAGCGCCGGCGAACGCCACCCGGGCGCCATCCGACAGCTCGGCACCCGCGAGCGCCACTCGGCGGATCCGCACCACCGGATGGCGACCGTGGCCCGGCCGATCGACCACCGGCGGGCGGCGATCGCCACCTGCGGGCGGGTGGATCGGCCCTGGCGAGCGGCATCGCCTCTCCCGTGACACGCTCCCAGCCCACCGTCTGATCCGGTTCCCGCTGCCCTCGACGGACGCTGCTATATCGAGCACGTAAAAAGTACCCTCCCGCGTTGTCATGGCATCACCCGAATGCCGCAACGCCGCAGCATCGCCCCAGGTCAGCGAACGCTCCGCCGACCACCAAGAAGCCTCTATCCCCGAACCCGGACCGCTGACAGTGAAGACCGGCGGACCGGATGCCACCCGTGCGATCAGGGCACGGACATACTCCGGCGTCACAGCCGGTTCTTATAGCTGACTTTTCCGGCGGCCGCGCCGATTCCCGAACGGGAGTCGCGCGGTCGCCGCGTCGTGGTCGTGTCAGTGGCCGAAGTCGCTAGCCGACGGATGGGACGGCGACCGGCTTTCACGCCGCCGTGCTCTTGACCGCCGGGAGCGCTCCGGCCGAACCTGATCAGGGCATTGGCATACTCCGGCGTGGCAGCCGGTTCCGCGCCGATTACCGAACGGGAGTAGCGCAGTCGCCGTGCTCGTGGCGGCTGGTCAGTGGCCGAAGTCGCCGATGGACGGTGCGGTGGCGGTGGCGGTGGGCGCCCTGGCCGGCTTGCTCGTGGTGGCGGGGGCGTTCTCGCCGAAGACGACGGGGCAGTCGTCCCAGCCGTTCTCGTATCCGCTGGGCAGGATGAACTGTGTCGAGAAGTTCTGGCCGTCCCGATGCGCGCGCCAGTAGAGGTCGAAGGTGCACGCCATCTGGCGCAGTGCCGTGGTGCTCGGCTTCTGGTCGCTGTAGATCTGG
This sequence comes from Catenulisporales bacterium, assembly GCA_019510485.1. GTDB lineage: Bacteria > Actinomycetota > Actinomycetes > Streptomycetales > Catenulisporaceae > Catenulispora. Next base: position 5,817 of record JAEKKI010000265.1, read on the forward strand.
TATTCGTGGGCCTGCTTGCCGGTCGGCACCAGCCGGATGTCGTCCGTGACGTAGGTCACGAGGTTGTTCGCTCGATCCTCGGCGGTGACCTCGTCGTCCCGCATCAGCGGCAGCAGGTCGAGCGGGGAGGTCGGCGGCTTCGGGAGGTAGCGGACCACCTGGCGCGGGTAGCCGAGGCCCTTGGGTATCAGGTAGATGGACACCTCCTGCGACGCGCCTCCTGGTGGGGAGGCCGATGGCGAACTGCTGGAATCGGGGACGCTGAACAGGCTGGTACTCGCGACGCTCACCCCGGTCGCCTGCACGCCGCAACCGCCGACCGCCGTCGCGACGGCGACGATGACCGTGACCGCGAGGATCGCTGTCGTGCGTACCCGCCTCACGTGTTCTCTCCCGGTGCTTGGAGCGGCAGCCGCAACGTGAAGACGGCGCCGCCGTCGGGGTGGTTGCCGCCGCTGAGTTCTCCGCCGTGGATGTGGGCGTTCTCGTAGGCGATCGACAGGCCGAGCCCGCTGCCCTCGGAGCGGCCCCGCGCCTTGTCGGCCTTATAGAAACGCTCGAAGATGTGCTCCAGAGCCTCCGAGGGGATGCCGGGGCCGTGATCGCGGACCTGGAGGATCAAGTTCGGGCCGAGTACCCCGATGGCCAGTTCCACCCGGCCCGCGCCGCCGTGCTTGACGGCGTTGCCGACCATGTTCGCCACGATCACGTCGATCCGCCGCTGGTCCACCAGGACCGGCAGTGTCTCCGGGACGTTCAGCGCGACTCTTCCGGTCCAGCCGCGGGCGGCCAGGCAGCCGCGGACCAGCGCCACCAGGTCGGCCTGCTCGCGCCGCAGTTCCGCGGTGCCGGCGTCGAAGCGGGAGACCTCCATCAGGTCCTCGACGAGCCGGGCCAGCCGCCGGGTCTCGGCGACGATGAGCTGCGCGGCCGGCGCACTCTCGTCGCCGACGTCGGTGGCCTCCTCCAACATGTCCGTCACCGCGGTCATCGCGGTCAGCGGCGTGCGCAGTTCGTGCGAGACGTCGGCGACGAAACGGCGCGAGGCGGCCTCCAGCGACCGCAGTTCGGCGATCGAGCGCTCCAAGGCGTCCGCCGTCTCGTTGAAGGTGCGGGAGACGTCCGCGACCTCGTCGTTGCCGCGCACCTCGACCCGGGTGTCGAGCTTGCCGGCGCCGAGCCGGCGGGCCGCGATCCCCAGGCGGCGCAAGGGAAGCAGCACGCCGCGCGAGGCCAGCAGACCCAAGGCCAGCGATATGGCTATGGCGACGCCGGAGGCGATGGCCGAGTTCTGCGCCAGCCGCTTCAAGTCCTCCTGCTGCGGCTGCAGGCTGACGAAATCGTAGATCTCGATGCCCTTGTGCCGCAGCGAGCTGCCCACGATCAGGTAGGGCTGGCCGTTGACCTTGCTCCGCTGCCAGGCCACGACGCCTTTGCGGGCCTGCGACCGCAGTGCCGCCGGGACCGCTTCGTAGGGCGGGGAGTCCGTGGTCGTCGCCGATGCCGTCGGGTCGCGGTACAGGACCCAGCCGTTGCGGCCGGCGAGCTGCATGTTGAACGCCACATCGGCCAGCGCGGTCGAGGTGTCGTCGGCGGAGTCGAGTTCTTGCTTGTACTGGTTGACCGTCGACTCGAACTGCTGCACCGAGCTCTCGTTCACGCGCGTCATCAACGACTGCCGCGTCAGCACATAAGAAACCCCGGTCACCGCCGCCGACGTCAGCAACGCCACCGCCGCGAACGCCGCCAGCAGGCGCATCCGCAAGCCCGTCAACCGCAACGGCCGCCGATGCCTCTTCCGCTCCCGCTCCGCACGTCGCGGCAGCTCCCGTTGCTTAGCCGCCTTGGCCGCCTTCGAAGGCCTCGCCCTAAGCACGCGGCGGATCCAAGCGATATCCCACGCCCCGCACGGTCTTGATCAGCGTCGGCTCCGCGGGCACGTCTTCCACCTTCGCCCGCAGCCGCTGCACGCACGCGTCCACCAACCGCGAGTCGCCCAGGTAATCGTGTTCCCACACCAGCCGCAGCAGTTGCTGCCGCGACAGCGCCTGCCCCGCGTGCCGCGACAGCTCCATCACCAGCTTCAGCTCCGTCGGGGTCAGCGGGATCGGGATGTCGCGCTTGCTCACCGTCATCGCCGAGCGGTCGACGGTCAGGTCGCCGTACACCGCGACGTCGGACGTCTCGCGTTCGCCGCGGCGCAGTACCGCGCGTATGCGGGCGTCCAGGACACGGGGCTGGACCGGTTTCACCACGTAGTCGTCCGCGCCCGACTCCAGGCCGACCACCACGTCGATGTCGTCGCTGCGGGCGGTGAGCAGGATGATCGGGAGCTGTTCGGTGCGGCGGATCTGGCGGCAGACCTCGAAGCCGTCGACGCCGGGGAGCATCACGTCCAGGACGATCAGATCCGGGCGGACGCTCTTGTAGGTCGCCAGCGCCTCCTCGCCGCTGGCGGCCGTCGCGACCTGGTGGCCCTGACGGGTCAGGGCGAGTTGCAGCGCCGTGCGGATGGCGGCGTCGTCTTCGACCAGGAGGAGGGACGGCATGCTGACATTGTGCCTTGACCTGGGCTGCTCTCAGGAAGCCTTAAGGGTCTGGCTGTTGCACGGCTGTGACACGGCGGGGACGAAGCGCGGAAGGGGCTTCGCGAGCCTTCTAGACATGACCGCTTATGCCCCCGACGCCATAGGCGCCCGCGACGACTTCTCGGAGTACGTCGCGGCCCGCCGGACGACGCTGCTGCGCGCGGCCTGCCAGCTGACGCCTAACCCCGCCGACGCCGAGGACCTGCTGCAAGAAGGTCTAGTGAAGGTGTACGGAGCGTGGAACCGTATAGCCGACAAGCGAGTGGCGCACGCGTATGTGCGACGCACGATGTCCAACCACCAGATCTCGCAGTGGCGGCGGCACCGGGTCGAGGAGTACCCGGCCTCCGACGAGTTGCCGGACACTGCGGTGTGGGATCTGGACACTGAGCGTGTCGAACTGCGTACTGTGTTGCACGCCGCACTGTCCGCGCTGCCGCACCGTGACCGCCAGGTGTTGGCGCTGCGGTACTACGGCTCCTACACCGATTCTGAGATCGCGGAGCGGTTGGGGATGTCGGTGGGCACAGTGAAGTCCACCCTTTGGCGGGCATTGCGGAAACTGCGCGAGAACGTCGCCGTGCGCGGCCTGCACGCCGATCTGGTCGCCGCCTGACAGTTTCCGGACCGGTCAATGGTCACGGCGGCATCGTCGATTCGGTAACCCCTTGGCAAAACCAAATCGGCGGCAATCACCTGATTACGCAATGACCTGACGCCGTGATGTTCCCGCGCCTCTGGTTGTATGGAAGGCTGTCAGCCGAAGACTGACCGACTCACAGTTAGGGGCTAGAGGTCATGCCTCCGATAGCTCAGCGCCTGCGCGAACCGGCGGCCTTTGTGCTGCTCGCGTTCGGCGCGATC
>JAEKKI010000297.1 GCA_019510485.1 Catenulisporales bacterium
CCTGGCCCAGGGCCGGGGTGGGGATCATGCGGTCGTAGACCCGGCGCTGCGGGAAGGCCTCGTCGAGCCACATCATCGGGGCGTACCACTCGTCGTGGGTGAGCAGGGCGCGCACCACATCGCTCTGCGACGCCTCGCCACGTGCGAACGCCGCCAACACCTCGGTCACAGCAGCCATGAGCCCTCCCGATCATCGCCAACCGACAGTCAATCAGGGTTCGGCGACGCACGACAAGGGCGGGCCGGGATCACTCCCGGCCCGCCCTGGAATCGGCTCGGAACGCCGTGCCGGCGCGCCGTGCCGGCGGCTTCGCCCATCAGGCCTTGGCGCCGCCCTTGGGCTCGTGGACCGCGTCCACCCCGGCCTCCTTGCGCTGCGCCGCGGTGATCGGCGCCGGCGCGCCGGTCAGCGGGTCGCCGCCGGTGGCGGTCTTCGGGAACGCCATCACGTCGCGGATGGTGTCCGCGCCGGTCAGCAGCGCCACCAGGCGGTCCAGGCCGAAGGCGATGCCGCCGTGCGGCGGCGGGCCGTAGTTGAAGGCCTCCAGCAGGAAGCCGAACTGCGACTGCGCCTCCTGCTCGCTCAGCCCGATCGCGTTGAAGGCGCGCTCTTGCACGTCCTTGCGGTGGATACGGATCGAGCCGCCGCCGAGTTCGGTGCCGTTGAGCACGATGTCGTAGGCGTTGGACAGGGCCGAGCCGGGGTCCTTGTCGAAGGAGTCCAGTGACTCCGGCGTGGGCGCGGTGAACGGGTGGTGCACCGCGTGCCAGCCGATCTGCTCGCCGGAGGCGTCCTCGATGGGCTCGAACATCGGGAAGTCCACGACCCACAGGAACTTCCACGCGCTCTCGTCGATCAGCGCGCAGCGCCTGCCGATCTCCAGGCGCGCCGCGCCGAGGAGCTCCTGCGCGGCGGTGCGCTTGCCGGCGGCGAAGAAGACCGCGTCGCCGGGCTTGGCGCCGACCTTGTCGGCCAGGCCGGCCAGGTGCGCCTCCGACAGGTTCTTGGCCACCGGTCCGCGCAGCTCGCCGGTCTCGCCGTCGATGACGACGTAGGCCAGGCCCCTGGCGCCGCGCGCCTTGGCCCAGTCCTGCCAGCCGTCCAGCTCCTTGCGGGTCTGCGCGGCGCCGCCGGGCATGACCACCGCGCCGACGTAAGGGGCCTGGAACACCCGGAACCCGGTACCGGCGAAGTACTCGGTCAGCTCGGTGAGCTCCTGGCCGAAGCGCAGATCCGGCTTGTCGGAGCCGTAGCGGTCCATCGCCTCGTGGTACTTCATGCGCGGCAGCGGCAGCGGGATGTCGACGCCGAGCGTCTCCCTCCACACCGCGGCCACCACGGCCTCGCCGACCTCGAGGACGTCCTCCTGGTCGACGAAGGAGGCCTCGACGTCCAGCTGGGTGAACTCCGGCTGCCGGTCGGCGCGGAAGTCCTCGTCGCGGTAGCAGCGGGCGATCTGGTAGTAGCGCTCCAGGCCGCCGACCATCAGCAGCTGCTTGAACAGCTGCGGGGACTGCGGCAGCGCGTACCAGGTGCCCGGCTGCAGGCGGACCGGCACCAGGAAGTCACGCGCGCCCTCGGGCGTGGAGCGGGTCAGGGTCGGGGTCTCGACGTCGAGGAAGCCGTGCTCCTCCATGACGTCCCGGATGACCTTCGTGGCCTTGGACCGCATGCGCAGGGCCCGGGCCATCGGCTCGCGCCGGATGTCGAGATAGCGGTACTTCAGCCGCATCTCCTCGTTGATGTTCGAGCTCTTGTGCTCGTCGATCGGGAACGGCAGCGGCGCGGACGGCGAGAGCACCTCGACGGTGTCCACCACGACCTCGACCTGGCCGGTCGGCAGGTCGGGGTTCTCGTTGCCTTCGGGGCGCGTGCGCACCTCGCCGGTCGCCACCACGCAGTACTCGTTGCGCAGGTCGTGCACGGACTCGCTCTCGCGGACGACGACCTGCACGAAGCCGGAGGCGTCCCGCAGATCCAGGAAGGTGACGCCCCCGTGATCGCGCCGGCGGGCGACCCACCCGGCCAGCGTGACGGTGGTCCCGGCGTCGGACGCGCGGAGCGTGCCCGCCTCGTGGGTGCGGATCACTGCAATTTCTCCTGAATCGTTGTCTGAATGTCGTCGAGGGAGACGGACTCCTGCTCCCCCGTCGCCAGTTCCTTGATCTGGATGACGTTCTCGGCGATGTCCCGCTCGCCGAGCACCAGCGCGTACCTGGCGCCGGAGCGGTCGGCGGCCTTCATCGCGGCCTTGATGCCCTTGTCGCCGTAGGCGAAGTCGGCGGCGACGCCGGACCGGCGCAGGGCGGTGACGAGCTCGAAGAGGCGACGGCGCGCCTCATCGCCGAGCGGCACCGCGAACACCCCGAGCTGCTCCGCGCCGGCGGGCTCGACGCCCTCCGCCTCCAGCGCCAGCGCGGTGCGGTCCACGCCCAGGGCCCAGCCGACGCTGGGCAGGCTCGGGCCGCCGAGCTCCTCGGACAGCCCGTCGTAGCGGCCGCCGCCGCCGATCGCCGACTGCGAGCC
>JAEKKI010000156.1 GCA_019510485.1 Catenulisporales bacterium
CGCCGGCCGCCGAGCCGACCGCCACCAGCGAGCCGCCGCGTGTACCGCGAACGCCGCCGATCATCGAACCGATCGACTTCGACGAACCGAGCGCCTTCGACGAACCAACCCATATATCTCGAACTCCGCCGGCGGAAGAACCGTCCGCCGAGAGCGACCTGCCGCGCATCCCCAGGACGCCGCCGATCGTGGGCCCGAGCTCTTTCGGCGAGCCGAGTGTGCCGAGGAAGCCGCCGATCCCCGGACCCACCGCCTTCGACGCCCCGAGCATCGATGCCGACCTGCCGCGCGTGCCGCGAACACCGCCGATCGCCGGACCCACCGCCTTCGGCGATCCGACCACGGATCTGCCGCGCGTTCCGAGAACCCCGCCGAACACCGGCCCGGATCCCGAAGAAGGCGGCGCCGATCTCTTCTTCATCCCCCGCATCCCGCCCACTGGCGACGCCCCGGCCGACGACGCCGAGGCCACGCACGTCTCGCGGTCCGCGGCCGAGACCCCGGCGGCCGGCAGCCGGCCGCGTCCGCTGTTCCGCGACGAGGCGGCGGCCGGGGCGGCGGCCGGGGCCGAGGAGTTCGAGGACTTCCATCCCGGCAACGGCAGCGATCTGCCCCCGCCGGTGTTCCCGCAGATGTCGCCGGCCGAGCCGGTGGACCGGGCGCGGATCGCACGGTATGCCGCCGCGGCGGTGCTGCTCGCCGCCGGATGCGTGACCGCCGTGTACGCCGCCAACCAGAAACACTCCGACAAGTCGGCCACGACGCCGCCGGTCGCCGCGACCACCGGTTCCCAGTCCGGTTCCAGCGCGTCCGAGTCGAATCCGACCACCGAGCAGAGCTCCGCCGGCGGGGCGGTCACGGCGCCCACCGCGACCGACACCCCGGCCGTGTCCTCAAGCGCCGCACCGCCCGGCAAGCCGGCGCCGCCGCCCCCGCCGGCCAGCAGCTCCGCGCCGGCGAGCAGCACCAGCCACCCGGCCGCTCCCCCGCCGTCCTCGGCCGCCGCGCCGCCGCCCTCGCGGCCGCAGCCCGGGGGCAACGGCAGCGGCGGTGTCAGCTCCCTGAGCGTGGGATCACTGGCGCCGGATCAGACCGGGTCATACAACTACAGCGCACACGTCCATGTGGTCACCCGAGGCACCGGAACAGTCACGGTCACGGTCAGATTCGGCGGCTCGCAATCCTCGGAATCGCCCGGATCGGCCGGCGCGCAGAGCCAGTCGTTCACATTGTCCGGCAAGACCGTTTACGACCTCGATCCCGGATTCGATGTGCACGGAATGTGCCCGTCTCCCTACATAGACGTAGTGGTGAGCGCCCCGGGAGCGTCCTCGGCGGTCGCTTACGCGAGTTCGCCTTGTTGAAAGTGGGAGAACCACTATCGCGCCCTGATCCGCCGACCCTATAGTTCACTCCATGGGCCAGGATGGGGGAATTGGCCTGCCGACACCTGTGTCGGAACTGGTCGATCGGGAAGCCGAGATCGACGAAGTGCGAGCGCTGCTGCGCACATCGCGTCTCATCACACTCACCGGGCCGGGCGGGATAGGCAAGACCCGGCTGGCCATCGCGGCTGCCGCCGCCGCGCTGGGGGCCGACGGCTCGCCGGACCCTGATCCGGAGCTGAGCGACGGCGCCGTGTTCGTGCCGCTGGCCGAGCTCGCGGCGGGCGTCGATGTGGCGCGCGCGGTGGCCACGGCCCTGGACCTGTCCGGGCTGGAGGGCGTCGGCGACGACCGCGCCGACGCCGAGAAGCACCTCGTGGCGGCGCTGCGCGGCCGCGGCCTGATCCTGGTGCTGGACAACTGCGAGCACCGGCTGGAGGCGGCCGCGGGACTGGCGCTGCGGCTGCTGACCGGCTGCCGCCGGCTCACCGTGCTGGCCACCAGCCGCGAGCCGCTGGGCGTGCCGGGCGAGACGGTGTGGACGGTGCCGCCGTTGAGCCATCCGGCGACCATCGGCCCGGACCGCGGCGACGGCGACGGCCGTGTCAACGGTTCGGACGCGGACACCGAAGCGGACGCGGACGCCGAGCGGTCCCAGGACGAAGCCGAGGGCTCCGACATCCCCGACCCCGGCCCGGTCCGGGACGCCGCCTGGGCCATCCAGTTCGGCGCCGTCCGCCTGTTCGCCCTGCGCGCCCAGCAGGCCTCCGGCGGCTTCCGGCTCACCGACGCCAACGCCCGCACCGTGGCCTCGATCTGCCGCCGCCTGGACGGCATCCCGCTGGCCCTGGAACTGGCGGCGGCCCGCGTCAGGGCCCTGAGCGTGGAGGAGATCGAGGTCCGGCTGTCCGACCGGTTCGCGCTGCTGTCCGGTCCGTTCCGGTTCGCCGAGACCAGGCACCGCACACTGCGCACCTCCGTGGAGTGGAGCCACCAGCTGCTCACCGCCGAGGAGCAGGAGCTGTTCGCGGGCCTGTCGGTCTTCTCCGGCGGCTGGACGCTGCACGCCGCCACCGGCGCGATCGGCCCGCGGGCCGTGGACATCCTGACCCGGCTGGTCGACAAGTCGCTGGTGACCGTCGAGCCGACCGTGGACGGCCGCCGCTATTCGATGCTGGAGACGCTGCGCGCCTACGCCGCCGACGAGCTGGAGCGGGCCGGCCGCACCGCCGAGATGCGCCAGCGGCACGCCGCCTACTTCCTGGACCTCGCCGAGCGGCTGAACCCCCGTTTCTACGGCCCCGGGCAGGCGCACGCCTTCCGGGTGCTGGACGTGGAGATCAACAACATCCGCACCGCCGGCCGCTGGTTCCTGGCCCACCCGGAGCAGTCCGCCGAGGGCCTGCGCCTGGCCGCGGCGCTATGGGACTACTTCTGCTGCCGCTGCCACCTCGGCGAGGGCGTGCGCTTCGCGCGCGGGGCGCTGGCGCACGCCGACCGGGCCGGACTCGACGAACCGTCGGTGCCGCGGGCGCGGACCGCGCTGGGCCTGGGCGCGCTGCTGGAGTTGCAGGGCAAGGGCTTCGAGGCGATGCACGCGCTGCGCGAGGCCGTCCAACTGGCCCAGAGCTGCGACGACGCGGTCACCGAAGCGTACGCACTGCGCATCCTGGCCGTGAACACCCTGATGATCGGGGACCCGGAGGGCGACACCGCCGAACTGGCCGACCGCGCGCAGGACATCGCACTGCGCAGCGGGAACCTGTGGCAGCAGGCGTTCGCCAGCCACATGCCGGTGCTGCTGCACGACGGCGAGCCGGACCCGGCGCGGGTGGCGCACTCCTGGCAGCTGACGTCCGGCACCGGCGACCGGCGGCTGCTGGCGTATCTGCGGGTGATGATGTCCTTCAGCGAGCTCGGCGGCGACCGCGCGGCCGAGACCATCAGGACCCTGAACGCGGCGTACCAGGACTTCCAGGACGTCGGCGACCGCTACGGCCGGCTGCTCGCGCTGTCCACCCGGCTGCTGGCGCATCTGCGCTGGGACGCCGACGCGCACGTGGCGGCGATGCTGATCGGCAAGTGCGAGGCCGCCTATGCCGGCATCGGCAGCGGGCCGCTCGCGGTGTTCGCCGAGCAGATCGCCGGGGCCGCCGCGCAGGTGCGGGACCGGCTGGGCGAGGCCGCCTACGCCGCCGCGGTGCGCGCCGGAGCGAAGATCACGTGGGAGCGGATGGCGCAGGCGCTGTCCGACGAGGTGCGCCTGAGCGACGAGTGCTGGGAGCCGGACTGCCCGTTCGGGACCGGCGGCGTGCACAGCACCTACAACGCCGCGGACTCCCCGGCTCAGGCGCGTGCGGCACCGGCGATCCCGGCCGCACGCTCCGGGCGCGACTCGAGCGCCGCCGAAGCCGAGCACCCCGTCGCCGCCCCACGCGCCGGACTCGTCGGCCACGCGGACCGCTCCCGCCCCGGCAACGGGCACGCCGGGCCGGCCGGTCATGCCGACCACCACCACCCCGTCACGGCGCCGGTCACCACGCCTGTGACCGCGCTCAGCTCCGAGAGGAGCACCGCCCTGGGCAGCCTCACGCCGCGCGAGCAGGAGATCGCCGGCCACGTCGCCCTGGGCCGCACCAACCGCCGGATCGCCGAGGACCTGGTGATCTCCGAGCGGACGGTCGACACGCACGTCCAGCGGATCCTGGCCAAGCTCGGCGTGGCCAACAGAGTTCAGCTGGCGACACTGCTCGCAGGCCGGAAGGAGTGAACCACCGAATACGCCTGTCGAGTACGTGTTTCTACCGACGCGAAATCACCGTGTGGTTCCTACGGTGGTTCCATCGCACAACACAACACCTGGGGGGAACAGGGAATGAGCACAATGACTGTCGGTCCGCAGCGTTCTGGATCGCTGGACCGGCTCACCGCCCGCGAGATGGAGATCGCCCGGCTGGTGCGCGACGGCCGGACCAACCGGCAGATCGCACGGGCCCTCGGCCTGTCCACCAAGACGGTCGAGGCACATCTGTCCCGCATCTTCGCCAAGCTGTCCATCCCGTCGCGGACGGTGCTGGCAGTGCTGGTCACCACCGGCGACCGGCTCGCGGCCTGAGGAGGGGACATGGCCGGTGCCCGGTCGATCCCGCGACCGGGAGGCGGCTCAGCGTTCGATGTTCGATGAGAAAAGTTCCGTGAGATAGGCGTCTCTGGCCGGGCTTCCGAAGGGAAGTCCGGCCAGAGTGTCGTTTCCCGGCCGCACCGGGTGCCGGTCAGGCAGCGTTCTCCGCTCGCGCCGCCGCCGCGGCGACCAGGCGGTTCAGCAAGGCGGTCACGGCCTGCGGCCGCTCCATCGGCAGCATGTGGCCCGCACCCGGGACGACCGTGAGGCGCGCGCCCGGGATGGCCTCGGCGAGCCGGCGGGCGTGGGTGAGCGGTGTCAGCCGGTCCCGGTCGGCCGCGACCACCTCGACCTCGGCGGCGCCCAGCGCCGTCAGGGCCGCGCGCTTGTCGTGGACCATCAATGCCGGGAAGAATCCGGCCAGCGTCGCGCTCGGGCAGGCCTTGATGATCTCGTTGCACTCCACGATCGCCGGCCGCGGCGCCCGGCGGCCGAACAGCAGCCAGCGGGTCTGCGCCACGGCCAGCCGGGTGCCGGTGGCCTGACGGGCCCGCACCGCGTCGGCCCGGCCGGGCTTGGCGGCGATTCCGCGCATGGTCTTGACGAGCGAAGCGCGCACCGGCTTGGCGAGGAGTTCCGGGAAGCCGAGCGTCAACCGGTCCAGGGCGCCGCCGGACGTGTTGGTGAGCAGCACCCCGGCCACCTTGCCGCCGAACAGCCGCGGCCGCTGCTGGGCCAGCGCCATGATGGCCATGCCGCCCATCGAGTGCCCGGCGAGCACCGCCGGGCCGGCGGGCACGAGCTGGTCCAGGACGGCGGCCAGGTCGCGGCCGAGCTGGTCGATCGAGGGGCCGGGGCCGAAGCGGGCCGCGCCGGCGCCGCCGACGCCTTCGTGCCACGCCCCGCCCTGTGTGGAGAAGCCGTGGCCGCGCTGGTCGTAGCGCAGGACCCGCACCTCGCCCGACGCCGCCGGCGCTGTATTTCTTGCAAATGCCGGCTCCGCCGACGGCTCAGATCGGCTGAGCGCCTCCGCCTGCGCGCGCCAGGCGCGCCCGGACAGCGTCCAGCCGTGCGCCAGCACGACGGTGACCGGCGCGTCCGGCGCGCCGTCCTCCTCGACGTGGATCTCGGCGCCGTCGAAGGCGACGACGGTGTGGAACCGGGGATCGGCCATTGCCAGCCCGCCTTGTCTGCTCGACGCTTCGAAGCTACCGACAAGTAGCCTACTGAGGGTAGATAGCGGAGTCGATAGGATCTTGGCGCATGAACGACGCCCCACGCCGCAGGCGCGTACCCCGCGCCGAGCGCGAGCAGCAGATCCTGGCCGCCGCCGAGGAAGTCTTCGCCGAGCGCGGGTTCCAGGGCACGTCCATGGACGAGGTGTCGCTCCGGGTCGGCGTTTCCAAGCCGATGCTCTACGAGTACTTCTCCTCCAAGGAGGGGCTGCTGCTGGCGTGTGTGGCGCGGATCCGGGCGGATCTGCACTCTGCCACGATCCAGGCGCTGACGGCCGCCGCGCAGGAGGGGGCCCGAGCCGTATTGGAGGCGGGCTTGCGGGCGTACTTCGACTTCGCCGACCGGCACGGCCGCGCGTGGGCGGTGCTGCTGAACGAATCGGTGATCGTCGCCGGTCCCGCCGAGGAGGCGATCGAGGCGATCCGCGGCCAGCAGACGCTGCTGATCCAGGAGGCGCTCGGCGGGTGGCTGACCGACGCCGCCCCGGAACGGATCGCGGTCTACGCCCACGCCCTGATCGGCGCCAGCGAGCGGGTGGCGCGCTGGCGGCTGCGCGAGGGCGCCGGGATCGGACCGGAGCAGAGCGCGACGCTGCTGGCCGACGCGTTCTGGCCGGGCTTCGCGGCCGCGGCCGGCCCGACGGCCTGACGGACTGACAACCGACCCGCATCAAAGCTCTACAACGGTCGACGGTCGGCGATCCGCGCATGAAGTCACGCCATACGGGCAAGCTTGCCCTCACAAGACAGGCAAGGCTAACCTCACAACCGTCACAGTAGGCTACGGGGCCGGTCTCGACCAGAATCCAGGTACTGCAATGTCCTCCAGCAAGATCGCCCTGCTCGGCGCGATCGCCGGCTTCACGATCTACCTCGGCCTGCCGCTGGGCCGGCTGCGCGCCCCGCTGCCCAAACTGCGCGCGATGCTGAACGCCGTCGCCATCGGCATCCTGCTGTTCCTGCTGTTCGACGTGCTCGACCACGCCTGGGCCCCGGTGGACTCCGCGCTCGGCGACAAGCCGCACCACGTGGGCAGCGCCGTCGGCTACGGCCTGCTGATGGCCGCGGGGCTGGGGGTGTCGCTGTGCGGGCTCACGCGCTTCGACCGGTGGGTCGCCAAGCGCGCCGCGCGCGGTCCCGGCGCGGCGGCCGCCACCGAGTTGGCAGGCGTCCCGCACCGGAATCTGGCGGCCCGGATGGCCAGCCTGCCGATGCTGATCGCGATCGGGATCGGCCTGCACAACTTCGCCGAGGGCCTGGCGATCGGCAGCTCGGCCGCCGGCGGCGAGATCTCGCTGGCGCTGATGCTGATCATCGGCTTCGGCCTGCACAACGCCACCGAGGGTTTCGGCATCGTGGCGCCCATGGCCGCGGTCGGGGAGCGGCCGTCGTGGGGGTATCTGGGGGTGCTGGGGCTGATCGGCGGCGGACCGACATTCGCCGGGACGCTGGTCGGCGAGCAGTTCACCTCCGATGCGGTGTCGGTGGCGTTCCTGTCGCTGGCCGCCGGGTCGATCCTGTACGTCGTGATCGAGCTGCTGGCGGTGGCGCGCCGGTGCGGGCTGAAGGAGCTGACCTCCTACGGCATCCTGCTCGGCTTGGTGGCCGGCTTTCTCACCGATGCGATCGTGACGCTCGGCGGCGCGTAAGCCGTCGGGGTAAGCACCTATTCGACACACCCACAGTGATCGTCCGTACACCCTGCGAGTTCCCGTCGTCCGAAAGGTGAATACCGGGTGTCTGGATAGGTACTCTCATGCACTCATCGCATATCGTGAACACTATGGCGGAAAGCAGTGGCCGCGGCGGCGGGGAACCAGCCGGCGACCCCGAGGAGCGTCGGCGGGTGTCGGCCGACATCCCGCCATGTCACTGCGTGATCTGCGACAGCGAATCGGCGGCGAGCCAGACTCTGACGCCCGCGGCGAACGAGGCGCTCGCCGATGACGACGCGCCGGACGATGACGACGAGGATGCGGTCCGCGCGCTGGTCCCCGGCTGGTTCGGCGAAGCGGCCGCGCACGTGCGGCGTACCGGCTGGACCTCGATCGGCATCATGCCCGGCACTAAGACCCCTGGCTGGGCCTTCTCAGTAGGACTGTGGCACAGCTACCGCACGCCCGAGGTCTCGCTGTTCGGGCTGCTGCTGCCGGACATGCAGCAGCGGGTGAACCGGGCCGGCCGGCTGATCCGGGACAACAAGCCGTTCGGGCTCGACATCGAGGTCGACGGGATTCTGGACGCGGCGCCGGTCGTGGCCAAGCGGGTGCATCCAGGTTGGTACGCGACGCTTTTCGGGTTCGCCATCGGGTTCTACCGCGGAGCGGTCCCGCCGTTCGTGCAGTTGGTGTGGCCGGACAGCCACGGGCTGTTCCCGTGGCAGCCCGGATGCGGGTTGCGCTGCCGGACGGTGCAGCCGCAGCTGTGGCTGCCGCCGGAGCTGCACTCCGACGGCCCGTGGCAGAACCCGCGGTAAGTCCTCGCCGCGAGGTCAGTAAGCCCTCGAAGAAGCTGCGGGCTCAGCGCCGGCAGCAGCCTTCCGCGCCTGATCCAGCAAGCTGATCAGCCGCTCGGCCCGCGACTCGCTCAGCCCGCGGTAGGACCGCGAAGCCAGCTCGTCGGTGATCTCCTCGGCCTCGTCCCGGAACAGGCGCATCGCGTCGTCCGGCCGCGGATACGGCTCCGGCCACCGGAAGAACCTCGCGCCGCCCTCGCCGAGCGGGCCGGTGACGATCGCCTCCAGCGGATTGAGCCCGGCCATCTGCACGGCCGCGATGTGCAGGCCGCCGCGCTGTTCGCGCATCACGTGCGACCAGTGCACCACCCGGTGCCGGGCCGAGGCCGGCTCGGGCATCGCGCCCCAGGCGGCGGCCAGCGGGGACAGGCCGGTCTCGGACGTGGTCGCGATGTCGCGCAGCAGGTCGCCCAGTTCGTGGGCCTCGGCCTCGGGCAGCGCGGCCAGGAACTCGTCGGCCCACTTGCGCTGCAGGTCGCGGTAGCGGTCCACGACGCGGTCCAGCGGCGGGCTCTGCCTCGGGTCGCGGGCCACGGTCCAGCTGGCGACGACGTGCTCGGCCGGGAAGAAGCCGACGATCGCGTGCACCACCTCCGGCTCCACCGATCCCAGGACGCCGGCCCGGCCGCCGAAGTAGAACGTCCAGCCCCTCATGCCCAGGTCCTTGGCGGCGGTGCGGGCCGCCTGGGACGTCATGTAGTCGCCGCCGAGGGCGGACAGGGCCCGCTTGGCCTCGACCGCGGTGCTCAGGGCGCGCTCGCGGATCGCCGCCGGGTCGTCAGCCGGGTCGATTGTCGGATCAGCCGTCATGCAGGGATTCTCCCGTTCGGCGCCGCGGACCCACAAGCCGCCCCCCGCGAGATCGCCGACCAGCGCCGATCGTCGCGGGTCCGGCGATTCTTCATAAAGAACGACTATTCAGCCGCGCGGGCGAACCCTGCGTGACGCCACGCAGCGGCGGGCGTTATCGCCGGTGGCGGGCCGTGTCGGCGTCTACATGCACGTCGCGACCCGCCGATCTCCCAGGTTCACGTGAACCCCATCGAAAAGAATGAGGTCTGGCATGCACGACGTGACCAAGCGCGGACTCGCGCTGGCGGTCGCGACCGGCGGCCTGCTGATCACCGGAGCGGCGCCCGCGCTCTCGGCGGTGTCCCACCACCCCGAGCAGCACCCGGACGCCGGGACGAAGAGCCACCACGACGGCTCCTCGTACCAGGCGGCGCTCCACGCGCCGATCCCGGTCAGCAGCTCCACGGTCAAGCAGGACGCCGCGCACACGGCTGCCAAGGGGCAGCGCTCCGCCGCAGCAGCGCCGCACCGCGACGCGACGCCCAACCCGGCCACTTGCGCGCCGACGCCCACGCCCACTTGCGAACCGCCTCCGTCACCGGCTCCGGCTCCGCCGCCCGCGCCCGCGCCGCCGCCGCCCGCGCAGTGCACCCCACCGGTGCCCACGCCCGGCCCGGCGCCCGTGCCGCCGCCGGTGTGCGTGCCGACTCCGGCACCGGCACCGGCTCCCGCTCCGGCACCGGCTCCCGCCGCGGCCGGCGGCGGTCTGCTGACGAACAACACCGTCGAGGTACCGATCCACGCGCCGCTGAACGCGTGCGGCGTGGTCCTCCCGATCATCGGCAGTGGGAACAGCGCCACCGGGGACAGCTGCCTCAACGGCCCGGCGATGTCCGGCGGCACGAGCACCTCGGCCGGCTCCGCGCAGTCCGGCGGCGGCCTGCTGTCCGGCAACGTCGTGCAGGCCCCGGTCTCGATTCCGGTCAACGTCTGCGGCGACACCGTCACGGCGGTCGGCAGCGGCAACAGCGCCCAGAACATCATGTGCGCGAACGACAGCTCGGCCGGCTCGGCCACGGCGAACGCCTCGACCTCCAACGCGCCGGGCATCGGGAACGCGAACGTCGTCCAGGTTCCGGTGAACGTGCCGGTCAACCTCTGCGGCATCACCGCGACCGTGGCCGGGTTCGGCGACAAGGCGGCCGGCAACACCTGCGACAACGGCGGGCCGGCGATGGCGCCGACCGCGGGCGCCGTCGCGAACGCCAGCAGCGGCGATTCCAGCGGCGTGGCCAACGGGAACGTCATCCAGGTGCCGATCGCGGCGCCGTTGAACGTCTGCGGCGACACGCTGAACGTTATCGGCTTCGACAACCAGGCCGCCGGCAACATGTGCCTCAACGGCACCGGCGGCGGGGCGTCGGCCAACGCCGGCGCGACCGGCAACAGCGGGGTCGCGTCCGGCAACGTGGCGCAGCTGCCGATCGCCATCCCGGCGGAGATCTGCGGGATCACGGCCGGCGTGGTCGCGACCAACAACCAGGCGACCGGGAACACGTGCGCCAACACGACCGGCGGCGCGCCGACCGCCACCACCGGCGGGGCGACCGGCATCATCGCCGGCAATGTGCTTCAGCCCGGCGTGGACGTCCCGCTGCAGGTCTGCGGCACGTCGGTGGGCGTGGGCATGATCTCCAGCCCGAGCACGGGGAACACCTGCGCCACCGGGCCGGTGCCCGGACCGGCGCTGCCGCCGCCCGCGCCGGCCTGCCCGCCGACCCCGCCGACGCCGCCGACCCCGCCTGCGCCCCCGGTGACCCCGCCGCCGCCGGTGACGCCGCCGGCACCGCCGGTTCCGCCCGCACCGCCGGTTCCGCCGGCACCGCCGACCCCGCCTGCGCCCCCGGTGACCCCGCCGGCGACGCCTCCGAGCACGCCTCCGGAGACGCCCCCGGCTCCGGACACGCCGTCGGCACCGCCCGAGATCTCCGTGGCGCTGCCGCACACCGGCGCCGACGTGCTCGGCCTGGCCGGCATCGGCGCGGGCGCGCTGCTGGTCGGTGCGGGCGCGATGGTCGCCGCACGACGCAAGTCCGGTTCGGCGAACTAGCTGATCCGCCGCACGACGAGCGGGGCTCCTGGATCGCTCCAGGAGCCCCGCTCCATGTCGGTGACCGGCACGCCCGCGGCGGCGGCCGGCTCGGCCAGCGCCGGCCCGGCGCACGGCCGCAGCGCCGTGCCGCCGCGCTTCTCAGCTCACGAAAAACAGAACCCTGCCTGCCGCGGGCCCCGACCGCCTCTCGCCGGACCTGGCCGGCCGCGTACCCCGCGCCGCCAGCTTCGCGCCGAACCCTGCCGCGCCCCGCCCCTACACCTTCCCGCTCAGCACCGCCTCAAGGTACGCCTCCGCACCTCCGCGCGCCCCGCTGCGCAGCATCGTCCGCGTCCACGCCCGCCGCTCATGATCGATCACCGCCAGCTCCCACACGCACCCGGCCTGCCGCGAAGGACATCGCGTGATCTCCGCCGGATGGGAGAACCGCGCGGAGAACGCGGCCGTGGACAGCAGACAGTCGTAGGACCACCAGCCGACCACATACGAATAGTTGTTCGGCGTCCGGTGCGCGATCACGAATCCGACTCCGTACCGGCCGCCGCCGACGCCGGGCCGGGGCAGCGCCTCGGTGGCCGCCAGGTGGGCGCCGTCGCGGGCGGCGGGATCGAGCTCGGTGTCGGGGGCGGCGCACAGGCCGTGCAGTTTCACGCGCCAGTCGTCGATCCGGAGAAGGCCGAGCGGGCGCACCCTCCGGGGGATGTACGCGACCGATCCGAGTGCCTCTGTCATGACGCAGGATGCTGGCACACGTTGATTGTCCTCTCAACATACCGGGGGAAGCTTTCACCGGGTACGTGACGGACCACACACCGGGTTCAGCCCATCAACGCCTCGACCAGCCATTCCACCAGCGCCCCGAGCCAGTGGTACATCACCACGATCTCGTAGCGCTCGTCGTCCGGCCCGATCCGGTCGTAGGGGTTGTCGTCGTCGTCCTCGATCTCCAGCCAGACGGCGAGCACCAGCCGGATGTCGTTGACCGCGCCGAGCCACAGCCGCGCCTGCTCGCGGTCCAGCAGGATCCGGTCGCCCTCGGAGTAGCCCTGGAGCGTGTCCAGCACCTGCCGGGCCGCCGCGCGCTTGCCCTCGCGCAGATCCGGCTCGGTGAGCCGGCGGAACTCGCCGGCCTCGTCGGCGTCCCCGTACGCGTCCGGGAACAGCCGGGCCAGCGCCGGGTTGTCCGGTTTCTTCACCGGGCCGTCGGCGATCCCGAGGGCGGCGGCCAGCGGATCGGAGTCGTCGCCGGTCGGATCCTCCTCGTCCAGCAGCGCCAGCTGCCCGGCGAGCAGGAAGCGCAACACGCCGGCCTGCCCGTCGGTGAACGCGCCGACGATCCGCCCGGAGCGGTGGGCCTCGAAGGGCTGGAGCACGTGTTCCCCGATCTGTATCTCAGCCGTCCTGGCGCTGCAGGGTCGCCCACAAGCCGTAGCCGTGCATGGCGGCCACGTCCTTCTCCATCTGTTCGCGGCCGCCGCTGGACACTATCGCCTTGCCGAGGTTGTGCACCTCCCGCATCAGGCGCTCCGACTTGCCCTTGGAGTAGCCGAAATACGTCATGAAAACATATGTCACATAGCTCATCAGGTTCACGGGATCGTTCCACACCACGGTGACCCACACCGGGTTCTCCACGGGCGACGACCGGGTCTGTTCCGTGGCCTCCGGATCGACCTCCACCGGCGCGACACTCATCCCACCAGACTACGCTGATAGATCGTGAACAGCACCGCGCTCCTCACTGACCACTATGAACTCACCATGCTGCAAGGCGCCCTGCACAGCGGGGCCGCCCACCGCCGCTCGGTGTTCGAGGTCTTCGCCCGGCGCCTGCCCGACGGCCGCCGCTACGGGGTCGCCGCCGGCGTCGGCCGCCTCCTGGACGCGTTGGAGCACTTCCGCTTCGACACCGCCGTCTGCGACTTCCTGCACGAGTCCGGCATCGTGGACGAGACCACGCGGGACTGGCTGTCCGGCTACCGGTTCAGCGGCGAGGTCCACGGCTACGCCGAGGGCGAGTGCTACTTCCCCGGCTCGCCGCTGCTGATCGTGGAGTCGACGTTCGCTGAGGCGGTGCTGCTGGAGACGCTGGTGCTGTCGGTGCTGAACCACGACAGCGCGATCGCCTCGGCGGCCTCGCGCATGACCTCGGCGGCGATGGGCCGGCCGTGCCTGGAGATGGGCTCGCGGCGCACGCACGAGGAGGCCGCCGTGGCGGCGGCGCGCGCGGCGTACCTGGCCGGCTTCGCGGCCTCGTCGAACCTGGAGGCCCGGCGCCGCTACGGCGTTCCGACCACCGGTACCTCGGCGCACGCCTTCGTCCTGGTGCACGACAGCGAGCGCGACGCCTTCCGCGTGCAGGTGGAGTCCCTGGGTCAGGGCACGACGTTGCTGGTCGACACCTATGACGTGGCCGAGGCGGTCAAGGCCGCCGTCGACGTCGCGGGCCCGGGCCTGGGCGCGGTGCGCCTGGACTCC
The DNA here is from genome assembly GCA_019510485.1 of Catenulisporales bacterium. Classification (GTDB taxonomy): domain Bacteria; phylum Actinomycetota; class Actinomycetes; order Streptomycetales; family Catenulisporaceae; genus Catenulispora. The sequence continues at coordinate 13,640 of JAEKKI010000156.1, forward strand.
GGCGACCTGCTGTGGATGGCGCACCGGGTACGCAAGCAGCTGGACGAGCTCGGCGCACCGGAGACCAAGATCGTGGTCACCTCCGACCTGGACGAGTATCAGCTCGCGGCGCTGGCCGCGGCGCCGGTGGACTCCTACGGCGTGGGCACCTCGCTGGTCACCGGCTCCGGCGCCCCGACCGCCGGCCTGGTCTACAAGCTGGTGGCGCGCGGGTCGAGCGCCCAGGCCGACGCCCCGATGGAGCCGGTGGCGAAGAGGTCCTCTGAGAAGGCCACGCGCGGCGGCCGCAAGTACGCGTTCCGCCGTATCGGTTCCGACGGCGTGGCGCAGGAGGAGATCATCGGCACCGGTACGACTCCGGACGCGGTGCGCGTCGACGGCCGCGACCTGCTGATGCAGTACGTCGCCAAGGGCGAGGTCATCGCGCGCCCGAGCCTGGAGGAGATCCGCGAGCGCCACGAGGCGTCGCGTGCCGAGCTGCCGCCGTGGTCCACGCAGCTGTCGCGCGGCGAGCCCGCCATCCCTACGGTGTATGCCAGCTGGGAATAGCCGATCTGGTGAAAAGGAGCGAACGCCCATGACGCGCGCGCTGATCGTCGTCGATGTGCAGAACGACTTCTGCGAGGGCGGCTCGCTGCCGGTCTCGGGCGGCTCGCAGGTGGCCGGCGGCGTGACGGAGCTGCTGGCGGCGCCGGACCGGGGCGGCTACGAGCAGGTGGTCGCCACCCGCGACTGGCACACCGACCCCGGCCCGCACTTCTCCGATCAGCCGGACTACGTCACCAGCTGGCCGGTGCACTGTGTCGCCGGGACCGAGGGTGCCGAGTTCCATCCCGACTTCAACCTGCTGCGCGTCGACGAGATCTTCTCCAAGGGCGCCTACGCTGCCGCCTACAGCGGCTTCCAGGGCGTCGACGGCGCCGACACGCCGCTCGCCGACTGGCTTCGGGCCCGGAACGTGGACGAGGTGGACGTGGTCGGGATCGCCACCGACCACTGTGTGCGGGCCACGGCGCTGGACGCGGCGCGTCAGGGCTTTCATACGCGAGTGCTGGCCGGTCTGACGGCCGGAGTGGCTCAGGCGACGACCGCCGAAGCGATCGAGGAGATGCGCGGGGCGGGCGTCGAGGTGGTTTCTCCAGTCGAGGGCTGATGGGCTGATGCGCTAGCGCCGCCGCTTGAGCCGCATCAGGTAGAACACCGTCACCAGCAGCAGCACCGCGACCATGCCGCCGAGGCAGGCCTCGGACGTGCCGTCGAGCACGTTCATCTTCGTCGGCACGGTGATCCGGGCGGCGAGCTTGTCCTCGCGGTCGTGTACCGACTGCAGCATCAGGTAGCCCAGCGGCACGATCCCGAGCGCCGAGATCGCGAGCACCGCCAGGGCGTGGCCGAGCCGCGCCAGCGGTCCGGCCTTCACCACCACCTTCGGGGGCTGCTTCTTCGGCCCGCGCTGGGCCGCGTCGAAGCCGGTGCGCGCCGGCCCTGCGGCGGTTTCAGGCTCCTTCGGACCGGTGGTGATCTCCGGGCCGTCGAAGGGCTTGCCGTCCGGTCGCAGGAGCCGTATGCGCAGCGACTGGCTCGTCGCGGCCAATTGCGCCGGCGTGGGACCGGACGCGGGGAGCGGTCCGACCGGACCGGTGATGGAGATCCCCATGCCCGAGGCGCTGGCGACCGGCGGCGGCGGGAAGCTGGGAGCCGGGCTCTGCGGTGCCTGTGGTGCCGGCCGGGGATCGTCGAAGCTGATTTCGGACATCGGCGGCGCCACCGGGAAGGCCGGAGCCTGGCGTTGCTCCTGCTCTTGCTCCCGTTCCTGTTCCTGGGCGACGAGCGTCGGAAAACGCGGAGCCTCCTCCGGCTCGCCCGGCGACTCCTCGATCGAGGGCAGCAGGTCGTCGAAGCTCATCTCGGACAACTGCCGCGTGGTTCCCGCGCCCGAGCCCGGCCCCTTTTCCGTATCCGCGTCCGACGCCGCCCCGCCCACGCCCTCCGGCATGGGCTTGCTGGTCCCCGGCACCCATCGTGAACCATCCCAATACCGGATGTATCCGGGCACTGAGGGGTCGGGGTAATAACCGGGACGCGGTGAACTCTCCACGACCAGCGAGCCTAGAACACCGGCGCCGGAAGCCGCACAGGTGCCTGGATTCCTTACGCAACCTTGAGGAAGCCGCACACCGACACATTGACCAGCCCGTACCAGCCATCTGCACTACAGGTTCCCGCGCAGCTCCTGCTCACGCTCGATCGCCTCGAACAGCGCCTTGAAGTTCCCCTTGCCGAAGCCCTGGCTGCCGTGCCGCTCGATGAGTTCGAAGAACACCGTAGGCCGGTCCTGCACCGGCTTGGTGAAGATCTGCAGCAGGTAGCCCTCCTCGTCGCGGTCGACCAGGATCTTGCGCTTGCGCAGCTCCTCGACCGGAACGCGCACGGTCCCGATCCGGGCCCGCAGTTCCGGGTCCTGGTAGTACGAGTCCGGCGTGTCCAGGAACTCCACCCCGGCCGCGCGCATCGCGTCCACGGTGGCCAGGATGTCGCCGGTGTTCAGCGCGATGTGCTGCACGCCGGGACCGCCGTAGAACTCCAGGTACTCGTCGATCTGCGACTTCTTCTTCGCGATCGCCGGCTCGTTCAGCGGGAACTTCACCTTGCGGGTGCCGTCGGCGACCACCTTGGACATCAGCGCCGAGTAGTCGGTGGCGATGTCGTCGCCGATGAACTCGGCCATGTTCGTGAAGCCCATCACGTGGTGGTAGAACTCCACCCACTCGTCCATCTTGCCCAGCTCGACGTTGCCGACGCAGTGGTCGATGGCCTGGAAGACGCGCTGGTTCGGCTCGACCAGCGGCTCGCGGTCCACGTAGCCGGGCATGTACGTGCCCTGGTACTGCGAGCGGTCCACCAGCGAGTGCCGGGTCTGGCCGTAGGCGGCGATGGCCGCCCGGACCAGCACGCCGTGCTCGTCCTCCAGCTCGTGCGGCTTCTCCAGGCCCTGCGCGCCGTGCTCGACGGCGTACTCGTAGGCGGCGTAGACGTCCGGGACGGCGATGGCCAGGTCGACCACGCCGTCGCCGTGCTCGGCGACGTGCCGCGCGATCTCGGTGCCCGGCCGGACCGAGCCCTGCAGCACGAACCGCGCGCTTCCGGACTCCAGGACGTACGAGACGCGGTCCGCGCGGCCGGTCTCGGGGCCGGAGTACGCGACCACCTTCATACCGAAGGCGGTGGAGTAGTAGTGGGCGGCCTGCTTGGCGTTGCCCACGGCGAAGACGACGGCGTCCATCCCCTTGACCGGGAACGGGTCGGCGGTACGGGTGGCGGTGCCGGCAGCGGCGGCGGCGTTTTCGGTCATACCCTCAGCTTCGAGCCGCAGATCAAAGTGCGCAACGGCAGCCGCTGGAGCTGTACAATTTGTTCAGCAAAAGCGCCTGCAAAGCGTCTGTTCTGCACAGTATGACCATTGACAAAGGCCCTCGCGACCGACATGGAGGCAAGCTCCGCCATGACCCTTTCCGAACCGTCCGTCGACGCTCTGGACGCCCGCCTGCTCACCCTGCTGACCGAAGAGCCGCGGATCGGGATCCTGGAGGCGTCCCGGCGCCTGGGCGTGGCGCGCGGCACGGTGCAGGCCCGTATGGACCGGCTCCAGGCCCGCGGCGTGGTGTGCGGTTTCGGCCCGGAGATCGACCCGGCGGCCCTGGGTTACGGAGTGACCGCGTTCGCGACATTGGAGATCAAGCAGGGCAAGGGACCGGAGGTGCGCGAGCACCTGGCGGCGGTCCCGGAGCTGCTGGAGATGCACACCATCACCGGCGTCGGGGACATGCTGTGCCGCATCGTCGCGCGCTCGAACGCCGACCTGCAGCGGGTGATCGACGCGCTGGTGTCGTTCGAGGGGATCGTGCGGACGTCCACGGTCGTCGCGATGGCGAACCCGGTGCCGTACCGGGTGCTGCCGCTCACCGCGGCGTGCGCCGCCGAGCGGTCCGGCGCGCGGTGGGACGACGCTGAAACAAGCGCCGAGCGGTAACGAGCCTTTCTCAGCAGACTCATAAGGCGACGGCCGTCACGACTTGCCAAAACAGGTGTACAACGACCTCTCGCGATCCGCTACCTTGACTGGGTGGCCGAGCCGAACGAGGAACCCGTCCCCGCCGTATCTCCTCAGTCCACGCCCCGGCCTTGGTGGTCCCGTCTGGTCCTCGGCGTGTCGATGCTCGGCATCTCGGCCCTGGCCCTGTACCACCTGGGCGTCACGTTTCTGACCAACTCTCCGGCCAACACGGTCAGCGCCAAGTTCGCCACACCCATCTCCAAGTGGGTCTATCCGTGGTTCGAGCAGAACTGGCGGCTGTTCGCACCGAACCCGATGTCGCAGAACTTCACGATCGAGACCCGGGCGGCGACCGACTGCTACCGGAGCGTGACCCCTTGGTACAACTTGTCGCAAATGGACTACGACGCCATCTCGCACAATCCCTTCCCCGGCCACACCGAGCAGAACGAACTGCGGCGGGCCTGGACCGACGGCTACTCGGCGACCCATGACCAGTCCGACGTCGGCGACTCCGGCCGGTCGGAGATGATGCGGCAGTACCTGGTGAACATCGCGCTGGAGCGCGTACGGCCGCTCAGCGGCAAGGACGGCGTCCCCGCGAACGCGATCGCGGACATCGAGTTCCGGGTCTCGACCTCCGACATCCCGCCGCCCGACGCCCCGGAACAGATGAAGCAGGCGCTGCAGCCGGCGGTGCACATCATCCCGTGGCGGCAGATCTCGGCCGACACGGTGTCCTACGGCTGCCCGAACGGAAGCGTGGCCCCGTGACCGCTGACACCGACGGCCCGGCGGCCCCGCCCGCAATGGACCGTCCCAGGTTCCGCGAGCGCCCGCTGACCTGGACCGGCGACAAGGCCCGCCGGGCGTTCACCCGGCTGACCACCCAGGCGGCCGCGCTGTACGGCACCGCCGTGCTCCGGATCGGCTACAGCTCGCTCTACCTGATCTTCCTGCTGCACGAGTATCCGCGACACGACGCGCTCTGGGGCCCGGACGCCCCGTGGACCCCGGCTCTGAACCAGCAGTTCGCGAACGACCCCGGTCTGGACTGGTTCGCGGTGGACCGCTGGTGGTACACCTTCCTCGGCCACGGCGGCCGGACCTGGTTCGAGGTCTGGTACCACGTCGCCATCGTGGTGTGCCTGCTGGTCGCGCTGGGCTGGCGTACCCGCTTCACCTCGGTCTGCTTCGCCCTCACCATCATGGCCTTCACCGGCCGCGACGTCTTCCTCACGGACGGCGGCGACAACATCATGGGCCTGATGGCCATCTACCTGGCCTTCACCCGCTGCGGTGCGCGCTGGTCGCTGGACGCCCGCCGCCGGCACCGCCGCGCCGGCGCCCGCCGCGCTCAGGGCGTTCCGGAGTTCGCCTGGCCGGACACCCCGAGCGGCCGGGCCTGGGCGGAGATCGACCGGACGCGCGAGGAGGTCGTCACCTTCCTGCACAACGCGGCCGTGCTGGTGATCGCCGCGCAGATCTGTGTGGTGTACGCGGCGGCCGGCCTCTACAAGTCGCAGGGCTCTTACTGGCAGAACGGCACCGCGATCTACTACACGCTGAAGCTGGACTGGTTCCGGCCCTGGCCGGGGCTGTCGGACTTCATGGCGGGCCAGAGCGTGATGATCGCGATGGTGGCCTATCTGACGGTCTTCGTGCAGATCGCCTTCCCGTTCGCGGTGTTCAGCCGCTGGCTGAAGTATCCGTGTCTGGTGGCGCTGCTCGGGATGCACTTCTCGATCGCGGTGGTGATGGGGCTGCCGCTGTTCTCGGCGGCGATGATGGTCGGGGACGCGGTGTTCCTGCCGGAGCCGGCATGGCGCTGGGTCGGCGGGCGGGTGCGGCGGGCGATGACGCGGGTGCCGCGGCTGCCGGTTCCGCCCGCGCTGGCTAGGCCGATCCTGGACCGGCCTGTTCCAGCCACTCCGCAAAGTCAAGAGGAGTCCGGACTCCCCCATCAAGCACAGCCTGATAGATCAGCGTCCCATTGATCGTCCGGCCGTACTCCTGGCGGGGCGTCCATTCCTCTTTGAGGCGCAGGATGGCCGCGCGGGTCTCGTCGGTGAGGCGTGGGAGCAGGGTTCGCAGGTGCTGCAAGTCCGGCTGCCGCTCGGGCTGGTCGACGAACCACAAGTCCAGGTTCCACTCACGCGGCCGCGGCTGGACTGAGCGGTAGTGGACCTGGAGGTACAGGCCGTCGGGATAGGTGTCGGGTTCGGCGTTCCAGGCGCCGGTGTCGTTCCGGAAAGTGATCTGCCGGACGCGTTCGTGCCGGGTCAGCCGGGTGGCCAGCTGGGTGACGGCGTCGAACGTCGCCAGATCGAGCACCGGACAGGCGGTGGTCACGTCGATGTCCGGCTTCACCATGACGCCGAGCGCCGCGCTGCCGGTCCGGATCGGGTCGCCGACGGCTTCCAGCGCGGCGGCGAGGTCCAGGTCGTCCAGGACGGCCTCGGCCTCGGCTTGCAGGCGGCGCTCGCGGCGGAACAGGTCGGCGTCGACGGTCATCCTCCGAGTATGCCCTCGTCCTCGGCGCGAACCCCGGCGACGCAAGTCTTAAGCTGCGCGTATGAGTCGCCTGGAGCCTGCTTCCGAGCCGGAGACCTCGCAAACCCTGGACCGGGGGATCCGGGCGCTCACGGCGCTGGCCGATTCGACGTCCGGCCTGACGGTGGCGCAGTTGGCTGAGCGGGTCGGTGCGCCTCGCACTGCCGGATACCGCTTGGTCGCCACGCTGGAAGCCCACGGCTTGGCCCGCCGTGACGCCGACGGCCGGGTCCATCTCGGCGTCGGGGTACTTCGGCTGGCCGCGCGTGTCCACCCTCTGCTGCGTCAGGCGGCGACCCCGGCGCTGCGGCGCTTGGCTGAAGCGGTCGGCGCCACCGCACACCTGACGGTGGCCGAAGGGACCGACGCCCTCGCCATCGCGGTGGTCGAACCGTCATGGACCGACTACCACATGGCCTACCGCGTGGGGTCACGTCACCGCCTGGCCCTGGGCGCGGCCGGTAAGGCGATCATTCTGGGCCGCGCCGCATCCTCGAACCCTGCTAGCCCGCCCTACACCACCAGCGAGGGCGAGCTCCAGCCCGGCGCTCACGGCATCGCGGCGCCCATCCGCGACGTGCCGGGGCTGGAGGCGAGCGTGGGCGTGGTGTCGTTCGCGCCTTTGGACGCGTCGAAGGCCGGGCCGCGCGTCATCCAGGCCGCCGCTGAGGTCTCCGCCGCTCTGCGGTGAGTACTGTGCCGAATTTCACTAAGTGCGCTCGAAAGCAGCTGGACAGCCTGGGCAGTGGCTAGGGAGGAGTCCAGCTACTTCCGAGCGCATTAGTAACTCGGCGTCAGCTCGAACACCCTTAGTTCGCGTCCGCTGCGCTCGGTGTAGATGTCGTACGCGGGCCACGTCGTGGTCAGCACCGGCCAGATCTTCTCCCGGTCCTCGCCCACCAGCAGCCGCGCGGTGACAGGGATCTTCTTGCCCTTGATCGTCAGCGTCGCCCGCGGATTCGCGATCAGGTTGCCCGACCACGCCGGGTGCTGCTTCTGCCCCCAGTTCGAGCCCGTGAGGTAGTACTTGCCCTCGTGCCCGACGTAGAGCAGCGGCACGGAGCGTTCCTTGCCGGTCTTGCGGCCGATGGTCGTCAGCAGCAGGCCGGTGAATCCCGACCCGCTCATCGTGCCGAAGCGGCCACGGGTCGCCTTGTACAGGGCCTTGTCGACGTACGGCACGGTCCGCTTGCCGATCGCCGGGAACCAGCTCTGCCGCGCGATGAACTGGACGGACCGCTTCACCGCTTTGGGAGTCATGGCGCGGAGTATGGCATCTGATGCTGCATCAGAGAAGCCTCCTTCCCTTCTGTACCTACTAGTATGTACGATCATCGGCGTGGACACAGCGGATCGGCTCATAGAGAGCACCAGAGAACTGCTTTGGGAACGCGGATACGTGGGCACCAGCCCGAAGGCCATCCAGCAGCGCGCCGAGGCCGGCCAGGGCAGCATGTACCACCACTTCTCCGGCAAGCCCGCGCTCGCGCTGGCGGCGATAGAGCGCACGGCCGAGGAGATGACCGGTAGGGCCGAGGCGCAGTTCAGCGCGGCGGGCACAGCCAAGGAGCGCCTGCTCGCCTACCTACGGCGCTCGCGCGATGTGCTGCGGGGCTGCCCGATCGGCGGCCTGACCCAGGACCCCGACATCATGGCCGACCCCGCGCTGCGGGCGCCGGTCACCTCGACTTTGGCCTGGCTGCGCGGGCGGATCGCCGGCCTGGTCGCCGAGGGCGTCGCGGCCGGGGAGTTCGACGCGGCGCTCGACCCGGAACGAACCGCGACGGCGATCGTCGCGGTGATGCAGGGCGGCTACGTCCTCGCGCGCGCCGCGGACGACGCCGGCTTGTTCGAAGACGCGATAGCGGGAATCCTTCCTTTGCTTGGAGAGCACTGATGTACGCGATGCAGTACGAGATATCCGTCCCCGCCGACTACGACATGGGCATCCTGCGCGACCGGGTCGCGAAGGCGAGTCACCTCCTGGACGACCGCGAGGGCCTGGGCCTGAAGGCGTACCTGATCCGCGAGATCGCCGACGGCTCACCGGTGAATCAGTACGCTCCCTTCTACCTCTGGCACGACACCGCGGCGATGAGCCGTTTCCTGTTCGCGGGCGCGGGTTTCGAGCGCATCATCCGCAGCTTCGGCCGGGTCACCGCGCGCCACTGGACCGGCGTCGCCCGCTACTCGGGCGCGGCCCTGGACGGGCCCGCGCCCAGTGCGGCCTCGCGCCGTACCCGGCCGGTGCCAGTGTTCGACGACACCCTGAGCGCGTGGGTCGAGGAGGCGGCGGCCGATGCCGAGAAGCTGGCGCAGCGCGATGACGCGCACACCGTCGCCTTGGCCCTCGATCCGACGCGGTGGGAACTGGTCGAGTTCGCGCTGTGGGCCTCTGCCGTGCCGGACGATGTCGAGGCCACCGAGCGCTATCAGGTCCTTCACGTCTCCAGGCCGGGCCTGGCGTCGCTGCCGGAAGGGCTGATCCGGTAACGGTCCGGCCGTCACACCAGGGCTTCGGCGGCGGGCAGCAGCAGGAGCTTGCCGCGCGCACGTCCCGTCAGACTGATATCAAGCGCCGCACGCCACTGGTCGAGCGGAAAGGTGCCGGACACCGGCACGCTGAACCTGCCCTCGGCGGCCAGCTGCGCGAACTCGGCGAAGGCGCCGAAGCGTTGCTCAGGCGTGAACGCCGCGGGGTCTTCGTGGAAGGAGTCGCGTACTCCGAGCTGCGGTGCGGCGGCTGGATCGGAGCAGGTGAGGACGCGCTGAGGGTCGCCCCCGGCGAGCTTGACCAGGTCCGGCAGCGCACCGCTCGGCGGCGCGGTGTCGAACACGACGTCGACCGGGCCGTCGGCGATGGTCTTGACCCGCTCCGCCAGGCCGTCGCCGTAGGCGGTCACCGCGGCCCCGAGGTTCCTCAGCCGCTCGGCGAACGTCTCCCCGGCGGTGGCGATCACGCGCATCCCGCGGGTGAGCGCGATCTGCACGGCCGCGTAGCCGATGGTGGTTCCGGCGCCGTTGATCAGTATCCTGCGGCCTTCGGACAGGCCGAGCCGGGAGAGGTGCCAGTAGGCGGTGCTCAGCGCCATCGGCAGCGCGGCGGCGGCGGTGAGTTCGAGTCCGTCGGGGACGGCGAACCAGTGGTCCATGACGGCCCGGTCCGCCGCGCCGGCGCTGGGCCGGCCCGCGTAGTCGGCGGTGCCGAACACCGGATCGCCGACCGCGACATCGGTGACGCCTTCGCCGACGGCCTCGACGGTGCCCGAGACGTCGCACCCGATGCCCCGCGGCAGCCGGCCGGGGAACAGGCCCCGGCACAGGGCCCAGTCGGCGGGGGCGAGGCCGCACGCGTGTACGGCGATGCGGATGCGGCCGGGGCCCGGCTCGGGTATGGGCGCGGTCTCCAGGCGGAGGACGGCGGCGGGCTCGCCGTACTCGTGGAAGCGCACTGTACGCATGGAGGCTGCGGTGTGGTCGGCCACGGTTGTTCTCCCGGTGGTGGGCGCAAAAACGGAGCATGTTCCGTTTAACTTCCGGCCTATACTAACCCGATGACCGAGAAAAACGGAACGCGATCCGCTTAACTATGGCTTCCGACCCCTCCCCCACCGCCCACCAGCGACTCCGCTCCGACGCGGCCCGCAACCGCGAGAGCGTCCTGGCCGCGGCCACCCGCGTGTTCACCGCCTCGGACACCGAGCCGTCCATGCGCGAGATCGCCCGCCGGGCCGGCGTCGGCGTCGGCACCCTCTACCGCCACTTCCCCACCAGGGAAGCGCTCGTCGACGCCGTCTACCGGGACCAGGTCGAGCGCCTGACCGCCGGCGCACGCACCCTGCTCGAAGAACACCCGCCCGCCCGGGCGCTGCGCTTGTGGATGGACCTGTTCGCCGACTGGCTGGCCGCCAAGCACGGGATGACCGACACCCTGCTCGCCATGGTCGACACCGGAGACATCTCCCTGGCCCACAGCCGCCAGGAGCTCTTGTCGGCCATCGCCGTCATCCTCGACGCCGGAGCCGGAACCGGCGAGATCCGCACGGACATCACCGCCGAGGACGTCGCCGCCGCGCTCCTGGGCCTGCTCGCCGCCTCCGGCGAACGCGGGCACCACGCTCAGGCCCAGCGGCTCCTCGACCTTCTGATGGACGGGCTCAGAACCCGGCCCGCGCCGTGAGTCAAACATCTGACACAGCAGGGCGAGGACCGCTTAGTAGGCCCCCTCAGCGGCCCACCGCCGCACCGTGTCGATCCGCTTCTGCAACTGCGTCGCAGTAGCCTGAGCCACCGCCGGCCCGCCGCATATCCGCCGCAGCTCCCCGTGAATCGTCCCGTGCGGCTTGCCGGTCTTGTGGTGCCACGCACCCACCAACCCCTGCAACTCCTTGCGCAGCTCCAGCAACTGCTTTCGCGTCATCACCGGCCGCTCCTCGGCCCCGACGATCGCCTCGGCCTGCGAGCGCAGCAGCGCTTTTTTACGTGCGCTGCTCAGGTGCATCTGCTGCCGCTTGGCCAGCAGCATCTTGATGTGCTCCGGCTCCAGCAGCCCCGGCAGCCCCAGGTACTCGGCTTCCTCACGCGACCCCGGATCGGCCGGCAGACCGAATTCCGCCCCGTCGTAGAGCACCCGGTCGAATTCGGCCTCTGAGTTCAGAGCCTGGAACGTGAACAGCTCCTCCTCGTACCCCTGCTCCTTCTCGGTACGATTCGCCGCCGCGAGCAGAGCCTCTTCCTCGCCCCAGACATCCTCGGTCGTCGTGGCCTGCGTCGGCTTGTCGAGCGCGTGATCGCGTTCCTTCTCCAGCTCGTTCGCGAACTGCAGCAGCATCGGGATCGACGGCACGAACACCGAGGCCGTCTCGCCCCGCCGCCGGGCCCGCACGAAGCGTCCGACGGCCTGCGCGAAGAACAGCGGCGTCGAGATACCGGTCGCGTAGACGCCGACCGCCAGCCGCGGCACGTCGACGCCTTCCGACACCATGCGAACAGCGACCATCCACCGGTCATCGTTCTGTGAGAACTCGGTGATCCGCGCCGACGCCGTGGGATCGTCCGACACCACCACCGCCGGCCGCTGTCCGGTGATCTCTTTGAGCATGTCCGCGTACGAGCGCGCCGCGCCCTGGTCGGTCGCGATCACCAGCCCGCCGGCGTCCGGGATGGCGCGCCGCACCTCGCGCAGCCGCCGGTCGGCGGCCCGCAGCACCTGCGGCATCCAGTCGCCGGCCGGGTCCAGCGCCGTGCGCCAGGCCTGCTTCACAGCGTCCTGCGTCATCGGCTCGTTGAGCTGCATGGCGACCTCGTCGCCGGCCTTGGTGCGCCACCGCATCCGCCCGGCGTAGGACAGGAACACCACCGGCCGCACGACGCCGTCGGCCAGCGCCGAGCCGTACCCGTACGTGTAGTCCGCGACGCTGCGCCGCACGCCCTCGCGGTCCGGCGCGTAGCCGACGAACGGGATCGGGTTGGTGTCCGACCGGAACGGCGTCCCGGTCAGCGCCAGCCGCCGGGTGGCGGGCTCGAACGCCTCATAGGTCGCCTCGCCCCAGGACTTGGAGTCGCCGGCGTGGTGGATCTCGTCGAGGATCACCAGGGTCCTGCGACCCTCGACCCGCCGCCGGTGCAGCATCGGGTGCGCCGCGACGCCCGCGTACGTGACCGCGATCCCCTGATAGTCGCGCGACGTGCCGCCGGAAGCCCCGCTGTAGTTCGGATCGATCCTTATCCCGACCCGGTGCGCCGCCTCAGCCCACTGCGTCTTCAAGTGCTCGGTCGGCGCGACGATCGTGATGGTGTTCACCACGTGCCGGTCCAGCAGGTCGGTGGCGACGCGCAGCGCGAATGTCGTCTTACCCGCGCCGGGGGTGGCCACGGCGAGGAAGTCGCGCGGCTCACGCTTCAGGTACTCGTCCAGCGCCGCCTGCTGCCACGCTCGCAGCCGCGAAGCAGTGCCGCGGACCGCGCGCTCCGGATACGCCGGGGGTAAGTGGGAGGCCGCCGAAATGCTCACGAATCCTCCTCCCGTTGTCCACCCGCTGTCGTACCGTTTCGCCGCCCTGCGATTCACAAGGATCCGTAAGGACCGGTCCGGCGAGACTACCTCACCCGAGAACCCACCAGGCCCGATCAGGCCGCAACGGCAGTCGAAGCGGTGAACCGGCCCGCGGATCGCCGACCGCGTCCCGGATCGCCGCCAGCACCGCCGCCGGCGTCGCCATCACCGCCAGGTCGCCGACCGGCTTCATCCCGCCCAGCGGCGGCGCGGCGACCGGCAGGCCGTCCGGGCCGATCTCGTCCTTGGCCTCGGCGGCGGTCTCCAGCAAGGCCGCGACCACCACCTCCGGGGAGTCCATCGGCGACGGCTCGCCCCAGCCGTAGGGCAGGTCGGCGCCCTCGGACAGGACCAGGCCGCTGCCGGCCACGGCGCCGGAGGCGACGCGCTGCTCGGCGCGGTCGCGCACCACGACCCGGCCGGCGTCCTGCGCGATCGCGATCTGCACCACGTTCGCCAGTCCCAGCTCGGTGTCCACGTCCACCACCGCGCGCACCGCGCCGACCGCGACGTTGGCCGCGTCGGAGGTGCCGGTCAGGGTGGGCATCGTCAGCATCCTGAACTCGCCGTCGCCGCGCACCACGCGCCCGGGCGGCAGGCAGCGGCGGTAGGCCTCGGCCAGCGGCTGGCGGAAGACGTCGTCGTGGGACACCAGGTGGCCGTCGGCGACCTTCAGCAGGCCGCCGTCCACGCCGAGGTGCTCGGCCAGCGGCCGGAAGAGCTTGGCCCGCGCCTGTTTGGCCGCGGCCTCCACGGCGCTGCCGTGCACCCACGCCGGGTGGGTGACCGCCGCGGACGACGGCAGCGAGCCGGGGTCCTCCGGCGCGCGCACGGCGACCCGCTCCGGCGGGATGCCCAGGGTGCGCTCGACGGTGGCCCGGATCAGGTCGTGCAGGCCGGAGCCGGTCTCCACCGCCGAGCAGGCCACGGTCGCCGCCGGACCGGCAGGGGTCTGCGAGACCAGCACCACGGCGGTCGCGTATTCGCCCTGCTGCGCCGGATTCGACAGGTCGGCCATGCCGATCGCCACGCCCACGCCGCGCCGGATGCGCGTCAGCTCCCCGGTGCGGCCGACCGTCCCGGGGTACTCGCGGATGTCCGGACCGGGCGGGAAGCTCGGCATCGGGGTGTCCAGCACGCCGTGCAGGCAGTCCGGGATCGGCACCGGCGCGGCCGCCGGCTTGCCCAGCGGGTCGCCGGCGTCCGGGACCAGATCGCCGGGTCGCAGCAGGTTGCGAAGCCGGACCTCCAGGCCGCCCAGGCCCACCGCCGTGCCGGCGGCGTCCATCTGCGCCTCGTAGGCGGCGCAGGTCAGGGCCCCGCCGCCGCCCCGCACCCGGCCGGCCGGCGGGTTGTTGGTGCGGACCACCCGGCCGGTGATCCGCACGTTCGGCGCCCGGTAGGGGCCGATCGCCAGCCGGCAGGCCTCGTCGAGCACGTCGACGGTGGTCGAGGCGTAGGCGCCGCCGTCCAGCAGGATGTCGGCGTCGACGGCGACCAGGCTGCCGTCTTCGGCGACGACGTGCTTGTAGCGCAGCCGCGCGGCCGGGCGGCCGGAGTGCGCCGGGACGTCGCGCGGCACCACGGCCTTCACCGGGCGGCCGGTGGCCAGCGCCAGCAGCGCCGCCTGCACCTGCAGGCCGACGTCCTCGCGGTGGGTGTCGGCGCCGCCGACCCGGGTGGGGATGACGTGCACCTTCTCCACCGGCAGGCCCAGGCACTGCGCCACCACCTCGCGGTCGCCGCGCGGGGACAGGGTCGCGACATAGATCTCGATGCCGCGCTCGCCGTTGGGCACCGCGATCACCGCGGCCGGGGCGCCGGGGCGGGACGGGACGGCGTCGAAGGCGTATTCGCCCTCGACGACCTTCAGCCCGGCCACCCCGGCGGTGTCGGGGTCCAGCAGCGCGCCGGGCTCGGTGCCGAAGACCAGGGTCGTGGTGTGCAGGACGTTGCCGTCGGGGTGGATCGGCGGGGCGGTCGAGGCCTGCTCCGGATCGAGCAGCGGCCGCAGCGGGTCCCAGACGACGCGCACCCGCTCGGCGGCCGCGCGCGCCAGCGCCGGGTGCTCGGCGGCGACCAAGGCGACCGGCTCGCCGATGTAGCGGGCCACGTCGGCGGCCAGGACCGGCTGGTCGATGGAGCGCGGGCCGTGGAAGTTGTAGCCGGGCAGGTCCGCGGCGGACAGGACGGCGTGCACGCCGGGGGTGGCGCGCGCGGCGCGGATGTCCAGGCCCCGGATGGCGGCGCTGGCGTGCGGGGAGCGGGTGGCGCCCATCCACAGCATGCCGTCGGCGCGCAGGTCGGCGGGGAACGTGGGGTCGGTCACGGGGCGTCCCCTGCCTGGTCCGAATAATCCGGGTACTCCGGGTAGTCCGGCTGCGGGCCTGTGTCGGAATCCTCCGCGTACTCGTGCTGGATCGCGACGCCGGCCTCGGCTTCGGCCTCCGCGGCCAGCGCGACCGCCTCGATCCAGCGGTCGGATTCCGAGCAGCGGCACACGATGCCGGCCATCGCCTCCCGCACCGCCGCCGGGCCCGGATCGGGGTTGCGCCGCAGCAGGCCGGTGATCGCGATCGCCAGCGCCGGTGCGCAGAAGCCGCAGGGGCTGGCCCCGGCCTCGGTGACGGCGGCGCGGGCGATGTCGAAGGCGGGGTCGCGCGGCGTGCGCACGTCCCGCTCGACGGCCGCGACCGCGGGGAGCAGGCAGGACGCCGCCGGGATGCCGTCGACGGCGACCAGGCAGGCCCCGCACTCGCCGACCGCGCAGCCGTCGCGCGGCTCGTCCAGGTCCAGGCGCTCGCGGAGCACCGCCAGCAGGGAGTCTCCGATCCAGACCCGCGGCACCGGGTATTCGTGCCCGTCGACGCGCAGCGTCAGGCCCACGGTCGGCCACTCGACCGCCGATTCGCTCACGGCCGGCTCACCTGGCTCACCTGGCTCACCGCTGTGCCCCCCTTGTTCGTATCGTGCGGTCAGAGGGCGGATTGTCAAAACCCGCCCTCTGAGTCCTGATTCTTCGCCTGCTCAGCCCGCTCCACGCGCTGTTTGGCCCGCTGGAAGTCGGCCCGCTGTTGCAGCTCGCGTACCTGGTCCAGCCAGCCGAGCGGCGGCAGCGCGCGCAGCAGCAGGCGGCGGGCGCAGATCTCGGCGGCCTTGCGACGATACGGGTCGCCGCCCCCGCCGAGCGTCCCGGCCCCGTCGCCGTAGACGAGGGACTCCGCGACCAGCCGGCCGAAGGTCTCGTACACGGCCGGATCCGGGATGGCCCCGGCGTCCCAGTCGACCTGGTCGGCCAGCCACCGGTCGGCGTGGTCGGCGCGCAGCAGCGCGGGCAGCCCGCCGAGGCCGACGCCCTGCGGCAGCGCGGCCTGCGCCATCGCCCCGACGACGCACGTGGCGCTGCGCCGCGCGGGATCCACGGCCAAGGTGGTCGACAGGATCGCCCGCGAGGTTCCGCCCCGCACACCGATCTTCATGAAGCCCTGCATCCCGCGCACCACCGGCACCCGGGCCCCGATGAGGAGCTCACCCGGCGCGATCTGCGGGACGCCGTCGCGATCGTAGAACTCGAAGACGGACACCTCCCGGACTCCGCCGGCGGACGCGACCAGCACGAAAGCGCCCAATGCGGCCAACACCACCGGCAGATCCGCCGACACCGGTCCCACAATGAGGTTCCCGCCGAGGGTGGCGGCGGCCCGGATGTGCGGCGCGCCGATCGTGCGCGCGGCTTGTGCCAACGCCGGCACCTGGGCCCGTAGCTCCTGTCGCTGCATCTCGGTGAGCGTGAGCCCGGCGTGCAGCAGCACCTCCCCTGGTCCCGGGGACCAGCCGCGCAGTTCGGCGCAGCGGTGGAGGGTGACGATCGCGTTGGGGTGGCGGCGGCCGGCGGCGATGTCCGGCATGACGGCGGTGCCGCCGGCGATGATCACCGCATCCGGATACCCGGCCAGGACCTGCACCGCCTCGACCACGCTTTGCGGGCCGAACAACGACGGCGAGGTCGAGACCGCGGAGCCGGCCAGGCCGGTGCCGGCGGGCGGATCGGTCTCGCCGGGCTCATCGGCCGCGTCCGCGTCGAACCGGTCGGCACCGGCGCTCGCCGCCAGCGCGAAATCGCCGGCCGAGCCTTCGCCGAACCGGTCCGCGGCCGACGCCGCCGACCAGGTGTCTCCTTCACGCTCGGACGGCTCGTCGCCGCCGAACCACTCCCCCGCCGTCATCCCCGCCGACCCCGCCCCCGCGTAGTCCTCACTCACACCCGAATCGGGCTCGGCTCCGGACTCCGGCTCCGGCGTCCAGACTCCGGCCTCACCGTCGTCCCCGTCCCCTTCCCCCTCGCCGTCCAGTTCGAAGCTCCCCAGCTCGAACCCC
>JAEKKI010000266.1 GCA_019510485.1 Catenulisporales bacterium
GAGGTCGCTGCCGGTGAACCGAGGTTGACCTACGTCGTGGGAAGCCGGGCGGTGACCACAACACCGCCCGGCCTCCCGGCCGATCCACTCCTGAAGGACTAACAATGGCGAACTACACCGCCGCCGACGTCAAGAAGCTCCGCGAGCTGACCGCCGCCGGCATGATGGACTGCAAGAAGGCGCTGGAGGAGACCGACGGCGACATCGACAAGGCCGTCGAGTTCCTGCGCGTCAAGGGCCTGAAGGGCGTCACCAAGCGCGAGGGCCGCTCGGCCTCCAACGGCCTGGTCACCGCGGCCGTCGACGGCGTGTCCGGCACCCTGGTCGAGATCAACTGCGAGACCGACTTCGTCGCCAAGGGCGAGGCGTTCCAGACCCTGGCGGCCACCGTGCTCGCGCACGTCGTGAACGCCAAGCCGGCCGACGTCGAGGCGCTGCTGGCCTCCGAGCTGGAGCCGGGCAAGACCGTGAAGAGCTTCCTGGACGAGGCGAACGCCACCCTCGGCGAGAAGATCGAGCTGCGCCGCTTCGCGCAGTTCCACGACGGCTTCGTCGCCTCCTACCTGCACAAGACCTCCCCGGACATCCCGGCCCAGATCGGCGTCCTGGTCGAGCTGGACAAGGAAAACGCCGAGGTCGCCAAGGACGTCGCGCAGCACATCGCCGCGTTCTCGCCGTCCTACCTGACCCGCGACGAGGTCCCGGCCGACGTCGTGGAGACCGAGAAGCGCCTGGCCGAGCAGACCTCCCGCGAGGAGGGCAAGCCCGAGGCCGCCCTGCCGCGGATCGTCGAGGGCCGGGTCAACGGCTTCTTCAAGGAGAACGTCGTGCTGGAGCAGGCGTTCGCCAAGGACCCGAAGAAGACCGTCAAGGCGATCCTGGACGACGCGGGCGTAACCCTTAAGCGTTTCGCGCGGTTCCGGGTCGGTAGCTGACCAGAACCTGAAAAACTAAAGAGCACCAAGAGCTACGTACCAAGGAGCCGCTGCTGTGAAGGAAACCACCCAGGAAACCGACACGGCGGCGGCTCCCTCGCGCGTCGAGCAGACCGAGAAGGTCGACAGCAACCGCAGGGTCCTGCTCAAGCTCTCCGGCGAGGTGTTCGGCGGCGGCCAGATCGGCGTCGACCCGGAGGTCGTCAAGAGCATCGCCAAGGAGATCGCCGACGTGGTCGCCGAGGGCGGCGTCGAGGTCGCGGTGGTGGTCGGCGGCGGCAACTTCTTCCGCGGCGCCGAACTGTCGCAGCACGGCATGGAGCGTTCCCGCGCCGACTACATGGGCATGCTCGGCACCGTCATGAACTGCCTGGCGCTCCAGGACTTCCTGGAGAAGGCCGGCATCCCCACCCGCGTGCAGAGCGCCATCACCATGAGCCAGGTCGCCGAGCCCTACATCCCGCGCCGCGCGATCCGGCACCTGGAGAAGGGCCGGGTCGTCATCTTCGGCGCCGGCGCCGGCATGCCGTACTTCTCCACCGACACCACGGCCGCCCAGCGCGCGCTGGAGATCCACGCCGAGAGCATCCTGATGGCCAAGCAGGGCACCGACGGCGTGTACGACTCCGACCCGAACAAGAACCCCGGCGCCGTCAAGTACGACGCGCTGTCCTACGACGAGTTCCTGGCCCGCAACCTGAAGATCGCGGACGCCACGTCGGTGTCGCTGTGCCGGGACAACGGGATGCCGATCGTGGTGTTCGGCCTGCAGCCGGGCAACATCGCGCGCGCCATCCGCGGCGAGAAGCTGGGCACCGTCATCGGCCCGGCGCACTGGGCGCACTGACGCCCGGCGCCGGTACGGCGCACTGAACGGCCGGCCGCAAACGCACTAAGCTGCGCTTGAGCTTTGTAGTGGACACAGCAGAGCGCGAAGACTCTAGGGAGCCCCCAAGTGATCGATGAGACCCTCCTCGAAGCCGAGGAGAAGATGGACAAGGCCGTCGAGGTCGCCAAGGAGGATCTGTCGGGGGTCCGCACCGGCCGCGCCAACCCGGCGATGTTCAACAAGCTGACCGCCGAGTACTACGGCACCGCCACGCCGCTGAGCCAGATGGCCTCCTTCCAGGTCCAGGACGCGCGCATGGTGGTCATCTCCCCGTACGACAAGTCCTCGCTGGGGGCCATCGAGCGCTCCATCCGCGACTCGGACCTGGGCGTGAACCCCTCCTCGGACGGCGTCGTGATCCGCGTGGTGTTCCCGCAGCTGACCGAGGAGCGCCGCAAGGAGTACATCAAGGTGGCGCGCGGCAAGGGCGAGGACGCCAAGATCTCCATCCGCAACATCCGCCGGCACGCCAAGGAGACCCTGGACAAGCTGGCCAAGGACGGCGACGCCGGCGAGGACGACGTGCGCCGCGCCGAGAAGCACCTCGACGAGCTGACGCAGCGGCACACCGCGAAGATCGACGAGCTGCTCAAGCACAAGGAAGCCGAGCTGCTCGAGGTCTGAGCGGACCCGGCGTCCACGACAGACGCCCTTCACGGGCCGGCGGCGGCTATGATCGCTGCCGGTCCGTCGCGTTTTTCACGATAACTTCCTCACGCGTGGTGGACGGGGCGACATCCACGAGGGGTCGACTAGGCGACGACTAGGGGAACGGTGCGGGCCATGGCATCCACGCAGACCAGGCGCGGCGAGGCGTCGTACACGCCCGGCGGCGGCCCGTCGGATCCGGGCGGGCTCGGCGGTCAGGCCGGGCCCGGCGGTCAGGGCGGCGGCCAAGGTGGCCACGGCGGTCAAAGCGGCCACGGCCACAACGGCGGCGCCCCCGGCAAGCCCAAGGGCCGCGCCGGCCGCAACCTCCCCGCCGCCATCGGCGTGGGCGTGGCCCTGGGCGCGGTCCTGCTGGGCACCCTGTTCGTCCGCGGCGCGTTCGCCGTCGTGGTGGCCGTGGCCGTGGCACTGGGCGTCCGGGAACTGTCGCACGCGATGACGGCCCGCGAAGTACGCGTCCCTTGGCAGCCCGTCGCCGCCGGCGGCCTGGGCATGATCGCCGCGTCCTGGTTCGGCGGCCCGACCGCGATGGTCGCGGTGCTGTCGATGACGGCGCTGGCGGTCCTGGTCTGGCGCATGGCCGAGGGCGCCGACGGCTTCCTGCGCGACGCCACCGCCGGCCTGTTCACCCTGGTCTACGTGCCGATGCTGGCCTCCTTCGCGGTGCTGATGCTGGCCCAGGACGCCGGCTACAAGCGCGTGATCCTGTTCCTGACGCTGCCGATCGCCAACGACACCGGCGGCTACGCCACCGGCGTGTTCTTCGGCAGGCACAAGCTGGCACCCGGGATCTCGCCCGGCAAGACCTGGGAGGGCCTGGCCGGCTCGCTGATCGTGACCGCGGTGGTCGCCGCCGCCGGGATCACGCTGATGCTGGACGGCAAGGCCTGGCAGGGCGTTCTGCTCGGGGTCGCGGCGGTGGCCTCGGCGACCCTGGGCGACCTGGTCGAGTCGGTGATCAAGCGTGACCTCGGCATCAAGGACATGGGGAACCTGCTCCCCGGCCACGGCGGCCTGATGGACCGCCTCGACTCGATGCTGGCCACGGCGCCGGTGGCGTGGCTGCTGCTCGGCCTGTTCCTCGGGTGGAAGTAGCCGCGAGCCCGTAGGCTCGGGCGACAT
Organism: Catenulisporales bacterium; assembly: GCA_019510485.1. Classification (GTDB taxonomy): domain Bacteria; phylum Actinomycetota; class Actinomycetes; order Streptomycetales; family Catenulisporaceae; genus Catenulispora. The sequence continues at coordinate 3,616 of JAEKKI010000266.1, forward strand.
GACTGTTCTCCGGATGGACCACGTCTCCGTGGTCGTGGACGACCTTGAGGCCGCGATCGCGTTCTTCTCCGAACTCGGCTTGGACGTCGAGGGCCGGACGCCGGTGGAGGGTCCGTGGGTGGACGGCGTCAACGGCATGTACGGCGTCCGCGTCGAGATCGCGATGATGCAGACCCCGGACGGTCACAACAAGCTGGAGCTGACGAAGTTCTTCGCACCGGAACTGACCAGTCCCGAGCCCGACAACGCGCCGCCGAACACCCTCGGTCTGCGCAGCGTCATGTTCGCCGTCGACGACCTGGAGGACACCGTCGACCGCCTGCGGCCGCACGGCGCCGAACTCGTCGGGAAGATCGAGCGCTACGAGGACATGTTCCTGCTCTGCTATCTCCGCGGCCCCGGCGGCATCATCGTCGCGCTGGCCGAGCCGCTGCGCTGAAACCGCGCCGGATCGCGCGTGTGACCAGACGCACGCGACAGCAGTGGCCGAAGCGGACCGTCGAGGCGGCAATACGCGCAGGCCATGCACGTAACCATGCGAGACTGGTAACACTATGTCTGCTCCAGCCCCCGAAACCCCGTTGGCCGACGTCGAGATCGCCCCGCAGCCCCCGCGCCCCGGCGAGCTGACCTTCGCCGCCCCGCGCCGGGCCAAGCCGCCGCGCCACCTGGCCGACCTCACCCCGGCCGAGCGCAAGCAGGCGCTGGCCGAACTCGGCCACCAGGGCTTCCGGGCCGCGCAGATCTCCCAGCACTACTTCGGGCACCTCGCCGACGACCCGTCCCAGTGGTCCGACGTGCCGGCAGCCAAGCGCGGGGAACTGGCGGGCATCGTCACCCCGAAGCTGCTCACCCCGATCCGCGAGCAGACCGCCGACGCCGGCACCACCCGCAAGACCCTGTGGCGGCTCTTCGACGGCGCCACGGTCGAATCGGTCCTGATGCGCTACCGCGACCGCACCACGATGTGCGTGTCCTCACAGGCCGGCTGCGGCATGAACTGCCCGTTCTGCGCCACCGGCCAGGCCGGGCTGACCCGCAACATGTCCACCGGCGAGATCGTCGAGCAGGTGGTGGCCGGGGCCCGGGCGATGGCGCGCGGCGACGTGCCCGGCGGTCCGGGCCGCGTCTCCAACGTGGTGTTCATGGGCATGGGCGAGCCGCTGGCGAACTACAAGGCCGTGATCGGCGCGGTGCGGCGGCTGACCGAGCCGGTGCCGGCCGGCCTGGGCCTGTCGGCGCGGCACATCACCGTCTCCACCGTCGGCCTGGTCCCGGCGATGGAGAAGCTCAGCGACGAGGGCATCCCGGTGACGCTGGCCGTCTCGCTGCACGCACCCGACGACGAGCTGCGCGACACCCTGGTCCCGGTCAACACCCGCTGGAAGGTCGCCGAGGTCCTGGACGCCGCCTGGCGCTACGCCGCCACGACCAAGCGCCGGGTCTCGATCGAGTACGCGCTGATCAAGGACATCAACGACCAGGCCTGGCGCGCCGACCGGCTCGGCCGCATGCTGCGCAACAAGCTCGTGCACGTGAACCTGATCCCGCTGAACCCGACGCCGGGCTCGAAGTGGACGGCCTCGCGGCCGCAGGACGAGGCCGAGTTCGTGCGGCGGCTCCAGGAGTGGGGCGTGCCGGTCACCGTGCGCGACACCCGCGGCCGGGACATCGACGGGGCTTGCGGTCAGCTCGCGGCGGCAGTGAAGTAAGAGCGTGTAAGCCGCTCATTCGGGGAGGGCACCATGGCGCCGTCGGGATTCCATCATGTCGAGATCTGGGTGGCGGACCTGGCCCTGGTCGAACCGTCCTGGAAATGGCTGCTCGCCGAGCTGGGCTGGGAGCCCTACCAGAACTGGAGCCAGGGCCGCAGCTGGCGGATCGGCGAGGCGTATCTGGTGGTGGAGCAGTCCTCGGCGATACGGCCCGGACTGCCGTACGACCGGACGCGCCCGGGCCTGAACCACCTGGCCGTCCACGCCCCGGACCGCGAGACCGTGGACCGGATGCACGCCACCGGCCCGAAGCACGGCTGGCGCCGGCTGTTCGCCTCGGCGTATCCGCATGCCGGGGGACCGGCGCACTACGCCGCCTACCTGGTGGACGCCGCTGGATTCGAGGTCGAAGTCGTGGCGCCGGAGCCGGTCGCAGAGCCCTCTTAAGCGTCCCGCTTCTCGAACAGGATCGCCCCGACGATCAGCAGCATCAGAACCTCCAGCACGAACACCGTGAACCCGGTCCACGGCGCGAACACCTTTTCAGCGTTCTTGGCGGTTTCGCCGAACTGCGTGATCCCACCGCCGGCGTTGCCCGGCATCACCTTGTACAGCCACTTGCCGAACGAGCCGGGGATCAGCTGTGTCAGGCCGCCGATGATGAAGATCAGCGAAAGGCCGATGGTGATGGCGCCGGCGGTGTGCCGCAGCAGGAAGCCCAGAGCCAGGCCGAAGATCGACAGGCCGGACAGATACAGGGCGCTGCCGAAGATCGCGCGCGTCGCCCCGGGGTCGGACATGCTCACGCCGACATTCTTGGCCCGCAGCGGGATGTCGCCGAGCGAGAAGCAGGCGAAGGCGGTCGCCAAGCCCACGACGAACACGATGACCGCCAGCAGGATCGCCTTGGCCACCAGGATCTCCACCCGGCGCGGCACCGCGGTCAGCGAGGTGCGGATGCCGCCGGTGGAGTACTCGGCGCTGATGGTCATGACGCCCAGCACGTAGGCCGCGATCTGGCCGACGAAGAGCAGGCCCACCAGGACGATGTCGCCGGAGTCCGGCTTGCCGGCCGCCTTGTCCTTGGCGAACTCGTCGGCGGCGGCCAGGCAGATCAGCAGGCTGATGGCGGACGAGCCGACGAACAGGGTGACCAGGGTCCAGAAGGTGGAGCGGACGGTGCGCAGCTTCAGCCACTCGCCGGCGACGACGTCGCCGAAGCCGGTGCGGTAGCCCGCGGTGGGGTTCGCGGCGGTCGTGGTGGCACTCATCAGCGAGCCTCCACACCGGCCGGGCCCGCAGCCGGCATCCCCGCGTGGTACTCGACGCTGTCCGCGGTCATGCTCATGAACGCCTCCTCCAACGACGGCTGGACCACCGCCAACTCGTGCACCCACAGCCCGTTCTGCCCGGCCAGATCCCCGACCGCGTCCGAGGTGACGCCGAAGACCTGGAGCGCGCCGTCGTCGTCGGGCAGCGCCTCCACCCGCCAGCCGCTGCGGGTCATCAGCTCGTGCAGCTTGCCCGCGTGCGGCGAGCGGACCCGCACATGCGTGGTCGCGTTCTGGCCGATGAAGTCCCGCATCGTGGTGTCGGCCTTGATCTGGCCGCGGCCGATGACGATCACCCGGTCCGCGGTCAGCGCCATCTCGCTCATGAGGTGGCTGGACACGAACACGGTGCGGCCCTGAGCGGCCAGCGACTTCATCAGGTTGCGGACCCACACGATGCCCTCGGGGTCCAGGCCGTTGACCGGCTCGTCGAACAACAGCGTGCCCGGGTCGCCGAGCAGCGCCGCGGCGATGCCCAGGCGCTGCCCCATGCCGAGGGAGAAGTTCTTCGAGCGCTTCTTCGCCACCTGTTCCAGCCCCACCAGGCCGATCACGTCGTCGACCCGCTTCAGCGGGATGCGGTTGGACTTGGCCAGGTACGCCAGGTGGTTGTAGGCGGAGCGGCCGCCGTGCACGGCCTTGGCGTCCAACAGCGACCCCACCTCGCGCAGCGGCGCCGGCAGCGCGCGATAGGGCTTGCCGTCGACGGTCACGCCGCCGGAGGTCGGATAGTCCAGCCCGAGGATCATGCGCATCGTCGTGGACTTACCGGCCCCGTTCGGCCCCAGGAACCCGGTGACGGTCCCCGGCTCCACGGTGAAGTCGGCGTGGTCGACGGCGAGCTGGTCGCCGTACCGCTTGGTGAGGCCCGCGGCCCGGATCACGCGCTCCTCCTCGCGGTCAGGCGGCGCCCGACCGCGGCGGCCAGCCGGCGGCCGAGCCGCTTGAGCCCGTCCCGCTTGACGATGGCGGCCTGGGTTCCGGCCAGAACCAGGACAGCGGCCGGGGCGATGAGCCAGAAGGCGGTCCAGGCGGAGATCGCGGCGTGGGCGGCGGCGATCCGCGAGCGGGATCCGGCCGCTGGCACGTCGGCGGCCATGGTGGCGCGCACCACCAACGCGGTGACGAGCGCCCCCAGCGAACCGGCGGCCAGCGCCGGCGCACCGAGCCAGGTACGGCGGATCAGCAGCGCGGCGACGAGGCCCATCGCCAGTGGCGCGACGGCGTGGGCGCGACCGTGGCCGAGAACGACGGCTGCGAAGCTCCCGGCGAACGCGCCGGCGCTCGCGGCCCCGAGCGGTCCGGTGATCTGGATGACGAGCGTGTCGGCGGGATTCGCCCCGGCGGCGGCGAGCGCGTCCCGGCGTGAATCGAGACCATCGAGGTGATGCCGCATCAACGCGGCCAGGGCCAGCGAAGCCGGGACCGCGACCGCCGGATACAGCGCACCGCCCAACGGCCACGCCGTGGCGGTCGATGTCAGAGCCATACCGGCGATCAGCAGATGCTCGCGCCTCGTTGCCGAGCGAAGAAGGGCGGCGGCGACTCGCACGCGGTAGTCCAGGCGCGCCATCGGCGCGGCGAGCGGGACGCTCATCGCCCGCGCTCCGGACCGGAGCCGACCGGTGTGAAGCGGTGCTCGCCGCGTGCGTTGCGGCCGATGCGGTGCTGGGTGCGCGCTGTGTGGCCGAACATTCCGATCGGCTCAGCGATCGGTTCTTCGGCCGGTTCGTCGACTGGCTCAGCGATCGGCTCGCCGGTCAGCCCGGCCACCGGCTCTGGTTCGGCTGCCGGCTGTTCGCTCGTTTCGGCGATCGGCTCGGCCGCCGACGGACCGACCGGCTCGGCTACCACCGGCTCGACAACCGGAGCCGCCTCAGCAGCCGCGACCTTCACCGCGATCCGCCGATCAGCCCACCGCACCACATCCGCGTCGTCCGAAGTGACGACGATCGTCAGCCCATGCGTCCCACACGCCGCGCGCAGGATCCGCAGCAGGTGGAAGCGTTCCGAACTGCTGAGCCCCTCAGTCGGATCCTCGGCCAGCAGAAGCGCCGGGTCCAAGACCAACGCCCGAGCCAGCGCCACCCGCCGCATTTCGGCCAGTGTCAGATCGGCGATCCGCAAGTCCGCGCACGCGATCACGTCCAAGCGCTCCAGCCACCGCAGCGCCCGGCGCCGGGCCTCCAGCCGCCCGAGTCCGGTCAGCAGGAGCGGCAACGCCGTGTTCTCCGCGACGTTCAGTTCCGGCAGCAGCTTGCCGATGCGCGGCGCGACGGCGCAGTGCGCATGCGCGAACCGGAGGCGCGCGGTCGGGCGCAGCGTGTGCAGCGCCTCGCCCTTGAGCCACAGTCTGCCGGACCAGGCCGGGTCGGCGCCGGACAGCGCGCGGAGGAACACTTCGTCGCAGGCGCCGCTCAGGGCCACGATCTCGCCTTCGCCGACAGCGAGGCAGACCTCGTCGGGCCCGAAGTCTCGGGCCAGCAGGATCGGGTTGTCGGACGGGATGCTCACGAGCACCCGTGTGCCCTGAAGGG
>JAEKKI010000295.1 GCA_019510485.1 Catenulisporales bacterium
CAAGGACACGCCGGACGCGGACATGCAAGACCTGACGGCCGCGATCACGGCGGCGGTACGTGACGGCGAGCTGCCGGAGTCGCGGTTGGTTGAGGCGGCGGAGCGGGTGGCGGAGTTCGCTGCTTGGCGGCGGGAGATACGGGCGACAGCCGGGGAAATCGGACCGGAGCTGGAAACGGGAACCGAAGACAATGGACTTGGAGTCGCCCGCCGCGCCCTGCGCGTACTGCGAGCCGAAGCCGGCGCGCTCCCGCTGAACCAGCCACCGCACGTCATCGAAGCCGACCTGCCGCGCAGTCTCGCCGCCCGCCTCGCCGAGTTCCTGCCGGGCACCACCCGCGCAGCGCTCGACGACCTCAGCTTCAGCTTCAACCTCGCCGAGCCGCCGCCGCCCGCGGATCGGCCACTGGTGATCGTCGTCCGCGGCCTCCAGCGCTCACCGCAGGACCTGGAACGCGTGACCGCGCTGGCCAAGCAGCGCCCTGATGCCCTGGTCGTCGAACTCGGCGTCCCCTACGCCGACCCCGGCGGCGCCGCGTGGATCGCTACATACGGCGCATCCCGCGTCTGCGTCCAGGCCGCCGCCGAACGCCTGTCCGGCAAACGGCCCTGATTTCATCTTTCATCCGCCCCGCCGCACGCTCACCGCGCCCCGCCGACCGCTCACCGCAGCACGGCAACCGATGGTCCACTCCGCCGCCGCGCGCGGTGTCCTCCTCGCGGTGCGCTTCCTACGGTGGACAGGACGCGTGCGGTGAATCCGGGCGCGTCCGTCACTAAGGGAAGGATGCACCTGCCGTGAGTGAAACTCCGACCACCACTCCGACCCCACCCCCCGCCCCGCTCTCGGGCGGCATCGCCGACCCCGCGCCGCTGGGGCTGGCGGGCTTCGCCATGACCACGTTCCTGCTCAGCTTCGCCAACGCCAACCTGATCTCGGAGAAGGGCGGCGGCGCCATCATCCTGGGCCTGGCCCTGTTCTACGGCGGCCTCGCGCAGCTCCTGGCCGGCATGTGGGAGTACCGGCGCGGCAACACCTTCGGGGCGACCGCGTTCGCGTCCTTCGGCGCGTTCTGGCTCAGCTTCTGGGCGATCGAGCACTTCAGCACCGGCGCCGACGCGCACAAGACGCTCGGCCTGTACTTGTTCGCCTGGTTCATCTTCACCGCCTACATGACCGTGGCCGCGCTGCGCACCAACGGCGCGGTGCTCGTCGTGTTCGTCCTGCTGACCATCACCTTCCTGCTCCTGGCCATCGGCGAGTGGCAGAACGCCAGCAGCCCGCCGGCCTTCTTCACCCGGCTCGGCGGCTGGGTCGGCATCGCCACCGCGCTGGCGGCCTGGTACGCGTCGTTCGCCTCCGTCGTCAACGAGACGCACAAGCGGCAGTGGTTCCCGACCTGGCCGCGGTGAGTCTTCGGGTTTAGCGTGGACGAGGACCGCGTCGCTGCGCGGTCCTCGTCCCGTCCGTCGTTCACCGGCAAGCCACTAGGGGCTGGGAAATATGGCTGAGGACAACCACACACTTTCGAATCTGTCGCGGGAGAACCGGCGTTTCCCGCCGCCGCAGGACATCGCCGACCACGCCAACGTCACCGGACTCGCCTACGCCGCCGCCGACGCCGACCGTGAGGCGTTCTGGGCGACGCAGGCCGAGCGGCTGCATTGGACCGAGCCGTGGACGCGGGTGCTGGACTGGTCGGACAAACCGTTCGCGAAATGGTTCGTCGGCGGCAAGCTGAACGCCGCCTACAACTGCGTGGACCGCCACGTCGACGCCGGGAACGGCGACCGCGTCGCCATCCACTTCGAGGGCGAGCCCGGCGATACCCGCACGCTGACGTACGCACAGCTCAAGCTCGAAGTCTGCAAGGCCGCCAACGCGCTGACCGAACTCGGGATCACCGACGGGGACCGGGTGGCGATCTACATGCCGATGATCCCGGAGACCGCGGTCGCGATGCTGGCGTGCGCGCGCATCGGCGCCGTGCACTCCGTCTGCTTCGCCGCCTTCTCCCCCGAGGCGCTGCGCGGCCGTATCGAGGACGCGGGTGCCAAACTCCTGATCACCGCCGACGGCTACCACCGGCGCGGCTCGGTGGTGAACCTGAAGGCCAACGCCGACGAGGCCGCCTCGGCCTCGCCGAGCATCGAGAAGGTCCTGGTGGTGCGGCGCGCCGGACACGACGTGGCGTGGGACGACGAGCGCGACGTGTGGTGGCACGACCTGGTGGACCGGCAGTACACCGCGCACACGCCGGTCGGCTTCGACTCCGAACACCCGTTGTACATCCTGTACACGTCGGGGACGACCGGTAAGCCGAAGGGCATCCTGCACACCACCGGCGGCTACCTCACTCAGGCCGCTTACACCCACCACGCGGTGTTCGACCTGAAGCCGGAGACCGACGTCTACTGGTGCACCGCCGACGTCGGCTGGGTCACCGGCCACTCCTACATCGTCTACGGACCCCTGGCCAACGGCG
>JAEKKI010000157.1 GCA_019510485.1 Catenulisporales bacterium
TGAGAACCCCGACGACGTATTCGACCGGCTGCTTCACCAGCGCGTAGCGGGCCTGCGGACCGCGGAAGGCCGGGTCGAGGAACAGGGCTTTGAGAAGCGCGGTGACGTCGCGATCGGCGCCGTAGGCCGTCTGGAGGCGGGCCGACACGTCGGCCGGGATCGGGCCGGGCATGCCGAAGCGGTTCCAGATGCGCGCCGTGATGAACTTCGGGGAGGCGGGCTGTTGCAGGAGCCAGTCCACCAGCGCGGTGTCGTCGAAGTTCGCGGACTTGCCGAGGATGGTCTTGGAAGTGGTGTCGTGCAGCTTCGGCACCGGGTTCGAGCCGCCGTTCGCGTCCAGCCGCCAGCCGGTCAGGGCCCGCGCCGCCTCGCGCACGTCGGTCTCGGTGTAGTTGCCGACGCCAAGTGTGAACAGCTCCATCAGCTCGCGCGCCAGGTTCTCGTTCGGCGCCTTGAGCGTGTTGCCGGCACTGTCCAGCCACAGCATCATCGCCGGGTCGCGGACGATCGCGTGCGCCAGGGCGGAGAAGTCGCCGCCGCCGAGCGTGCGCAGCGTCTGGTTCTGCTTGAGCATGTAGCCGACGCTGTGCACCTTCTGCAGCGAGGTGGCGAAGTGGCCGTGCCAGAAGAAGGTGCGCTTCTCCACCAGCGGCTGCGTCACCGCCGCCATGCGCGCCAGCCACCAGGCGACCAGCTGGTAGTCCTGCGGCCCGGCGCCCTTCTTGGCGTCCTTGGTCGGCGGGAAGTCGGGCGCGGGCGTCGCGGCGGCGCCGGGATCGGCCCCCGCCGGGTTGACCAGCGCGCCCACAGTCGCCTCGTATCCGGCTTTGGCGGCGGCGTCGATCTCCGCCCCGCTCGCGCCGAACCCGGCCCGCCGCAGCAGGTGCGCGAGCGCGGATCTGTTCTGGTCGATGCTCACATCCCCAGAATCGGGGAGCGGGGTTAAGGGGCGGGTAAGTACGCCATATGTCTCCGGATACGGATCCTGGTTCGCCCCCGCCGGCGCCGCGGCATGCCAGTCCTGGGCCTGATCCCGAGCTGGATCACCTGGAGGACGCGGACGCGCTGGCCGGCGGGGCGGAGCCGGCGGGTGCGGACGAGCCGGAGGAAGCGGACGAGCCGTTCATCCCGCTCGGTTCGGAGGAACCACCTGAACCGCCGGAACCACCGGCCGCCGAAGCTCCCGAGTCCTTCGAAGCGCACCAAGCCCACGCCGCGATAGCCCGCTCCCTCCACCCCCCACCCCCGCCATCTCCGCCCGTCCCACCCCAGCTGCGCGCCGAAGCCGACGCCTACTTCACCGGCGCGCGCCGGACTCAGCCCCGGCCGCCATGGTCTTCCTCGGCGTCATCGCGGCCCGGCACCGCGACTTCCCGCAGGCGTATCTGTGGTTCGCGCGCGCGGCGGCGGGGCCGGACGTGCATTGGGCGCTGGTGGCGGTGGCGGAGCTGCGGCGGTTGGGGTGAGGGGGTCAGGACACTGAGTCGAGGAACTCGAACATGCCGTCCAGATCCCCTTCGAGGCTGAGCTCACGGAACCGCGCTTGCTGATCCTCGGGGAGCTTCACCAGGAAGTCGTCCAGGTCCGGCGAGTACACGGAAGTCCAGCCCGTGTAGTGCCGACTGGCGCGACACCAGGCGTAGCCCATGGTTTTGGTGACGCCACCGTGCGTCGACGCATACTGCCGGATGCGCACTTCCATCGCACCGCAGGCCGGACAGCGGTACGGCTCGGGGGCGCCGGATGCGAAGCGCTCTTCGGTGAGCGCGCGAACTTCTTCAGGGCTGTAGTTGATCACTGTTGTCTCGCAAGCCTTCCCATAGCGATCTCCCACATCTTGACGCCGTGCGCCTCGGCCGCGTCCTCGGTGCCGCCGACACCCATCTTAAGGAACGTGTCCCAGTGATACGTCTCGTGGAAGAACGTCTTCATCGCCTCGTCCATGGAGGACAGTCCGCGATGCGAGATCTGGATGACCGGCTTCTCGCCCTCCCCGAGCACTCTGAGCGGGCTGTATCCCCAGCCGAACCCGCCCCCGGGGTCGCGGATGATCGGGACCCGCTGGATGTCGAACCTCCGGGCCAGATCGCCGAAGCCGGCTTGACCGAGTTCCCGGACCAGCCGGTTCACGCTGACCACCGGACCGCCCTCGGTCCACGGGGTGTAGCCGGCCCGGAACGCCCCGAGTCCTTCATCGGCCACTCGAGTGCCGTCGCCGAGGAACGCCACGAGCGCGCCGAGACCACCCTTGAGCAGGGTGCTCATCCCGACCAGCAGATCCTTCGCCGCGCCACCGATCGCCCCGGCTATGTGCAGTCCGGCGCCGAGCATGCCGCCGGCGCGGAAGGCGTCCGCCACCGCGGCCATCGACGTGAAGCCCTTGGTGATCGGGATGCAGGCCAGAACCGCCAGCCCCACGTCCCACAGCGACGCTTCGCCTTGGGAGTACTTATAAAGCGTGTCCGCCAAAATGATCAGCCCGGCGACCACCACCGCCACGATCAACCACAGCGGGCCCCCGACCACCATCAACACGATCGCGCCGATGAACGACACGATCTTCGCGACGATCACCAGCCCGCTCCACACCGCCGCGGCGATCTCGCCCAGCTTGTGCCAGAACGAGTCCGGCGGGATGCCCGCGTCGGTGGCCGCGTCGATCTTCGTGCGGGCCGTGTCCTCCGCGCCGTGGCGCAGGTCCTCGGCCGAGTGCGCGAGCTTCTTCAACGCCTCCAGCTGACCCTGCTGGCCCGAGAGCTGGCTGTTGAGATCGTTCACCGCGCTCTGCGCACGCGTCTGCGACTGCACCGCGTTGTGCACAGACGTCGGATCCACCGTCGAGGCGGCATGCGCGGCATCCACGCCCTTGTTCGCCGACGTCAGGTCCGCGTTCGCCGATGCCAACTGCGTCCGCAGCCGCTGTACCTGATCGTGCAGCGGCCGGGCCTGCACCAGCGCCCGATCCGCCTGCGACTGGTGCCCGTCGAGCGCGTTCGCGAAATCCAGCAGCGCCTGCGCGCACATATGGTGCGAGGTCGCCACCTTGTCCAGTTGCCCCGGGAACTTCCCGATGTGGTCCCGGAACTCGTCCCCGGCGGCTCCGATCCAGTTCAGCGCGGCGGGATCCCCGGCCAGGCCGCGCACGTCCCGCGCCGCCCGCTCGGCCTCGTCCCCGATGTCCCGCAGTCGGCCGCTCAACTCCTTGATCCGCCACGGGTCCCCCGGGGTCGGATCATGATCAAGGTCCAGCACGTTCCAATCCGTCGGACGCGCCATGGCTCCCCGCCCTCCATGTCGTATTCGGCTGTCAGCACCCTACTCAACGCGGGCGGGGACCCCTCCCCGCCAGATCGCTTCCAGTTCGATCACCAGACGCGAAACGGCGGCCCCCGAGTCGGGGACCGCCGCGCGCGAAAGCCAGAGAACCGCTTACTTCTTCAGCAGGTTCCGCAGCACGTACTGCATGATGCCGCCGTTCCGGTAGTAGTCGGCCTCGCCGGGGGTGTCGATGCGCACCACAGCGTCGAACTCGACACCGTCGGCCTTCACCTTCACCGTCCGAGGCGTCGCACCAGAGTTCAGCGCCTCCAGCCCCGTGATCTCGAACGTCTCCGCGCCGGTCAGCCCCAGCGACTCGGCGTTCTGCCCGGCCGGGTACTGCAACGGCACGACACCCATGCCGATCAGGTTGGACCGGTGGATCCGCTCGTAGCTCTCAGCGATGACCGCCTTGACGCCCAACAGCGCCGTGCCCTTCGCGGCCCAGTCCCGCGAAGAACCCGAGCCGTACTCCTTGCCCGCCAGCACCACCAGCGGAATCCCCGCCTCCTGGTACGCCTGTGAGGCCTCGTAGATCGTGGTCTGCTCGCCGGTCAGCAGGTTCTTGGTGAACCCGCCTTCGACTCCGTCCAGCAGCTGATTGCGCAGCCGGATGTTCGCGAACGTACCGCGGATCATCACCTCGTGGTTGCCCCGGCGCGAGCCGTAGCTGTTGAAGTCCCTGCGCTCCACGCCGTGCTCGGCCAGGTACGCGCCGGCCGGGCTGTCGGCCTTGATGGAGCCGGCCGGGCTGATGTGGTCGGTGGTCACCGAGTCGCCGAGCTTGGCCAGCACCCGCGCGCCGTGGATGTCGGCCACCGGCGAGGGCTCGGCGGCCATGCCCTCGAAGTACGGAGGCTTGCGCACATAGGTGGAGTCGGCGTCCCACTCGAAGACGTTGCCGGTCGGGGTGGGCAGCGAGCGCCAGCGCTCGTCGCCGGCGAAGACGTCGGAGTAGTCCTTGGCGAACATCTCGGCGGTGATGGCCTGGTCGATGACCGCCTGGATCTCGGCGGTGGCGGGCCAGATGTCCTTCAGGAACACCGGCTGCCCTTCGGGGTCGAAGCCCAGCGGCTCGGCCTCGAAGTCGAAGTCCATGGTGCCGGCGATGGCGTAGGCGACGACCAGCGGCGGGGACGCGAGGTAGTTCATCTTCACGTCCGGGTTGATGCGGCCCTCGAAGTTGCGGTTGCCGGACAGCACCGGCACCACCGCCAGGTCCGCCTCGTTGACCGCCTTGCTGACCGGCTCCGGCAGCGGGCCGGAGTTGCCGATGCAGGTGACGCAGCCGTACCCGACGAGGTTGAAGCCGAGCTTGTCCAGGTACGGGGTCAGGCCCGAGCGCTCGTAGTAGTTGGTGACGACCTTGGACCCGGGCGCCAGCGTGGTCTTGACCCAGGGCTTGGCGTGCAGGCCCTTCTCCACCGCCTTCTTGGCCAGCAGCGCGGCGCCGACCATCACCTGCGGGTTGGAGGTGTTGGTGCAGGAGGTGATGGAGGCGATGACCACCGCGCCGTTGTCGATGGCGAACCGGGAGCCGTCCTCCATGGTGACGCCGGTCGGGTTGGAGCCCTGCGCGGCGTAGGCCGGCAGCGCCTCGGCGAACTTGCCCTTGGCCTCGGCCAGCACCACCCGGTCCTGCGGGCGCTTGGGGCCGGCGATGGACGGCACGACGGTGGCCAGGTCCAGCTCCAGGTACTCGGAGTAGACCGGCTCGTGGTCCGCGTCGTGCCACAGGCCCTGGGCCTTGGCGTAGGCCTCGACCAGCGCCAGCTGCTCCGCGGAGCGGCCGGTGAGCTTCAGGTAGCTGATGGTCTCGCCGTCGATCGGGAAGATGGCGCAGGTGGAGCCGAACTCCGGCGACATGTTGCCGATGGTGGCCCGGTTGGCCAGCGGCACGGCCGCGACGCCGGCGCCGTAGAACTCCACGAACTTGCCGACCACGCCGTGCTTGCGCAGCATCTCGGTGATGGTGAGCACCAGGTCGGTGGCGGTGGCGCCGGCGGGCAGCTCGCCGTGCAGCTTGAAGCCGACCACGCGCGGGATCAGCATGCTGACCGGCTGGCCGAGCATGGCGGCCTCGGCCTCGATGCCGCCGACACCCCAGCCCAGCACGCCCAGGCCGTTGACCATGGTGGTGTGCGAGTCGGTGCCGACGACGGTGTCCGGATACGCCTGACGATTGCCTCCCACGACGCGGTCGAAGACCACGCGCGCCAGGTGCTCGATGTTCACCTGGTGCACGATGCCGGTCCCGGGCGGCACCACCTTGAACTCGTCGAAGGCGGTCTGGCCCCAGCGCAGGAACTGGTAGCGCTCCCGGTTGCGGCCGTACTCGATCTCGACGTTGCGCTCGAAGGCGTCCGGGCGGCCGAAGACGTCGGCGATCACCGAGTGGTCGATGACCAGCTCGGCCGGGGCCAGCGGGTTGATCTTCGCCGGGTCCCCGCCGAGCTCGGCGACGGCCTCGCGCATGGTGGCCAGGTCCACCACGCACGGCACGCCGGTGAAGTCCTGCATGATGACGCGCGCCGGCGTGAACTGGATCTCGGTGTCCGGCTCGGCGCTCGGGTCCCACTGTCCCAGGGCCTGGATCTGACCCGCCGTGACGTTGGCGCCGTCCTCGGTGCGCAGGAGGTTCTCCAGCAGCACCTTCAGGCTGAAGGGGAGTCGCCCGGAGCCCTCGACGGCGCCGATGCGGAAGATCTCGTACGACTGCGCGCCCACCGCGAGGGTGTCACGGGCGCCGAAGCTGTTCTTGGAGGTCATTGCCATGGCCCAGCTCTCGCTTGCGGAAAGTATCTCGACATCAAGAGACTCTAATGGGTGCCGCCGCGCTTGACCAACCCGGGGCACGGCGATCCGCGCGCCGCGGCCGGCGCACTGTGCGTGCAGCCGAAGTGACACCGCTCACCCGTTCGGCCCCTGGCGCTCGGCGTCCAACCAAGTGACAATCGTTTCCGATGGACGCTGTGACGACCCCCCCGAAGGCCGCCTCCCTGGTCCTGCGCTCGACGTTCCCCGCCGCGATCCCCGCGACCGGCTTCGTCCGCGCCACGCGCGAGCTGCTCGCGCCCCACGGATTCCACGCGGCCAACACGCTTCCGCTGATCGCGACCTGCCGGGACGAGCTCGCGTTCAACCTCACCGCACGCCTGCAGGACACCTGGGGCGCCGGCTTCAACATGGCGGGCCTGGCCGGCATGATCGTGCTGGGCCGCACCGGCATCCTGGCGGCGGCCAGCCACGCGCCGATCGAGGACGGCGTGCGGCGGTTCGTGCTGGTGGCGCTGCCGCATATCGGGATCGACGCCACCGGCGTGATCGGCAACGTCGAGCGGCCGGGCGTGCCGGGTGTGTCGCACACCTGCGGTGCGCTGATGGCGCTGCACGACGAGCTGCGCGGCGACAACGCCCCGACCGGTGACTATCCCTTCCTGGACCTGCTCGACCCGGAGCAGGGGATGCTGCGCGACCGGATCCCGCCGTGGCTGCCGGAGGGCCCGGTGCCGGACCTGGCCGGGCTGACCCGCATCGCCCGCGACGTCATCACCGCCGACACGCACAAGGTGATCACGGTGCTGCGGGAGCAGCAAGCCGTGCCGACGCACGTCGCGGTGTTCACCGGCGTGCACATCAACGGCCCGGGCGGGACCGAGTACGTCGAGCCCGGCAGCTGCTACGTGGATCTGGGGGCGGACGAGCCCGAGATCGATCTCGTCTTCGACTGAGCTGAAAGCCGACACCCCGACAGCCGGCTGACACCGCCGGCGAAGCAGCCCACTGATCACCCTGCGAATCAGTGGGCTGCCCGCGTCGCGGCCGGGGTCCGTGGCCGCTGCGCTCAGTCAACTACAAACCGCACGCTGTTGACACTGTTGCAACCCCTCGCGTGCCCGAGCGCATCAAGTGCGTGTCCGGACACCGAATCCTGAGGGGGAAGCCTATGGCTAAGCCTGACCGCGACGCCGAGTTCACGGAGTACGTCAGCGCCCGGCAAGGCTGGCTGCGGCGAGTCGCCTATTTGCTGTGCGGAGACTGGCACCGCGCCGACGACCTCGTCCAGAGCTCGATCACCAAGCTCTACGCGCACTGGCACCGGGCCTCGCGGGCCGACAACGTCGACGGCTACGCGCGGCGCACCCTGGTCAACACCTACCTGGCCGAGCAGCGCTCCGGTTGGGCGCGGTGGACGATCCTGCACCGCTTCGGCGGCGACGGCGGAGGGGCCCTGGAGCTGGAACCAGGTCCGCCCGTCGTCGGCGATCTGGAGTTGGGGCTGGATCTGAAGGAGGCGCTGGCCCGGCTGCCGCCGCGGCAGCGCGCGACAGTGGTCCTGCGCTTCTACTGCGACCTGTCGGTCGAGCAGACCGCCCAGATCATGGGTTGTTCTCAAGGCAACGTGAAAAGCCAATCCTCGCGCGGCCTGGCCACTCTGCGGAACCTCCTCGACCCGAATCTGACCCTTGTTATGGAGGGACCTCGATGACGCACGACCTGAAGACCTCGCTCGACGACTTCGCAGAGACCGCCTATGCCGACGCCCCGCCGAGCACCGTCGACATCGGCAAGGCGCGCGCCGACGGCCGGCGGCGGACGGCGACCGCCCGGCTGACGACGATCGGCGGCGGTGTGGCGGTGGTAGCCGCCTGCGCGCTGGTGGTGAACACGCTCGGCGGGGCCTCACCGGCCGGCAAGGCCGATCCCCACTCTCCGGCAGCGGGCCACGCCTTCACCGGCACCGACCCGCTGACCACGATCGGGCGCTTCGGCTATCTGCCGGACGGTTTCCAGACCGTCGGGTGGAATACCGGCGACGCCTATGGCAACGCCATGAGGGCACTGACCAAGCCGCCGACGACGGATACGACCCCGCGGCTGCTTCCGGGAATGCTGACCCTGTCCAAGTGGGACTCGCCACCGAAGCCCTCCTCCGCGAACCAGACGACGACCCCGACGACGGTCAAGGGGAGTCCGAAGGCGTACATCGTGACCACTCCCGGCGACGGCCCTCGGATCCCGGCCGACCTGCGCCTGTTCTGGCAGACGGCGTCCGGGTCCTGGTTCGAACTCGGCGGCAACTACTCGGTCCAGGTACACGGCGCGGAGCAGACAGCGCTGCTGACCAGGGTGGCCGAGTCGGTGGCCGAGCAGGACGCGCCGGTGGCCCTGCCGATCCACGTCGAAGGCCTGCCGAAGGGCGTGGCGCTGGGTCTGGCGATGTTGAACGACCCGGTGGTGGTCGGCCAGGGCCGCTTCGACGCGGTCTTGATGTACCACACCGGGGGCGCCCCGAATAAGGACGCGTCCTTCAGCATCTCGGTGGCGCCAGTAGCGAGCGCCCAGGGCGACCCGGTGACCCCGAACTCCTTGGCCCAGCCGCCCGGCGCTCCCGTGATGCCCGCGGACCCGCAGGCCCCGCAGTCCGGCGATCCGAGCGGCTCGCCCGCCGGCCAAGCCTCGAACGCCTGCAAGGACGAGAAGGGCCTGCACATCTGCGTCCACGACACCCCCGCCAACGGCGTGGACACCCTGGCCTCCGTCGGAGGGCCGCAGGGGCTGCTGGACCGCATCACCTCACTCGGCACCGACCGGAAGAACTGGACGACCCACGTAGTGAACTGACATTCGCATTGAGATTCCAGCTGTGAGGAATCCCACGTAAGAACCAACCCGCCCCGGCGCTATGCGACAGCGCCGGGGCGCGGCGCGTGCCAGTCCTTCCACACCGCGACAAGGCGCACCGCCGCCGTCAAGAACACCGAGACGACGGATGCGGGATATCCCTGAACCACGAAACCGTGCCGCTCGATCTCCGCGAACAGCAGCCCGCCCAGGAACGCCGGAACCGCATACAGCTCGCGCTGTAACACCAGCGGCACCTCGTTGACCAACACATCGCGGAGCACACCGCCGCCGGTCGCCGTGACCGTGCCCAACAGCGCCGCCTGGAAGACCGGCAGATGGTAGTCCAACGCTTTGAGCGTGCCGGAAACCGCGAACAAGCCCAGGGTGAGGGCGTCGGCGACCACTGCGATGCGGTCGAAGCGGACGGCGCGGGCAGCCCGGATGCGGACCTCCTCCATCGCCGATCTCAGCTTGGAATCACTCGTCTGGCGGTTTGTGAGCACCAAAACCACCGACGTGGCCGCCAGCGCGACGGCGAAGTACCGCCAGTCCGAGATGGCCGCCACCGGGGTCGCGCCGATCAGCGCGTCGCGCGTCATCCCCCCTCCGAGTGATGACGCGACGGCGATCACCAAGATGCCCACAAGGTCCAAACCCTTGCGCAGACCGACGAAAGCACCCGCGACCGCCGCCGCGAAGACCCCGAGAAGATCCAGAAGAACCGGAAGATGAGGATTGGCGACCATGATGGATGGGAATGTACCCCGTTCAAAGGCGGGATGAGTGATCTCGCGGGGGGATCACGCAGCTGATATCCCACAACTGGACGGCCTACCACAAATGACCGACAACCCTTGCTGTCCGGGCGACCTCATCCGTTTCCCGTACCCGATCGGCGTGTCGATGCAGTACGGTCTAGCTGGCAGCACTCGTCGGAAGGAGGACCGCTCGTGACTGAGCTCCGCGTCATGGCCGTCACCAGCGACGGTTCACGACTTGTGCTGCGGTCCTCCGATGGCCAGGAGTTCCACCTGACCATCGACGAGCGGCTGCGGGCCGCGGTGCGCGGCGACCGGGCCCGGTTGGGCCAGATCGAGATAGAGGCCGAGGGGCAGCTGCGCCCGCGGGACATCCAGTCTCGCATCCGCGCCGGCGCCACCGCACAGGAGGTGGCCGACGCGTGCGGCATCTCCGTGGAGCGCATCCGCCGCTTCGAGGGCCCGATCCTGGCCGAGCGCGCGTTCATGGCCGAGAAGGCGCAGAACACGCAGGTGCGCCGGCAAGGCGAGAGCCACGGGCAGAAGCTGGGCGAGGTCGTCGCCGAGCGGCTGACCAAGCGCGGTGCCGAGGACGGCGCCGCGGTGCGCTGGGACTCCTGGCGGCGCGAGGACGGCACCTGGACCGTGCAGGCCGTCTACAAGATCTCCGGCGAGACGTACGAGGCGCTGTGGGGCTTCGACCCGCCGCGCCGGCTGGTGACGCCCGAGGACGACGAGGCGCGCCTGCTGTCCTCGGACGCGGCGAGCCTGGCCTCGGCCGAGCCGATGTTCCCGTTCGCCGCGGCCTCCGTGCTCTCCGGCGGCACCGTCGTGCCCGGCCCGGTGCCCAGCTCCAACGGCTCCTCGGCCGGCGGCTCGCTGGTGCATCTGGAGGCGCGGCGGCGAAATGCCGACAGTGCCAACTCGGGCGGTTCGACGGGCGGCAACTCGGCCACCGCCCTGGAGCGGGAACGCGAACGGGAGCGGGACCGCGAACGGGCCGCCGCCGAGCGGACCGCCTCGGTGGAGCGGCATCCGTCCTCCATGCCGTCGTCGGCCTCTGCTTCGGCTTCCGCCTCGGCCGCCGCCGGAAACGCGATGAACAGCTCGCTGACCGGTTCGGCGAGCCTGCCCGGACCGACGCAGAGCCCGGAGGAGGACTTCGACTTCCTCGACGGCGCGGACACCCGGGCCCCGGCGCCGATCGCCGCGGTGGCCGGGCAGTCCGCCGGGTCGGCGTTCGACGACGCGATCTTCGGCCCGCGCACCACCACCCCGCACCGGGAGCGCATGGTCGGCACCACCGACCGGCAGGCCGAGGCCGACGGTGTGCGGCCGGGCCGGCGGGCCACGGTGCCGTCCTGGGACGAGATCGTTTTCGGCTCGCGGCGCGGCAAGCAGAAAGGGCCGGGCCAGGGCCAGGGCCCCGGCCGGGACTGATCGGCGAAGTCTGATGGCATGTCAGTGGCCTGGTCTCGGAAGCTGAGACCAGGCCACTTCTCCGTCACTGGCTTTAGGCGTGGCCCGCGATGGTGTGATCGACTTTTCGTCATGGAAACCACGCGCGAGGACGGTCTGTTCATCAGCGACGATCCGGCTCTGGTCGACCGCGACAAGGTGTATCGCTGGATCGCCGAGGAGTCGTGGTGGGGATTGGGCCGCCCGCGCGAGCGCGTCGAGCGCTCGATCGACGGCTCGCGCGCCTACGGCGTCTACGCCGACCGCGAGACGATGGTCGGCCTGGCCCGGGTGATCACCGACCACGCGACCTTCGCGTACTTCTGCGACGTGTACGTCGACGAGGCGTATCGCGGCAAGGGCGTCGGGCCCTGGCTGACCGCCGAGATCGTGGCCGATCTGAAGGCGATCGGCATCAACCGGTTCCTGCTGGCCACCAAGGACAAGCACTCGACGTATGCCAAGGCCGGCTTCTATCCGGTGGAGCGGCCGCAGGTCTGGATGGAGATCGACGAGCGGCCGACCAAGCCGGGGCCGGTGGATGAGGACTGACACGGGGCTCTAGAACCACGTCGCGCAGAACGGCGGGATCGCGGTCTTGAACATCCGGTCGGCGACCGCCAGCGCGCCGGGCCGCTCCTCGCTGAGCGCGCCGGCCCCGGCCAGCGCCGTGGCGGCGTGGTGGCCGAAATACAGCGCGCCGAGGGTCTGCACCGGCAGCGTCAGGTCGGCGGCCTCGGTGGTGCGCTTGACGGTGGCGCCGCCGGGGCCGCCTTCGAGGGCGTACACCCCGCCGGCGTAGCCCGCCGGGTCCGTGACGGCCAGGACCAGCCGGCCCTCGCCCTCGTAGGTGCGCGCCGACAGCGCCGCCGGGGCGTCGAGCACCCGGGCCCAGAGCACGTCGTAGCGGTCGATCTGCCGGGCGTGGCGCGGGTTGGCCATCAGGTGGCGCCACGACTCGTAAACGGGGAACTTCAGCACCTCGAACGTGCTGATCCAGTCCTGCTCCCACAGGAACTGGAGCAGCCGGATCCGGGCCACCTCGTCCTCCGCGTCGATCCGGGCCTCGGCGGAGCCGCTCGGGACGAAGCCGTACCAATGGTCTTCGTCGGCCACCGTGTATTTCATGGAGCCGCGCGGGGTTCCGGACTCGTCGCGGTAGAGCACGAACAGGGAGTCCTTGTCGGTCGGCTTGCCGTCGTGGGTGAGCAGTCCCGCGTCGCGCTCATGCCACTGGTTGCGCCGCTCGATCGCGCCTGGCGTCGTCGCGCGCAGGCGGTCGTAGAGGGCGGGCGTCTCCTGGGCCCACTCCGACCCGGAGACGAACTCCACGGTGCCGGGCAGCGGCCGGGCGATCGCGCAGTGCTTGCTGTCGAACCGGTAGCGCGTCTCGTCGGCGGCGTGGCCGTAGCCGTAGCGGCCGTAGATGGGCCACTCGGCCGGTATCAGGATCGACAGAGGCTCACCGGCCTCCACCGACTGCTTCAGCCCCTTGGCCATCATCGAGGACAGGATGCCGCGCCGGCGGTGGGTCTGCGCCACGCCGACCGCCGTCACGGCTCCGGTCGGCACCGAGGCCCCGCCGGGCACGGTGACCCGGTTGCCGTGGTTGCCGAAGGTGCCGACGATGCGTGAGCCGTCGTAGGCGCCGATGACGCGGCCGGCGGCGATCTGGTCGGCGAAGACCCCGCGGCGGAACGGCCCCTGGCCGCGATTGCCGGGCTGCAGGAAACCGACCCACATCGCGTCGGAGAAGTCGTCGTAGTCGGACTCGGTGACGACCTTGATCTCAATGGGCATCCGCCCAGGCTATGCGGGCGTCGGCGGGGGCTGCCACTCATTTAGCGGCCCGCCGGCGTCGCCGGGCGCCCGGGCTCAGGCCAGCAGCCCGCTGCCGAAGTAGTCCGAGGCGTCCCTCACCCCGGGCAGCACGAAGAAGTACCCGCCGCCGACCGGCGAGATGTAGTCCACCAGCGGCTCGTCGACGAGCTTGGTCTGCACGAACTCGAACTGCCGCTGGATGTCCTGCTGGTAGCACACGAACGCCAGCCCCATGTCCAGGTCGCCGACGCTGTCGAAGCCGCGGTCGTAGTTGTAGCCGCGGCGCAGGATCCGGTTCCGGTCGGTCTCCGGGGTGCGCGGGTTGGCCAGCCGGATGTGCGCGTCCAGCGGGATGGAGCCGCCCTTGGGGTCCTTGGCGTACTGCGGGATGTCGGTCTGCGCGGCGCCGTCCAGCGGCGCGCCGGTGTCGCGGCGGCGGCCGATCATCTTCTCCTGCTCCAGCAGGCTGACCCGGTCCCAGAACTCGACCAGCATCCGGATGCGCCGTACCACCTGGTACGTGCCGCCGGCCGTCCACGCCGGCTCCGGCGCGCCGGGCTGGACCCACACCAGGTAGTCGTACTCGTGGCCGGTGGAGGGGTTGGCGATGCCGTCGTGGAAGCCGAGCAGGTTGCGCTGGGCGCCGGCGGGCCGCGGGTCGTTGGCCCAGCCGTCGATGCGGTACTTCAGCTGCATCCCGGCGCGGGTGTGCTTGGCGATGTCGCGGATCGCGTGGATCACCGTGTCCTGACTGTCGGCGCAGATCTGGAGCGACAGGTCGCCGTGGCACTCGGCCTGGTTCAGGTTGTCGTTCGGGAACGTCTTCATCGGCGTCAGGCGCGCGGGCTTCTTGTCGGCCAGGCCGAAGCGGCCGTCGAACAGCGAGGCGCCGACCCCGAGGGTGACGGTCAGGCCGTCGGCGGGCACCGCGGGCCCGAGGATGCCGTTGTCCGACGGCGGCGCGCCGACGCCGAGGTCCGGCGGGGTGCCGCCGGCGGTGAGGAAGCGGGCCCGCTCGGTGAGGGTCTGGAAGAGCTTGGCCAGCTCGCCCTTGTCGGTGGCGGTGACATCGAAGACGGCGAGGGTCAGGTGCTTCTGCGCCGGGGTGGTGACGCCCTGCTGGTGCGCGCCGTGGAAGGGCAGGGCGCGGCCGGCCGCGCCGCCGGCGGGGGAACTCGGCTCGGCGTCGGCGGCGGCCTTGGTCATCGCGAAGCCGGTGCCGCCGATGACGGCTGCTCCGGTGACGCCTGCCGCCGCTCCCTTGAGCATCGTGCGGCGGGCGAAGCCGGCGTGGTCGAAGGGGCAGGTGGCGGGCTGGGACGCGGTGGCGGCCGGCGCGGCGGTGTCGGCAGCGGGCTGATTCTGGTTCTGCTCGGTCATCTCAAAGCACAGCTTTCGTCTACGGAGTCGGCGGGGGCGAGGCAGTCAGGCGTCGCTCACGTCGCCTTCCGGATCTCCAGCAGGTCCGGCACCACAGACAGCCGCTCCAGCAGCTCCCCCAGCGTGCCGTTCAGCTTCTGCCGGTCCGCCGGGGCCAGCTTGTCCGCCGGCGTCCAGCTGCCGTCCGGCTGCTTGGCCGCGTTCACCACGGCGCCGAAGCGGTCCAGCCAGGAGTCGATCTGCGCCAGGGCCCGCGGATCGCGCGCCTGGACCAGGGGGCGGATCGTGTTCAGGACCACGCGGGTGCCGGCCAGGTTGGCCTCCGCGGTGGCCACGGTGCTGCCCGAGCCGTAGTCGGCATCGCCGGTCAGCTGGAACTGCAGCGTGTTCTCCAGGATCTCGTGGGAGCGCAGCGGCAGGTCGGCCGCGTCGAAGTCCAGCTTGGGCCAGTCGCCGATCAGACCGTGGACGTCGGCGTCGAGCTGGTCGGCGATCGGGGCCAGGTCCGCCGCCGGCTCGCCGTGCCAGAGGCCGTATTCCAGGCGGTGGAAGCCGGTGAAGTCCTTGTCCTTCTCCTTGTCCGGCAGCCCGTCGGCGCGGCCGTCGATCTTGCCGTCCCAGTCCCCGAAGGTGCCGTACGCGGCGCCGAGCCGGTTGTAGGCCAGGTGCGCGGTCAGCCAGTCCTTCTCGGCCGAGGCCCGGTCGCCGGAGTCCACGTCCTGCTTCAGCTTGGCGGTGTGGCCGGCCAATTCGTCGAGCTTGTCGGTGACGTAGGAGCGGTACTGGTCCAGCGGTCCGTCCAGGTCCTTCTCGGAGACCGGCACGACCGCGGTCTTGGACGTCCCGGTGCCCGAGGCGCGCTTGGCCTCGGAGGTGACCGCGCCCTTGCCGTTCGGGACGCAGCGCCAGGCGTACGTCCCGGCGCCGAGCGTGGCGGTCAGCGGCCGGGTGGTGCCCGGGGCCAGGCCCTCGATCTCGCCGTAGACGGCGTTGGTCGCCGGGTCCAGCAGGTAGACCTCGGCGGGCACGTCGCCGGTGTTCTTCATCTGGAAGACGTGCTCGCCGGTGCTCAGGTCGCCGAAGCCCTCGCCGCAGGAGGCGGCCGAGACCTCGACGGTCTGGTCCGACTTGGCTGAGGAGGCCGGGCCGACGGCGATGATCACGGCCACCGCCGCCACCGCCGGCACCGCGACGACCGCGGTGCCCATGGCCCAGCGCGGGGCCGGCTTGCGCGGCGGGGCCGAGGGGGTCGAAGGCTTCGAAGGGGCCGAGGCGGCCGGGGTGTCCGCCGACTCGGCGGTGGGGAGCGGAGCCTGAGCCGTCGGGGCCGCCTCGGCGGTCTGGGGGGCCGGCACCGCCGCGGGCTTCGGCGCGGCGGCCGGCCGCAGGTAGAAGAACAGCACCGGCGCCAGGTAGGCCAGATATCCGGCCACAGACAGCCATGTCATCTTCGGCGTCAGGTTCAGCGTCCCGGCCACCAGCGTGGAGTACCAGGCGTTGGGATCGATGTGCGCGCTCAGGTCCCAGGCGTAGGACGTGAAGCCGCCCACCACACCGCTCTCTTGCAAGTCCTGCAGGCCGTAGGCGGCCACGCCGGCGGCGATGACCACCAGCGCCAGGCCCGTGACCTTGAAGAACTTCGCCAGGTTCAGCTTCAGGGCCCGGTGATAGAAGCCCCAGCACAGCAGCGTGGCGACCGCGATGCCGAACACCGCCCCGATCGCCGGACCGCTCTTCTCGTGCGCGGTCTGCGCCGTGGTCCACAGGAACAGCGACGTCTCCAGGCCCTCGCGCGCCACCGCGGCGAACGCCGTGAACACCAGCACCCCGGTACTGGCCCCGAGCGCGGCGGCCAGCTTGGCCTTCAGGTCCCCGGACATCGAGGCGCTGGCCCGGCGCATCCAGAACACCATCGTGGTCACGAAGCCGACGGCCAGCAGCGACAGCACGCCGCCGAACACGTCCTGCGCTTTGGGCGGCAGATGCGCCGAGGTGAAGGTGAGCACCGCGGCGAAGGACAGGCTCAGCCCGACGGCCGCGGCGATGCCCAGCCAGACCGGGCCGACCCGGTCTTTGCGACCGGCCTTGGCCAGGGCGGCGAGCAGGATGGAGACGACCAGCCCGGCCTCCAGCCCCTCTCGGAGTCCGATCAGGAAACTCGGGAAGGCATCTGTCAGCACCGCGCCCCGTCCCTTCATTGCTCGCTCGTCCGTGGACGCTTAGGCATGCCTTACTGAAGTAAGGCATGCCTAAGTTATGGCCGGGCTCCGTGGCGAGTCAACGTGGCGAGTGCGACGATCGGGTGATATGCGTCTCAGGAGTGACTCAGGACTCGCCGGTGGCGACCGGGCGTGAGGGGTCGGATGCCCACCCGCTCCACGATCCCTCGTAGAGCGCGACGCTCTCCGGCGCGATCCCGGCCACGGCCATCGCCAGGATCTCGTGCGTGGCGGTGACTCCGGAGCCGCAGTACACCGCGACGTCTTCGCCGTGCTCCGGTGTGACGCCGAGCTCTGCGAACCGCTCGGCCAGCGCCGCCCCGGTCTGGAACCGGCCGTCCGCGGCCAGATTGCCGGTGGTCGGCGCGGACCTCGCGCCGGGGACGTGGCCGGCCGCCGGGTCGATCGGCTCGGTCTCGCCGCGGTAGCGGGCTCCGGCGCGGGCGTCGAGCAGGACGCCCGCCGCGGCGACGGCGGCAGCGCCTTCGTGGTCGAGCACTGTGAAGATGCCCGGCACCCGGGACTCGAAGTCGCCCTCGGCCGCCGAGGTCTTCGGCTCGTCCTCCTGCACCGGATGCCCGGCGGCCCGCCACGCGGCGAAGCCGCCGTCCAGGACCCGCGCGTCCGGGTGGCCGTGGTGGCGCAGCAGCCACCAGGCGCGGGCGGCCTGGGTGCCGTCGCCGTCGTCGTACACCACCACCGGCAGGTCGGCGCGGACCCCGGCCCGTCTCATGGCCGCGGCGAAATGCTCCGGATCCGGCAGCGGATGCCGGCCGCGCGGGCCGACCGGCGCGTCGGGGTGCTCGGCCAGATCCTCGTCGAGACTGATGTAGCGCGCGCCGGGGATGTGCCCCTGGAGATAGACGCCGTACCCGTATTCGCTCGGCTCGCCGAGCTTCCAGCGGATGTCCAGCAGGATCGGCGCGGTGCCGCAGGCGACGTCGGCGGCGAGCTGGTCCACGCAGATAAGGGGTGAGGTCCTCGGTTGGCGCATGGGCGCCATCCTGGCACCGATCTCCCTTGTGGAACCACCGGATCGGGTGCGTCTACGGAAGACTACGGAGCCTGGCCCGAAGCGAAGACCAGCAGCGGGATCTGCTGTTCGGCCGCCGACAGCGAGCCGTGCATGCCGAACAGCCGGGACTCCAGCTTCTCCCGGCGGGTGGCGATCACGGCCCAGTCGTCGAGCAGCGCCGCGACCACGTCGCCGATGCGCGGGGCGAGGTCGGCGGCCACCATCTCCGGCGAGCCGAACCAGCCCTCGTAGATGGCCTCCTCGCGGGAGCGCACGATGGCGATGTCCTCCAGTGCCTCACGCCAGATCTGGAGCACGTCGCGCGCGGCGCCGGGCTTGGCGTAGACGTGCCGGGCCCGGCCCTCGCCGCCGAGCAGGCGGACGCCGACCTGTAGTTCCGGGTCCTCGTCGACGTCGATGCGGTGGTCGGCCGGGACGTCGACCATGCCGTGGTCGGCGGTGACGTAGAGCGTGGTGCCGGCCGGAAGCCGGTCGACCAGCTCGCGGACCGTGGCGTCGACAGTGGCCAGCTGCTCCCGCCAGGTCTCGGAGGCGACGCCGTTGACGTGCCCGGCGGCGTCCAGGTCGGCGTAGTAGAGGTAGACCAGGGCCCGGGCCTCGCGCTCGGCGGCGTCGCGCAGGATCGCCAGCGCCCCGGTGACCCGGTTGGCCAGCGACTCGGCGCCGGTGAACGCGCCGCCGCGCAGGACCGAGCGGGTCAGGCCGGAGTCCTGGAAGCGGGCGGCCGTGACCTGCGTGACCTCGATGCCCTCGCGCTCGGCGCGCTCGAAGACGGTCTCATGGGGCTGCCATTCGACGGGGTCCACCGGGGCGTCCCATCTCAGCAGGTTGATCATCCGGTGGGTGCCGGGCACCAGGACCCGGTAGCCCAGCATGCCGCTGGCGCCGGAGGGCAGGCCGGTGCCCAGGGATCCGATGCTGGCGGCGGTGGTGGACGGGAAGCCGGCCGTCAGGTCGGGGTTCGTACGCAGCGCCGCGGCCATGAACGGGGCGACGTCGGCGTTGCGCTCGATGAGCCGGGCGCCCATGCCGTCGACGAGGAAGACGCAGGCTCGGCGGGTCGGGGCCAGGCCGAGCGGGTTCGGGGCGTCGGCGACGCCGAGCGCGGCCAGGACCGCCGGGAGGAGGTCGGACAGGGCGCTGCGGCCATAGGTGGGCAGAACGGGGCCGGTGTCGCTCACGCTTGGCGAAGTCACTCAGCGCCCGGTCCGGGCACCGCCGGCGGCGGTCACCACGTCGGTGAGCGCGCGGGCGAACGCCAGGGTCTCGCTGACGGCGTCGGCGCCGTCGGCCTCGGCCGACACCCGGATCATCACGTCGTCGGCGGTGGCGGTGCCGGTGTAGCCGTGGTCGGCGTCGCAGTGCGGGTCGCCGCAGTTGGCCGGCTCCAGGTCCAGCCGGCTCACCACGCCCCAGCCGATGGTGAGCACCACCTCGCGCGGCGGCGTGCCCGGCTTGTGGCTGGCCGGGTCCTCCACGACCCGGCTGACCACCACCGAGGAGATGCGGTGCAGCGGCACCGTCTCGGTGGAGGTGGTGGCGTACGCCTTCGCCCCGGACGCCGACTCCGGCGAGCCGGGCGGCACCGGCGCCATCGGGTCGTCGGAGCCGTACTCGTCGGTGTGCCCGGCGATCAGCCGGGTCGGGGTGACGGCCAGCACGGTGACGTGCCGGCGCACCTCGTCGGCGTCGAAGGTGGTCTCCTGGTGCACGAGGTGGCCGAGCACCGCCTCGGACCCGACCGCGTCCTCGACCGCCTCGGCGACCAGCGCCGGGTAATAGCCACTGCGCTCGATGGCGGCGAGCAGTCCGTGGTGGGCGGGGCGGGCGGAGGACGGCTGCGAGTTGGGCATGAGTCCATCCTGACACTTGCGGGGCCGCGTGCGGGCCTGTTGACTCACGGAAGCGTGACGGTCGTGGGTGAAATCCGGCGATCGGCGTTCGCTCTCGGCGGACAAGACGGCACAACAGCACCTTCCACAGGCCCCCTTGTGGCCTCCTGCACCGGAGTGTCGGCGCGACGCGCAACAATAGGGCGGTCACCCGCATCGCAGCGCGAAGAGCAGGAGCCGCACGAAAGATGGCACGCCGCAGCACCACCCCCGAGCCCGACGAGGACTTCGAAGAACGCATCATCGACGTCGACGTCGCCGACGAGCTCTCGGACTCGTACCGGGAGTACGCGTACTCGGTCATCTACTCGCGCGCCCTGCCCGACGCGCGGGACGGGCTCAAGCCGGTCCACCGGCGGATCCTGTTCCAGATGAACGAGATGGGCCTGCGGCCGGACCGCGGGTTCGTCAAGAGCGCCCGCGTCGTCGGCGACGTCATGGGCAAGCTGCATCCGCACTCCGACACCGCGATCTACGACTCGCTGGTGCGCATGGCGCAGTCCTGGGCGATGCGGATCCCGCTGGTCGACGGGCACGGCAACTTCGGCTCCCTCGGCGGCGACGACCCGCCGGCGGCCATGCGCTACACCGAGGCCCGGCTCTCGCCCGCGGCGATGATAATGACCGACTCGATCGACGAGGACACGGTCGAGTTCGGGCCGAACTACGACGGCCAGGAGCGCGAGCCGCAGGTCCTGCCCGCCGCGTTCCCGAACCTGCTGGTCAACGGCGCCGCCGGCATCGCGGTGGGCATGGCCACCAACATGGCGCCGCACAACCTCGGCGAGGTGGTGGCCGCCGCCCGGCACCTGATCAAGCACCCGGACGCCACCCTGGACGACCTGATGCGCTTCGTCCCGGGCCCGGACCTGCCCACCGGCGGGCAGATCATCGGCGAGCAGGGCATCCGGGACGCCTACGAGAACGGCCGCGGCGTGTTCAAGATGCGCGCCACCGCCAGGATCGAGAAGGTGACGGCGCGCCGCGAGGGCATCGTGGTCACCGAGCTGCCCTTCAACACCGGCCCGGAGAAGGTGATCGCCAAGGTCAAGGAGCTGGTGCAGAGCAAGAAGCTGCAGGGCGTCACCGACCTGAAGGACCTCTCCGACCGGTTCAACGGCCTCAAGCTCGTGATCGAGATCAAGGCCGGCTTCAACCCCGAGGCCGTCCTGGAGCAGCTGTACAAGCTGACCCCGCTGGAGGAGTCCTTCGGCATCAACAACGTGGCCCTGGTCGACGGCCAGCCGCTCACGCTGGGCCTGAAGGAACTGCTGTCGGTCTACCTCGACCACCGCTTCGAGGTGGTCCGCCGGCGCACCGAGTTCCGCCGCACCAAGCGCCGCGACCGGCTGCACCTGGTCGAGGGCCTGCTGATCGCGCTGGTCGACATCGACCGGGTGATCCGCATCATCCGCGAGTCCGACGACGCCGCGGCGGCCAAGGAGAACCTGATCGCCGCCTTCGCGCTGTCGGACAAGCAGGCCACGTACATCCTGGACACCCCGCTGCGCCGGCTGACCCGGTTCGACAAGCTGGAGCTGGAGAACGAGCGGGACAAGCTCACCGGCGAGATCAAGGACCTGACCGCGATCCTGGACTCCGACACCCTGCTGCGCAAGGTGGTCTCCGACGAGCTGGCCGCCATCTCCAAGCAGTTCGCCACGCCGCGGCGCAGCGTCCTGGTCGAGGGCGCGCTGCCGGTGTTCGAGGCCAAGCCGCTGGAGATCTCCGACGAGCCGGTGCGGGTGCTGCTGTCGGCCACCGGCCTGCTGGCCCGCACCGCCTCCGGCGTCACGACCCTGGGCACCGGCGGCGAGCGCGGCAAGAACGACGCCGTCGCCTCGGTCGTGACCTCGACGATACGGGGCGAGGTCGGCGCGGTCACCACGACCGGGCGGCTGATCCGCTTCCCGGTCATCGACCTGCCGGTGCTGCCGGCCTCGGCCGTCGCGCCGAGCCTGTCCGGCGGCGCCCCGGCCTCGGAGTTCGTGCGGCTGGAAGAGGACGAGCGGGTGCTGTGCCTGTGCTCGTTGGCGCCGGACTCGCCAGGGCTGGCCCTGGGCACGGTGCAGGGCGTGGTCAAGCGGGTGGTCCCGGACTATCCGAGGAACCGCGACAGCTTCGAGGTGATCACCCTCAAGGACGGCGACACCGTGGCCGGCGCCACCGAGCTGCGCACCGGCGAGGAGGAGCTGGTCTTCATCACCGACGACGCCCAGCTGCTGAAGTACTCCGCCGCGCTGGTGCGCCCGCAGGGCTGCCCGGCCGGCGGCATGGCCGGCATCAGCCTCGGCGAGGACGCCTCGGTGATCTTCTTCGGCGCGGTCGACCCGGGCCGCGACGGCCTGGTGGTCTCCATGGCCGGCAGCGACGACGCGCTGGTGGACACCGCCACGACGATCAAGGCCACGCCGTACGACCTGTATCCGACCAAGGGCCGGGCCACCGGCGGCGTGCGCTGCCAGCGGTTCCTGAAGGGCGAGCACCGGCTGGTGGCGGCGTGGGCGGTGAACGCCCCGGCGTACGCGTGCTCGGAGACCGGGACGCCGGTGCCGCTGCCGAGCGTGGACCCGCGGCGGGACGGGTCGGGGGTGCCGGTGGAGGTGCCGATCGGGTTCGTGACCAGTCCGGTGGAGGCGGCGGGCTAGACCATACGACGGCGGTTGCCCTGATGTGGCAGGGCAACCGCCGTCGTCCCCAAGAGGCGCCGAGCACGCGGTGCTCCCTCATCGGCGCTGACGGAAGAGGCTGCGCCGGACCGGAACGCCCTGAGGGCGTCCGGGGTCTGGAGAAATCTCCTAAGCCGGCGCCCCCGCGACCGCTGAAGCCCCCGAGTCCGCGGTATCCGCGACCACCTTCCCGTCGCCGATCGTGATCACCCGGTCGGCGAGCTCCATCATCAGCGGATCGTGGGTGGCCACCAGCGCCGTCACGTTCTCCGCGGCCACCACCGCGCGCAGCAGCCGCATCACCGCGCGGCCGGTCTCGGAGTCCAGCTGCCCGGTGGGCTCGTCGGCGATCAGCACCCGCGGCGCGTTGGCCAGCGCCCGGGCCAGCGCCACCCGCTGCTGCTGCCCGCCGGACAGCTCCCCGGGCCGCTGTTTCGTGTGCGGCCCGAGGCCCACCATGTTCAGCAGCAGCTCGACCCGCGCCTCCCGCTCGCCGACCGCGGTCTTGCGCAGCCGCAGCGGGATGCCGACGTTCTCGGCCGCCGAGAGGATCGGGATCAGCGCGAAGGACTGGAACACGAACCCGAACAGGTCCCGGCGCAGCGCCGCCAGCTCCTTCTCCCCCAGGCTCCGTCCCGGCCCGGCCAGCTGCTTGCCGTCGACGCTGATCCGCCCGGCGTCCGGCTTGTCCAGGCCGCCGATCAGGTTCAGCAGCGTCGTCTTCCCCGAGCCCGAACGCCCGACGACCGCGCACAGCTGGCCCTCGGGCACCGTGAACGACACGCCGTCGACGGCGTGGACCTCGCCCGCCCCCGACCCGAAAGTCCGGCGCAGCCCCTCGACCTCGATCATGTCCTACTCCCCCGGTTGGATCGGCGTTTGGACCGGGGAGCCCAGATCCGGCCACACCCCGACATGATCAGAGTCCTTCGTCAGCCGTACCCGGTCCCGCATCCGCAGCTCGTCGAGGTACTCCCGGGGCAGCTGCACGCGTCCGGCGCGGTCCAGCACCGCGAACTGCTCGACCGGGCCGCCGGCCTCGCCGCCGCGGCGCAGCACCTCGGTACTGGTGCGGCCGTCTCGGATCTCCACGGTCCGCTGCACCTGCTCGGTCACCCCGTGATCGTGGGTCACCACCACGATGCTGACGCCGAGTTCGGAGTTGGCGGTGCGCAGCGCCTCGAAGACCTGCCGGCTGGTGCCGCTGTCCAGCTCTCCGGTCGGCTCGTCGGCGAACACCACCTCGGGGTCGTTGGCCAGCGCCACCGCGATCGACACCCGCTGCTGCTCGCCGCCGGACATCCGGCCGGGATGCCGGGCCGCGCAGTAGCCGACGCCCAGCATCTCCAGCAGCTCCTCGGCGCGGCGCCGGGCGTACTTGCGCCGCTTGCCGGCGAAGCCCATCGGCAGCGCCACGTTGTCGGCGGCGTTCAGGTACGGCAGCAGGTTGCGCGCCGTCTGCTGCCAGATGAAGCCGACCGTCTCGCGCCGGTAGCGCAGCCGGTCGCGGCCCTTGAGGGTGAGCAGGTCGTAGCCGCCGACCCGGGCCACGCCCGCGGTCGGGGTGTCCAGGCCCGACAGGATGTTGAGCAGCGTGGACTTGCCGCTGCCGGAGGCGCCCACGACCGCGATCAGCTCGCCGGCCCGCACCAGCAGGTCCAGGCCCTGCAGGGCCTGGACCTCGATGCCGTCGGTCTTGTAGATCCGGACCAGGTTGTCGCAGACGATCTTGGCGTCCTCGCCGTAGGCCGCGTCCTTCGGCCGGGCGGCCGCGAGCTCAAGCTCCTGAAGGGTGCTCATGCGCCTTACGACGAGCCGCCGCGCTGTGCGCGTTGCGATCGTTACCGAACGGTGACCAACCGGAGGGCTGGGCGCCGACGGTGTCCGGCAGCCAGCCGTGATCGCCGAGCAGGCCCTTGTGCGGCAGGCCGCTGACCTGGTGATGCGAAGGGCGCTCGGAGCCGCGCGGCCAGCCGCGCAGGATGTGGACGCCCGGGATCTCGCTCTGGCACCAGGCGACCAGGGCGTCCAGGACGGCGTTGCGCTCGCCGCTGATCCGCATCATGCGCGGGAAGGACGCCGGGAAGGTCACGGCGTTCCTCAGATCATCGACCACACCGTGCGCGATGTTGGACGCGGCGCTGGTACGGCTGTGGGTGATCGGCCACGGGGTGCCGAGCTTCAGGGCCTTGGTCTCCGGCTCGCCGAGGAGGACGATGTCGACGGTGGTGCCCGCCTTGTCGCCGAAGCTCACGCGGCCGGCCCGGGCCCAGACGTAGAGGCGGTCCAGCGGCAGGTCCTTGACCAGTGCGCCGGAGCCCTCACGCCAGCGGATCAGCTGCACTCGCGCGGGTGCCGGGGAGTCGTTTTCCCCGTCTTCGCGACTGCTGATACGGACCGCGCAGACTTCGTGGTCGTGCACGGCGGGGAAGCCGTAGCGGCGGGCTTCCGGGGCGGCGGATCCGCTGGCGCCCTCGCCGTTCTCGGACTGCTGAGTATTGGACATCGTGCACCTGCCTACCTCATAGGCGTGCCCCGGACCTTGCTCTCGCCACCATCGTGGCCCCGGGTGCCCGCGATGGCCAACCCGTATGCGGGATCTGCCGGACAGGTAAGTTCATACCTATGCGTGACGATCAACTCCCGGCGCCCCAGCCCCACGCGTGCGCTCTGCTCTCGCGCGAGCTGGGCGAGCCGGTGGCCGGAACCGCGGCGACGCAGAGCGCGTGGCTGCTGCTGGAGCAGCCCGGGCCGTGGGGCCGGGTGGCCGCGACCGACAGCCGGCTGGATCCGGCGCTCGGCGGCGAGCTGGACGGCCGTACCGCCGGGACCGGCGTGCGGCTGTGCCTGATCCGCCGCCCGGACGGGAGCAACGACCACGATCCGCCGCGCCGCCGCTGGTTCGCCGCCTCGACCCATCCGCTGCGGACCTGGCTGGCCACCGGCGAGGTCGCCGATCCCGCCGACCTGCTGAAGGTCGACTTCGCGGCGCTGGACGCCGGCGACCGGCGGGCCGTGGCCGCGCTGGAGCACACGTTCCTGGACACGCCGATTCTCGGGATCTGCACCAACGGCCGGCGTGACGCGTGTTGCGCGACGCTGGGGCGGCGGGTCGTGGTGGCGGCGGACGCGGTGTTTCCGGCCGGGCCTCCGGCGCCGGCGGTGTGGGAGATCACGCATGTCGGCGGGCACAAGTTCGCGCCGACGGGCGTGGTGCTGCCGTCCGGATACCTCTACGGACGGCTCGACGCGACGCAGGCCATACGGGTGCTGGCCGAGGCGCGGCACGGGCGGATGGTGCCGGACGGCTGCCGGGGGCGCTCGACGTGGGAGCGGCCCGGGCAGGCGGCGGAGCTGGCGGTCCGGGCGGAACTGGACGAATACCGGCCGGGCGCGCTCGTGGTCGCCTCGGCGGTCAAGACGGCCGGCGATCCGGAACCGGCGTGGACGGTGGTCGTCGAGCACGAAGACGGGCGCGGGTATGAGGTCGCCGTCCACGGCGCTTACGCTCCGGTGCCGCGAGCGGAGAGCTGCGGGAAGGCGGAAGCGACGCCGTTGGAGCTGCGGGTGGACGCGATCGATAAGATCCGCTGATATGACGCATCTGCCGCTGGTCGGGGTTCGGAACGCGCGGGATGTCGGGGGGTTGCTGACGGCCTCGGGGCGGGCGCTGCGACCGCTGCGGTTGCTGCGGAGCGCGCGACTCAACGGACTGACGGACGGGGACCGGGAGTGGCTGGCGTCGATCGGGCTGCGGACGGTGGTCGACCTGCGGCAGAGCTATGAGATCGCGGCGTGGCCGGACGCGCTGGGGTCGCTCGCGGTGGCGCGGGTCAACACGCCGCCGAGTTTGGAGGCCGAGGACAACCCGGACGCGACGCTGTTCGACCTGTACCTGTCGTGGCTGGACGGCAGCGGGAGGGTTTTCGCCGATGCGGTGCGGACGCTGGCGGGGTCGGCCGCGTTGCCGGCGCTGGTGCACTGCACGGCCGGGAAGGACCGGACCGGGGTCCTGGTCGCGTTGGTGCTGGATGTGGTGGGGGTCGAGGAGAAGGCGATCGTCGACGACTATCTGGAGACGAACGCGCAGCTCGGTGCGGATCCAGGGGACATCGTGTTCCAGTACAAGATCAACGCTGACTTGATCACCGGGTCGCTGGCACACGTGCGGGCACGGTTTGGCAGTGCTGAGGCGTATCTGATCGCGCACGGGGTGACGGCTGCGGAGATCGGGGCTTTGCGGGAAGGGTTGTTGGAGGCTGCGTAGCTCCGCAACCGCTCAGCCCTCGAAGCCACTCAGCCCTCGAAGAAGTCCGCGAGGTGGAGGTCGATCGCCATGACGCCGTCCTCGCCGGCGGCCACGAGCAGCCCGTCTTCACCCAGCGCCAGCGCCTTGGGCACCCAGCCCAGCGGGATCGGCCGGCCGGTGCGCGCCTCGGCGAGGTCCCACACGGTGAGGTGGCCGTCGGCCCACGCGACGGCCGCGACCGGGCCCACGCCGGTCAGCGCGGCGGTGATGGCCGTGACCGGCATGCCGCGGTCCTCGACCGGCAGCAGGCTGGCGTCGGCGGGCACGGCCCACAGCCGGAAGGTGCCGTCGAGGCTGCCGGACAGGGCGAACAGCACGTCCACGTCCGGCATCCAGATCGCGGACACGGCGGTGATCGCCCCGGAGTGTTGATCCTCCGGATCGGCGATCAGTTCCTCGGTGACGGTGTCCCACACGTGTACGCAGCCGTCCGCGGAACCGAAGACCAATGCCTCACGCGCCACCGACACGGCCGTTACGGCGGTGTCAGGCAGTACGTCCCGCACCGCGGACACCAGACCGCGCGGCGCGTTGGGCCCGAGGGCCGCCAGTCGTCGGCTGGCGTCGGTGAGCACCAGGCTCGGCGCGGCGTCCACGACCGCCACGGCTCGCGCTTTCACCATGACCGGGACAGCGGGGCGCGCGAGGATGCGGCCGTCTCGCGGATCGAGGCGGTAGGCGCGGGCCAGGTCGTCGATGGCGACGAGGGTCCGCGGCCGCTCCGGCTCATCATCAACCTCTTGCGACGGCTCGGTGTCCTGGCTCATCGCCAGCGCCGCCACCGGCCCGGGCCACGGCGTCGGGCGCGGAGTGTCCGGCGGCAGCGGACGCCAGCCGGCCCAGCGGGTGAGCCACCGCGTGGGGTCGCCGATGGGAGCGCCGTCGGAGGGCCGGATGCCGCGGGTGTAGGGCGCGACCGCTTCGGCCAGTGAATGGTCCCCGACAGCCAGAGCCGCGCCGTGCAGGATCGCGGCCCGCTCGGGGACGCTCACAGCGTTGGTGAGCGCCTGCCCGGCGACCCGCCACGCCGCACGCGTGCCCGGGGACACCGCGGCGCCGAGCGCGTCGATGGCGGTGGACAACGCCGGCTGCTGCACCAGCACCAGGTTCGCCGGCTCCAGCACGATCTGGTCGGCGATCCCCTCCCGGAAGGCGACGTCGAACGGCACCGCCGCGAGCTTCCACGGCCGCTCGTCGCTGGCCGCGAGCAGCCCGGCGTGCCGATTGACGGCCAGGCTCAGTATCTCGCGCGCCTTGCTCGGGTTCGGATACGCCTGCGGCGCCGCCGCGCCCCCGGACGGCACCAGGTCGTCCAGCCACGCCGCGAACTCAGCCTTGTCGGTCCAGCGCGGCTCCGACAGGTCGATCACGGTCGTCGGTCCGGGCAGATCCGCCTCGCGCGACTCCAGGATC
Organism: Catenulisporales bacterium; assembly: GCA_019510485.1. Taxonomy (GTDB): domain Bacteria; phylum Actinomycetota; class Actinomycetes; order Streptomycetales; family Catenulisporaceae; genus Catenulispora. The sequence goes on from JAEKKI010000157.1 coordinate 27,902, forward strand.
AGCCGCACTCCCGGCACCGCGATCAACGGCGCGATCAGCTCGGAGACCACCGCGGCGCGTGCGGATCCGTCGCGCAGGTGCCCGGCGAGGTCGAGTTCGGAGATCAGGATCGTGATACGCGACCAGCGCCCGGTCTCGTAGGGCGCGGCGGCGGTGCTGGACAGGAGATCCCACGTCGCGGACCGGCTGCCGGGAAGATTCAATCGGGTCGCGAAGGGCAGATCGGGAGCCGACTCGCCGCCGTTCGCCAAAGCAACACCCTGACCGGTCAAGCCCTCGACGCGCTGCGCCTCGATCGGCGTACCGGCAACGCTCGCGACCGCTGACGCGCCGGCGATGTCCGCAGTCCGCTGGGCTCCGATCGCCGGGCCGCCAACGCCGATCGCCGGACTGCCGTTCGCCGTTTCATCGCCGACCGCACCGGCGGCATGCGCGGCTACCTGCACCCCGTTCGCCGAAACGCCAACGCCGCCGCCGACCGCCGGGCCGCCGTTCGCCGCATTCCCACTCGCGCCCGCCTCGGCCGGCGCACCGCCCACGTGCACTCTGCTCGCCGCATCGCCGCGCACACCAGCGGCAAGCTCTCCGCCCCCCAAACCCGCAACCTGCACCGTCCCGCCAAAGCCGTCGCCGACCGCCACTCGGTCTTCGCGCGCGCCGGCACCGGCGCCAAGCCCGCCACCAGGCCCCGCGCTCCCCCGCAACCGCCCCGCCAGCACCGCCGCCAACTCCCCGGCAGCCCGGACCGTAACGCCCAACTGCCCCGCCAACTGCCAAGCCAACACCCGCGGCGTCAGGCCCCGCGCCGACACCCATGCGAACCGCTCATCGTCCGCCGCCTCCGCCAGCACCGCCAGCTCCGAGGCGGTCCACGCCAGCGTGAACGTCTTCCCCGTCCCCGCCGGCCCGGTCACCAGCAGCACCCGCGGCGCCGCCGGATCGCCCAGCCAGTCCATCACCGCCCGGCAGACCGGGGCGCGGCCGGCGGGCAGCACCGTGGTGGGGGCTGGGGCCAGCGGGCCCGCCGGCGTCGTCATCGTCAGACGTCGATCCGGGAGCGGTCCAGGACCGCGGCCGAGTTGATGATGAACTCCCGGCGCGGCGCCACGTCGTTGCCCATCAGGAGGTCGAAGGCGTGGTCGGCGGCTTCGGCGTCGGCGACGGTGATCCGGCGCAGGGTGCGGTGGCGGGGGTCCATCGTGGTCTCGGCCAGCTGGTCGGCGTCCATCTCGCCGAGGCCCTTGTAGCGCTGGATCGGCTCCTTGATGCGCTTGCCCTTCTTCAGCAGCTCGGCGACCGTGCGCTTCATCTCGTTGTCGGAGTACGTGTAGATGTACTCGTTCTTCGCGCGCCCGGCGCCGATCACCTCGATGCGGTGCAGCGGCGGCACCGCGGCGTACACCCGCCCGTTCTCCAGCATGGGCCGCATGTAGCGGTGGAACAGCGTCAGCAGCAGGCAGCGGATGTGCGAGCCGTCGACGTCGGCGTCGGCCATCAGGATCACCTTGCCGTAGCGGGCCTGGTCGATGTCGAACGAGCGGCCGGAGCCGGCGCCGACGACCTGGATGATGGCCGCGCACTCGGCGTTCTTCAGCATGTCGGCGATCGAGGACTTCTGGACGTTCAGGATCTTGCCGCGGATCGGCAGCAGCGCCTGGAACTCGGAGTTGCGCGCGGCCTTGGCCGAGCCCATCGCCGAGTCGCCCTCGATGATGAACATCTCCGAGCGGTCCACGTCGTCGGAGCGGCAGTCGGCGAGCTTGGCCGGCAGCGCCGAGGTCTCCAGCGCGTTCTTGCGCCGCTGCGCCTCCTTGTGCTGCCGCGCGGTGATCCGGGTCCGCGCGGCGCTGGCGATCTTCTCCAGCACGGCGCGCGCCATCGGCTTGTCGTTGCGCTTGGCGGAGGTGAGGAACTCCTTGAACGAGTTCTCCACGACCCGGGCCACGATCCGGTTCGCCGCCGGGGTGCCGAGCACCTCCTTGGTCTGGCCCTCGAACTGCGGCTCGGCCAGCCGCACGGTGACCACCGCGGTCAGCCCCTCGTAGACGTCCTCGCGGATCACGTCCTCGTCGTTGACCTTCAGCAGCTTGGCGGCGCGCAGCTGCTCGTTGGCCGCCTTCAGCAGGCCCTTGCCGAACCCGACCAGGTGGGTGCCGCCCTTGGGGGTGGCGATGATGTTCACGAACGAGCGGATCACGGTGTCGTACTCGGTGCCCCAGCGCAGCGCCACGTCCACGACCAGCTCGCGCTCGATGTCGGCGGGGGTCATGTGGCCCTGCTCGTCGAGCACCGGCACGGTCTCGGTGAACTTGCCGGAGCCGGTGAACCGCAGCGTGTCGGTGATCGGCCGGTCCGGGGCCAGGAACTCCACGAACTCGGAGATGCCGCCGGCGTAGGAGAAGACTTCCTCGTTGTGCCCGCCGTCGCGCTCGTCGACGACCTTGATCGTCAGCCCCGGCACCAGGAACGCGGTCTGCCGGGCCCGGCTGTTCAGCTCGTCCAGGACGAAGTCGGCGTCCTTGAGGAAGATCTGCTTGTCCGGCCAGAACCGGGTCCGGGTGCCGGTCGGGGAGCCGCGTCGGGCTCCGCCCGCATTCGACACGAGCGCGCGCGCGACCTTGCCGACCTTGCGGAGGCCCGACTCGCGCTTGAACTTGCCGTCCGGCCCGTCGCCGGCGAACACCCCGGGGATGCCGCGCTGGAAGGACATGGCGTGCACCGAGCCGGCCCGGTCGACCTCGATGTCCACCCGCGAGCTGAGGGCGTTCACCACCGAGGCGCCGACGCCGTGCAGGCCGCCGGAGGCGGCGTAGGAGCCGCCGCCGAACTTGCCGCCGGCGTGCAGCATCGTCATGACGACCTCGACGCCGGACAGCCCGGTCTTGGGCTCGACGTCCACCGGGATGCCCCGGCCGGAGTCCCGGACCTCGGCCGAGCCGTCCTTGTGCAGGATGATCTCGATCAGGTCGCCGAACCCGGCCAGCGCCTCGTCGACCGAGTTGTCGATGATCTCCCACAGGCAGTGCATCAATCCGCGGCCGTCATTGGACCCGATGTACATCCCGGGCCGTTTGCGCACCGCGTCCAGGCCCTCGAGGACAAGGAGGTGCCGCGCGGTATAGGAGCCGTCCTTGTCGGCGGACGGTGCGGGCCTGCCCTGCGGACTCACTTGCGGACCTTCCTTTCCGTCGTCGACTCAAGATCGACTCAGTAACTCGAACATACTTACGCATCAATGGTACCGGCGGCAGGGCCAGCGTACCGGGCGCTTCCCCCACTGAGTTCCATGTGACCGGCGCAACACTCTGATGGTGCGCTCTTCACGCTACGTGCCGCCACCGACACCGAACGTTGAGTTTCCCGGCGATCAGGGCCCTTTCCCCGTACGCTCTCAGCGAACGTGACCCTTTTGACTCCCAATCACTAGCGCGGGAACACCGAACGCCTGCTTTGATGTTGTTCCGGGTACCACACAGAAAGCAGGTGCGACGTGACAAGGCCTCCGACCGCTGCGACCGCTGCGGTGCCGCTGCTTACGTGCGCGTCGTCCTGGGCGGCGGCGAGCTGCTGTTCTGCGCCCACCACGGCAAGAAGTACAACGACAGCCTGGCCAAGGTCGCCATCGAGATACACGACTTCTCCGACCAGCTGACCGAGACCCCGAAGGTCGCCGCCGAGGAGGAGCGCTGAGCTCGGGCGCGACGGCGCCCGGCTTGAAGCTCTTGAGCAGCCCCTCGGAACGTTCGGTCACATAACGACTACTGCTAATGCTGCACTTGCGGCGAGGCCCCGACTCCTTGACGGAGTCGGGGCCTTGTCGGTTCTGGCGGAGGGCAGTACGTCAGGCGGCAGTCATGTCGCCCGGCTCTGAGAAGGCCAGCCGCTCGTCACCGAAATCCGCGACGATCTCCAGCCGACCGCCCAGCGCCTCGACGTACGCGGCTAGCGTGCGCAGCTCCGTGGCCCCGTCCCGGGCGTGCTCGATCGCGGAGACACGGCCCTGACTGATTCCCATCCGCTCGGCCACCTCGACCTGAGTCAACCCCATCCGCCGCCGCATCTCGGCGAGGCGGAAGGCACGCTGCTCGGCTCGCAGTCGCTCCATGCCGGCGGCGATCTCGGCCTGGTCCCAGGCATCGGGGAAGAATTCGTCGAGGAACCCCTGGCGGTCGTAGCTGTGGGTGCTCATCGTTCTTCTTGCTCCTTCAGATACGCGGCGTACCGGGCCTCCGCCAACGGGACGGCGACGCGGTACCAAGCATTCCACTGCCCCGTTTTGTCCCCGGCAACCAAGAGCACCGCCCGTCGCCGCGGATCGAAGACGAACAGGATGCGCACCTCGCTACGGCCCGCCGAACCCGGACGAAGCTCTCTCCGCTCTGGCAGCGAGATCATCCCAACGAGTGACCACGACAACGAAGGGGCTCAGAGCACTCACGCTCCAAGCCCCTCCGCACGGCACGGTCAACCGACGGCCGTCAGCCCCGATCAGTCCAGATAGTCCCGCAACACCTGCGACCGCGAAGGATGCCGCAGCTTCGACATCGTCTTCGACTCGATCTGCCGGATCCGCTCGCGCGTGACCCCGTACACCTTCCCGATCTCGTCCAGCGTCTTGGGCTGGCCGTCGGTGAGGCCGAACCGCATCGACACCACGCCGGCCTCGCGCTCGCTCAGGGTGTCCAGCACCGAGTGCAGCTGCTCCTGCAGCAGCGTGAACGACACCGCGTCGGCCGGGACGACCGCCTCGGAGTCCTCGATCAGGTCGCCGAACTCGCTGTCGCCGTCCTCGCCGAGCGGGGTGTGCAGGGAGATGGGCTCGCGGCCGTACTTCTGGACCTCGACGACCTTCTCCGGCGTCATGTCCAGTTCCTTGGCCAGCTCCTCCGGGGTGGGTTCGCGGCCGAGGTCCTGGAGCATCTGGCGCTGCACGCGGGCCAGCTTGTTGATGACCTCGACCATGTGCACCGGGATGCGGATGGTGCGGGCCTGGTCGGCCATGGCGCGGGTGATGGCCTGCCGGATCCACCAGGTCGCGTAGGTCGAGAACTTGTAGCCCTTGGTGTAGTCGAACTTCTCCACCGCGCGGATCAGACCGAGGTTGCCCTCCTGGATCAGGTCCAGGAACAGCATGCCGCGGCCGGTGTAGCGCTTGGCCAGGGAGACCACCAGGCGCAGGTTCGCCTCCAGCAGGTGGTTCTTGGCCCGGCGGCCGTCCTCGGCGATGATGTCCAGCTCGCGCTGGAACTCCGGGGACAGCGGCTCGTCGGAGTTCAGCTTCTCCTCGGCGAACAGGCCGGCCTCGATGCGCTTGGCGAGCTCGACCTCCTGCTCGGCGTTGAGCAGCGGGACCTTGCCGATCTGCTTCAGGTAGTCCTTGACCGGGTCGGCGGTGGCGCCGGCGGAGGCGACCTGCTGGGCCGGGGCGTCGTCCTCGTCGTCGGACAGGACGAAGCCCTCCTCCTTGTCCTCGCCCGGCGTCGCCTCGTCCGGCTCGGCGGCCTCCTCGGAGTCCTCCCCCTCGGGCGCGGCGGCGACCTCCAGGTCCGGGGCCTCCTCGTCCTCCAGGTCCAGCTCCAGGTCGAGGTCCTCCTCGATTTCGACGTCCTCGCCGTCCTCGTCCTCGGACTTCTTGCCGCCCGCCGCGGTCGCGGTCTTCTTGGCCGCGGCGGCCTTCTTGCCCGCGGTCTTCTTGGCCGGGCCGTTGCCGGACTCGCCCTCGGTCTCGGCGCCGTCGGCCCCGGACTCGGCCTTGGCGGCCGCGGACGCGGGCTTCTTGGCAGCCGTCTTCTTCGCGGCGGCGGGCTTGGCGGCGGCCGCGGCGGTCTTCTTGGCCGCGGCATTGGCGCCTTCGCCGTCCGCGCTGTCAGCGTCGCCGGAAGCGGACGCGGACGCGGGCTTGGCGGCGGCCGTGCTCTTCTTGGCCGGCGCGGTCTTGGTGGCGGTGCCACCGGTGGTGGCCGTGGCCGTCTTCTTGGCCGCGGTCTTGGCGGCCGCGGCGACGCGCTTGCGCGCGACCCCGGCCGACTGGGCGGCGTTGACCGTCAGGTCGACGCCCTCCTCGTGGAGGACGGTGGTCAGGGCCCGCATGACGCTCTTGGCCTTGGCCATCGGGATGTCCGCCTCTTCGAAGGCTTGCCGCACCTCGTCTGCGGCGATGTGTCCCTGCGCCCTGCCCCGCTCGATGAGCGCCACGAGGTGGGCGGACTCGGCGATCTCGGCGGGCAGTGGACGGGAAGTGCTGGCCGACACGAAAACCCTCTCGCTACTGGATGGCAACCACCCGCTTCCGACGTGAGCCGGGATACGGTCCCCAAGGTGCGGAGGCCGTCTTGCTCTGTGCCGGGTTCGTGTGGAAGATTCCGATCGCGTGCTGGAACCGGCCGGTCGCACCCGGTCGTTCCGCATCGCACGCGACATAGCATTGTGACACGCCGATGTATTCCCCCGTCACCGGTTACCCGGTGATCGGCGGGTATCGCCGCTCACCGGGCATCGTCCGTCACGCGCTTGGCGATCACTGCCCGCGCTGCCCCGGCAGTCCATACGCCGCGGCGTGCTCCTCCAGCTGCGCCGTGAGCATCGCGCGCATCACACCGGCCGCGGCCTGACCGTCCCCGGCCACCAGCTCGTCGGCCAGCCGCTGGTGGCTCGCCGCCGCCGCGTCGCTCATCAGACCGCAGGAGCGCCGCCGCATCCCCGCGCTCTCGGCCGCGCCGCCCACGACCCGCGCCAGGTGCTCCACCATCCGGTTCGGGCACTCGGCGATGAGCAGCGCGTGGAACTCGCCGTCGGCCTTGGCGTACGCAGCCTGGTCGGCGTTCGCCGCGGCCTGCTTCAACGCCGAGGCCAGCTCGTTCAGCCGGGCCGCTGCAGCCTCCGCGAGACGCCCGGCCGACAGCTGCGCGGCCAGCGGCTCGAAGGCGCAGCGCAGCTCGGCCAGCTCCCGGCACTGGTCCAGGCCCGCCACCCCGGCCGCCCGCCACTCGATCACATCCGGGTCCAGCAGGTTCCACTCCGGCACCGGCCGGATCCGGGTCCCCACATTGGGCCGCGCCGTCACCATGCCCTTGGCCTCCAGCACCCGCAGCGACTCCCGCACCACGGTCCGCGAGACCTCGAACCGCCGCCCGATCTCCTCGGGCACCAGCGGCCGGTCGGCCCCCAGCTCCCCGGCCACGATCATCCGCCCGAGCTGCTGCACCAGCTGCCCGTGCAAGCCGCGCGCCTGGGTCCCGGCACGGAGCGAGAGGTAGGAGTCGGTCAAGGAGCCGCCGGCCGCCGCGGCGAGGGTGTTCGCCACGGGCGAGGCGGGGGTGCGGGTCGGGGTATGGACGGGCGCGTGGGCGGCGGGAAGGCTTTCGACGGGCGTGACGGTCCCGGTCATGTGTGTAGGAATGCTCATGTTGTTGTCGTCGGCCGGGGGCCGCCGGGACTTGAGGATTCTTAGCCGATAGTCGGGCCGATGTCACCCGGTGGAATGATCGGGGGTGGCGGATCGGCACGTCGACGTCCATTTCGTCACCTTGACGATAAGGCCCTCGAACCGCTACCGTCGCACCATCGTTCGGCCGTCAGGCCGAGTCTCATCAGGGGGGAATCGATGGCGGACATCACCAAACGGCTGTTCCTGAGCCACTTCCGGGGCAGCCCCACCAACCACGTCGTCCACCTCAAGCGCGGCGAAGTCGCGCACGAGGGCACCGGCCAGGCGTTCTGGTTCCGGCCGCTGACGGCGGTGCTGGCCGAGGTGCCGGTGGACGACCGCGAGCTGCCGATGCTGTTCCACGCCCGGACCAAGGACTTCCAGGACGTCACGGTTCAGGCCTCGATGACCTACCGCTTCGTCGACCCCGGGGTGGCGACGCGGCGCCTGGACTTCGCCGTCGACCACAAGAGCGGCCAGTGGCGGGCCACGCCGCTGGAGCAGGTGGCGGTGCTGCTCACCGAGCTCGCGCAGCAGCACGCGCTGACGCTGATCGCCACCATGGAGCTGGCCGACGCCCTGGCCGGCGGCACGGCGGCGGTGCAGGAGCGCGTCACCGGCGGGCTGGCGGCCGACGAGCGGCTGGCCGAGACCGGCATCGGTGTGCTCGGCGTCCGGGTGGTGGCCGTGAAGCCGGAGGCCGACGTCGAGCGCGCCCTGCGCACGCCCACCAGGGAGCTGATCCAGCAGGAGGCGGACCGGGCCGGGTTCGAGCGGCGGGCGCTGGCGGTGGAGCGGGAGCGGGCGATCAGCGAGAACGAGCTGCAGAGCAAGATCGAGCTCGCCGTGCGGGAGGAGCAGCTGGTGGCCCAGGAGGGGGCGAACGCCCGCCGGCGCGCCACCGAGCAGGCCGCGGCCGAGCGCATCGCCGCCGAGGCCGAGGCCGAGCGCGCCCGGATCACGACGGCGGCCAGCGCCGACCTGACCCGCGCCGAGGCCGCGGCCGAGGCAGACGCGCTGCGCCTGCGCTCGGCGGCGAACGTGGAAGACGTCCGCGCGCTGGGCGCCGCGAACAACGAGATCGAGGCTGTGAAACTGACCGCCTACGCGGGCCTGGACCGGACCGTGCTGTTCGCACTGACGGCCAGCGAGTTCGCCGGGCAGCTGCCGGAGATCGGGACGCTGAACCTCACGCCGGACGTCATCACCGGGCTGCTGACGAAGCTGACGAACGGCTCGGCCGCCCCCACCAGCGCAGCAGTAGACGCCGCCCCGGCCCCGGAGCAGTAACCCGATGTCCGTAGCCCCCCGCGTAGTCCTCGTCCACCGCCACACCGAACGCGACGAGATCGTCGCCGAACAAGGCACCTGGGGCCAAGCGGAGTTCGTCCAGAAGCGCCGCGGCCTCTCCCTCTCTCCGGTGAAGAAGCGGCACGAAGCCCTCACCTCAGCGCTTCAAACCGTCTCCGCGGGCATCCCCAGGGAATGGCGCCGCGGCACGGTCGAACGCGCCGACCTGCCGCGCTTCCTGTTCGAACCCGAAGACGTGGTCGTCGTGGTCGGTCAAGACGGCCTGGTGGCGAACACCGCCAAGTACCTCGACGGCCAGCCGGTGATCGGCGTCGACCCGACCCCCGGCAGCAACATGGGCGTCCTGGTCCGCCACTCCCCGCAGGACTTCGAGCCCCTGCTCGCCCGCGTCGGCGCCGGCAAGGCCCGCTTCGAGCCCCGCACCATGGTCGCGGCCGCCACCGACGACGGCGAGTCGCTGCTGGCCCTGAACGAGGTCTACCTCGGCCACTCCGGCCACCAGTCCGCGCGCTACCTCCTCACCACCCCCGAAGGCGCCGAGGAGCGCCACTCCTCCTCGGGCCTGCTGGTCGGCTCCGGCACCGGCGCGACCGGCTGGCTGCTGTCGATCGCCCGCCAGCGCGCGCGTCCGGTCCCGCTGCCCGCGCCGACCGACCCCGAGCTGGGCTGGTTCGTCCGCGAGGCCTGGCCCTCGCAGACCACCGGCGCCGACCTCACCGAGGGACTGCTGCCGCCGGGGCGGGAGCTGACGGTGCGCGTCGAGGGCGAGTCGCTGGTGGTGTTCGGCGACGGCATCGAGGCCGACCGGCTGCTGCTGACCTGGGGACAGACCGTCCGCATCCGCGCAGCCGACCGCCATCTACGCTTAGTGGTGTAGCAGGACGCACACACGAACACACCGAACAACGGGGGCGCGGCATGGACAGCGACCGGGACCACCTGACGATCGCCGGCTTCG
>JAEKKI010000303.1 GCA_019510485.1 Catenulisporales bacterium
GGCCGTGACGGTCGGCCCGGCCGGGCTGCCGGACGCCGCCGTGCTGTGCTCCTGCCACAACGTCACCAAGGGCGCGATCTGCACCGCGATCCACGACCTCGCCGAGAAGGGTGACGGCGAGGTGACGCCCAAGCAGATCGGCCTGTGCACCAAGGCCGGCACCGGCTGCGGATCGTGCGTCACCTCCATCAAGAGCCTGATCAAGGCGAACGGCTCCGGCGGAAGCTCAGGGCTCTGCGAGCACTTCACCCAGACCCGTTCCGAGCTCTACACCGTCGTCCGCCGGGACCGCATCGCCACCTTCGCCGAACTGCTGGCCAAGCACGGCACCGCCGCGCAGGGCCAGGCCCAGAGCGGCCAGGGCGCGGTGACCGACGGCTGCGACGTCTGCAAGCCCGCCGTCGCCTCCATCCTGGCCTCGCTGGGCGGCCTGCTCGCCGAAGCCGAGGGCACCACGCGCAAGCCGCACGTCCTGGACGGCGGCCAGGCGGCGTTGCAGGACACGAACGACCACGCGCTGGCGAACCTGCAGCGCAACGGCTCCTACTCGGTCGTGCCGCGCATCCCGGGCGGCGAGATCACCCCGGACAAGCTCATCGTCATCGGCGAGGTGGCGCGCGACTTCGGCCTCTACACGAAGATCACCGGCGGCCAGCGCATCGACCTGTTCGGCGCGCAGCTGGCCGACCTGCCGAAGATCTGGCGCCCTCCACCTGGTGCCGCTACGGCGTCCAGGACTCGGTCAAGATGGCCATCGACCTGGAGCTGCGCTACCGGGGCCTGCGCGCCCCGCACAAGATCAAGATGGCCGTGTCCGGGTGTGCGCGGGAATGCGCCGAGGCGCAGTCCAAGGACGTCGGGGTGATCGCCACCGAGCGCGGCTGGAACCTGTACGTCGGCGGCAACGGCGGGGCCCGGCCCCGGCACGCCGACCTGCTGGCCACCGACCTGGACGAGGCCACCCTGATCCGCACCATCGACCGCTTCCTGGCGCTGTACATCGCCGAGGCCGACCGGCTGGAGCGGACCGCCACCTGGGTCGAGCGCTACGAGGGCGGCCTGGACAAGCTGCGCGCCGTCCTGATCGACGACTCCGAGGACCGCGGCGCGGACCTGGAGGCGCTGATCGCCGCGCACGTCGAGGCCTACACCGACGAATGGCGCGCGGTGCTCGACGACCCGGTGAAGCTGGCCCGCTTCGCCACGTTCGTCAACGCGCCCGAGGCGCCGGACCCGACGGTCGCGTTCGTGCCCGAGCGCGGCCAGATCAAGCCGCTGCTGACGGTGGGGAGGCGCTGATGCCCGGCACCGGAATCGCTCCTGAAACCGCTCCCGAGATCGAGGAAGAAGCCATGGACGCCATGGACGCCGTGTGGACCCCCGTGTGCAAGTACGCGGAGCTGGAACCGGGACGCGGAGTCGCCGCGCTGGTCGACGGCGAGCCGGTCGCCGTGTTCCGGCTGAGTGACGGATCGCTGCACGCGGTCGGGAACGTGGACCCGTTCTGCGGCGCCTCGGTCATCTCCCGGGGCCTGACCGGCATGCGCTCGGACGGCACCGCGACCGTGGCCTCGCCCATGTACAAAGATGTGTTCGACCTGGCCACCGGCGTCGCCCTGGACGCCCCCGACGTGCGGCTGCCGGTGTACGCGGTGCGCCGGCACCGGGGTGTGGTGTGGGTCGGGCCGAATGTCACATCCGGTTTCCGGAAGGATGCGGAACTCCTCACTGGAGCGACTTCAGCAGCGTAAACCAGCGAAACAGGCCGCTCATAGCGTGCGGTCAGGCTTACCGGAACCCGCCGGAAAACCGCCGAAGGAGGAGAGCCGTGACCGCGATCACGCCGGCGGACGCCAACGCGTCCGCGCTGCAAGACCAGACCCTGCTGGAAACCTGGAACCCCGAGGACAAAGCGCTGTGGGCGGCCGGCGGCAGCCGGATCGCCCGCCGCAACCTCCTGTTCTCGATCCTGTCCGAGCACATCGGCTTCTCCGTCTGGTCGCTGTGGTCGGTGCTGGTGCTGTTCCTCGGCCCGGCCTACCACATCGACGCCGCCGGGAAGTTCATCCTCACCTCGACGCCGGCCGCCGTGGGCTCGATCCTGCGGCTGCCCTACAGCTTCGCCGTGACCCGCTTCGGCGGCCGGAACTGGACGGTGTTCAGCGCCGCGATCCTGCTGGTGCCCTGCGGCCTGGCCGCGTTCGTCGTCAAGCCCGGGGTGTCGTACACGACGCTGATGATCCTGGCGGCGATCACCGGCGTCGGCGGCGGCAACTTCGCCTCGTCGATGACGAACATCAACGCCTTCTACCCCGACCGGCTCAAGGGCTGGGCGCTGGGCCTGAACGCCGGCGGCGGCAACATCGGCGTGGCGACCGTGCAGCTGGTCGGCCTGGCGGTGCTGGCCTGGAGCGGCAAGGGCCACCCGGGCCTGGTCGCCGGGATCTACCTGCCGCTGATCGTGCTGGCCGCGGCCGGCTCGGCGATCTGGATGGACAACCTGCCCAACCGCAGCGCCGAGAAGGGCGCGATCCGCGAGGTCGCCAAGCGCGGCCACACCTGGGTCATCTCCGTGCTCTACATCGGCACCTTCGGCTCCTTCATCGGCTTCGGCTTCGCCTTCGGCCAGGTGCTGCAGGTCCAGTTCAAGCACGAGTTCGCCACCCCGATCGACGCCGCGTACGTGACCTTCCTCGGCCCGCTGCTGGGCTCGCTGTCCCGCCCGGTCGGCGGCTGGCTCGCCGACAAGTTCGGCGGCGCCCGGGTGAGCCTGGTGAACTTCGGCCTGATGGCCGCCGGCGCGGCCATGGTGTACGCCGCCTCCCAGAGCGCGTCGCTGGCGGTGTTCGTCACCGGCTTCGTGGCGCTGTTCATCTTCAGCGGCGTCGGCAACGGCTCGGTCTACAAGATGATCCCGGGCCTGTTCGCCGCCGAGGCCGATGCCAAG
>JAEKKI010000078.1 GCA_019510485.1 Catenulisporales bacterium
TGGACCGGCTGGTGTCCGAGGGCAAATTGACGCCGGTGACGCCGATCGACCAGAACATCACTTATCACGACCCGTGCTATTTGGGCCGGCACAACAAGGTTTACACGCCGCCGCGCGAGATCATCGCGAAGGTGCCGGGGTTGAAGAACACGGAGATGCACCGTTGCAAGGAGAAGGGTTTCTGCTGCGGTGCCGGCGGTGCGCGGATGTGGATGGAAGAGCGGATCGGCAAGCGGATCAACGTCGAGCGCGTCGACGAGGCGCTGTCGACGAATCCGGACGTGATCTCCACGGCCTGCCCGTACTGCCTGGTGATGCTCGGCGACTCCATCACGGCCCGCAAGCAGGCCGGAGAAGTGCCGGAATCCATGGAAGTGGTCGATGTGGCGCAATTGCTGCTGACTTCGGTCAAGCCCGCCGCGGTTTCGGCTGACGCCTGAGAGATCATCGGGGTAAAGCGCCGATAAAAAGCCGCGACCGGTCATCGAGCGGCCGTTCGACGCTGCTAGCCTCGCCTGCGCAGGGTAAGGGAATCGGCGGAGGTGGGGCTTAGTGTCTTTCGACGAGCCGGACGGGGACGGTTATCGCGACGACCTGGCCACGACGCGCGGGAACGGACCGCGCTATCCGACGTCGGCGCTGCCGGCGGCCGAGACCGAGGATTTCGACGACGACTTCGCCGACCGGGACGGCCTCGGTGGCGGTGAGGGCGGCGACGGCGGTGGGGTCGGCGACGAGGCAACGGTGCCGATTCGGACCCGGGGCGCCCGGCCGGCGCTCCCCGAGGAGCCGGAATCGCCATGGCGGGTGCGTTGGCGCCGGACCTGGCGCTTCACCCGCACCCTGGCCGTCACGCTGCTGGTGCTGGTCGGGCTGGCCGGGATCGGCAACGTGCTGATCCACCACTATCCGCGCACGAGCAAGCACACGTACGCGTACACGAACGTCCAGCGCCTCCTGATCGCCATCGACGGCAACGGCTCGATCAACGTGCACGGCGCCGACGGCGACCGGGTCACCATCCGGACCACCGACCGCGCCACCCTGCTGGAGCCGGTGCAGCGCCAGATCATCTCCGCCGGCGGCCAGCTGATCATCAGTGTGCACTGCCCGAACAGCGACTGCTCCTCCAAGTACGACATCGAGGTCCCGCGCTCGCTGTCGGTCGACGCGATGATGGACCACTCCAGCGACCAGGCGGACATCACCGCCACCGGCCTGGACGCGGCGGTGCGGCTGTTCACCGGCCGCGGCAACGTCACCGTGGACCATCTGGCCACCACCGCGGACGTGAGCGTGACGGCGAACGGCCGGGTGCAGGCGACCGACGTCAGCGCGGCGAACCTGGACGTGTTCGCGCCGATCGGCGACAAGATCGATCTGCATGTGGTCGGGGACATCCAGAACATCCAGAACATTCGAGTCACCGCCGGGCAGCCGGCGGAGGTGACGCTGAGCGTTCCGGCCGGCGGCTACCGCATCTCGTGCGTCCCGGCGGGGCACTGCAACGGTGCCAACGGGGACATCACGCAGGACATGAATGGAACTGTGCACGAGGATCCCTCGGCGACGCACAACATCCAGGTGAACGTGGTGCAGAACACTGCGAAGATCATGGCGAGTTGAGGCACGGTTCACGCAGTGCGCCCCTCGCTCTGAGCGTCAGAGCGAGGGGCGCACTGTTGTGCTGTGGTGCCTACCGCCGCTTGGGGTTCCGTTCGCCGCCTTTGCCAAGCACACTCTTGGCGTCGGTCAGAAACTGTACGAGTCTCCCGATGAGGAACGCGGCGAAGACGCCGCCGATGATCAGTAGCACTTCCATGTCCGCGGCCACCTCCCGTCCTCGTGCCTACGCCGCCAGCCCGAGCCCGGGTCCGGAGTCGGACCCGGAACCGGCCTCGGGCCCGCCGAACGGCGGCGGCGTCCACGGACACTGCGGGCACCGCGTGGGCCAGCACTTGGCGCACTCGCCGAGCTCCGGATCCGCACCGTCGGAAACCCGCCCCTCCTTCCTGGCCAGATAGCGCGCCCAGCTGTCCCGCTGGGCCCTCTCCTGATCGGCGACCCAGGGCTGCACCACCGCCGCACCGAAGCACAGGGTGCAGGTCAACCGGGCGGACCCGATACGGCCGCGGTCGCACCGCGGACACTTCTCAAGCCCTTGCGATTCGTCGGAGGGTGTCGGGGTACGATACTTCACGAGGCTTCTTCCTTCTCTTCGATGAGTGGGGTCGGTGGGGGCCTTCCTTCGCCGGGTCGACGCCGCACTACGTCGGCCCGGCTTTCTGTCGTTACTCCGGGCGGGTGGTTCTGGCCACGTTCTGGTCCCAGAGCCCTGTCGCGCACCCATGTCTTAGTTGTAAGATGCTCCGCTATCGGAGTGGTGTCAATTGCCACCAGCACTTTCACTCGGTATATGCCCACCGCACATGCGTATGGAACATGCCTGACGGCAAGGAGGCCCCAGGTGCGAGCCAGCCAGCGGAACCAGCCGGTGTCCGGGATCAATGTTCTGCGATGGGAGCTCGGCAACGAACTCCGTACGCTGCGAATGGCCGCCGGCAAGAGCATCGCCGAGGCCGCTCGCTGGCTGGAGTGCAGTGACGCGAAGATCAGCCGGATGGAGAACGGCCAGCGCGGAGCGGTCGCCCGCGATGTCCGGGACCTGTGCAAGCTGTACAGCGTCCCGGCGCAGCGTCGCGACCAGCTGATGGCTCTGAGCCGGCAGGCGATGGCGGCTGATCAGTCGTCGGCGGTGACGATCTCCGGGAAGTTCTCCACCTACGTGGCGCTGGAGTCGAAGGCGCGCAGTCTGCGCAGCTATGAGTCCACCTTCATGCCCGGCATGCTCCAGACCGAGCGCTACGCCCGGGAAGTCTTCGTGCGCAACGGCTCCCCCGAGTCCGATGCCGAGGTCGAACAGCGTCTCCAGATCCGCATGGACCGGCAGCGCCGGATCTGGGACGGCGGCGACGACGACCCGCTGCGCGCGCACTTCATCATCGATGAGAACGTGCTGTGGCGCCCCGCCGGGGTCGACCCGTGGACGCGCGCCGTGCGGGAAGAGCAGATCGATCGCCTCGTCCGGGCCACGATGCTGGACAACGTGACGCTCCAGATCGTCCCCTATGCGGCCGGCTTCTACGAGGGGATGGAAGCATCGGCGATCATGCTGCTGAATCTGGAGGACGGCCCCAAGACCAGCACCACTTGCTACCTCGAAGGGATCTTCACGGAGCTCTTCGTGCGGGGCCACAGCGAGATCACGACCATCGCCGAGAAGTTCGCCAAGATGGCCGCCGCCGCTCTGAACCCGGCTGACACCCGCAAGTTCCTGATGCGAGTCGCCCGCGGGAACTACGAACACTGGTCTTCCGCCCGGTCATCGGGGCCGGCGGTCGCGAGAAAGGATGGCAAGTGACGAATACCGTCGACGGCCTGCAATGGCGCAAGGCCGCCGCGAGTAACGCGAACGGCGCGTGTGTGGAACTCGCACCCGGGAAGCCCGGAGTGGTGTACCTCAGGGACTCCAAGAACCCTGACAGGGCCGTACTGACTTTCACACGAGCCGAGATCGCCGCGTTCCTGGCAGGCGCCAAGGCCGGAGAGTTCGACGACCTGGCGTGATAGCGCAAGCTGGTGCGCAGGTGGGGAATCTGAGCGATTCCCCACTTGCGCGCATGGGTAGTAATAACTCCCGGTACGAGGCGTTCAGCGGGAGGGAACCCATCTATGAGCAGCGATTTCACCACGGCGCGCTGGACCAAGGCCAGCGCGTCCAGCGGGAACGGCGCGTGCGTCGAGATCGCGAGCATCCGCCCGGACGAGATCTACGTCCGCAACAGCCGTGACCCCGAAGGCCCGGTCCTTCGCTTCACCAAGCAAGAGTGGGTCGCGTTCGTGGCGGGGGTGAAGGAGGGAGAGTTCGACGCGATCGTGTGATTGCGAGCGCGTGCGGGTCGGTTGGGGGGTTTGCGGGGCCGGGTGTCGTCGGGGGTGCGTAGCATCGGGCGCGTGTCGTTTGATGAGCCGCTGGTCTCCCCGTCCGCATCCGCTGCGCGGACAGTGTCGTCCGCGCATTCCTTTCAGGTGGATTTGCGGGGGATCGTCGACCTGCTGTCGCATCATCTGTATTCCAGTCCGCGAGTCTTCTTGCGGGAGTTGATGCAGAACGCCGTCGATGCGATCACCGCGCGGCGGGTGGTCGAGCCCGACGCACCTGCGGTGGTGCGGATCTCTACCTCAGGAGCCGGGATCCAGGTCCGTGACAGCGGGATCGGGCTGACCGAGGACGAGGTCCACCGGTTCCTCGCGACGATCGGGCGCAGCTCGAAGCGGGTCGACGGGGATCCCGGCGGGTTGGGCGACATCGCGGCGATTCTGGAGCCTGGGCGGGGTGACTTCCTGGGGCGGTTCGGGATCGGGCTGCTGGCTTGCTTCGTCGTCGCGGATGAGATCACCGTCGTCACCAAGTCGGCCGCCGAGCCCGGGGCGCCGGCGGTGGAATGGCGCGGTGCCGCGGACGGCCGTTATGAAGTCAGGCTCCTGACCGGCGACGAAGCGCCGAGCGTGCCCGGCACCACGGTCGTCCTGAAACCCAGTCCCGGCAAGGAGTTCTGGTTCCAGACGCCGCGCGTGGTGGAGCTGGCACGCGACTATGGCAGCCTCCTGCCCTACGAGACAGTCCTCGAAGACGACGCCGGCTACACCTACCGCATCACCGAGACACCGCCGGTCTGGGACCGGGAGTACCCCTCGCCGCGCACCCGGCACGAGGCCCTGGCCGCCTACTGCCAGGACACCCTCGGCTTCGCGCCGCTGGACGTCATCGAGCTCGACATCCCGCTGCTCGGCATCAAGGGCGCGGCCTACGTCCTGCCCACCGCCGCGACCGCCGCCGACCAGGGCGGCCACCGCGTCCACCTCAAGGGCATGCTGCTGTCCGACCAGGCCCGCGGCCTGCTCCCCGACTGGGCCTTCTTCGTACGCTGCGTCATCGACACCGACGCGCTGCGGCCCACCGCCTCCCGCGAAGCCCTGTACGAGGACGACCGGCTGGCCGCGGTCCGCGACGCGCTGGGCTCACGCGTCCGTGACTGGCTCGCGGGCCTGGCCGCCACCGATCCGGCCCGGCTGAACCGGTTGCTGGCCGTCCACTACCTCGGTGTCAAAGCCCTGGCTCGCTTCGACGACGACCTGTTCGCCCTCATCCTGCCCTGGCTGCCCTTCGAGACCACCGCCGGCCGCCTCCCGCTGACCGAGTTCGCCGAGCGGCACCGCGTGCTGCACCTGACGGCCGGCGACGAGGAGTTCCAGCAGATCGCGCCGATCGCCGCGGCGGCCGGGCTCGGCGTGGTCAACGGCGGCTTCACCTACGACGCCGAGCTGGTCCGCAAGCTGCCGCGGACGCCGGCCGGCGCCGGTGTCACGGTCGTCGACCTCGACCCGGACACCGTGGCCGCGCACCTGGACGGCGTGGACGCCGCCGACGAGCTGGCCGCCGGACCGCTGCTGGCCGTGGCCCGCCGCGTCCTGGACCCCCTGGACTGCGACGTCGCCCTGCGCGCCTTCCATCCCATGACCATCCCCGCGCTGCTCCTCGACGGCCGCGAGGCCCGCTACGAGCGCGCCCGTGCCGATGCCGAAGCCGAGGCGGCCGCTGACGCCACCGACGATCTGTGGGCCGATATCCTCGGCGCGCTGCGCACCGCCGGACCGCGCGCGCGTCTGGTGCTGAACCACCGCAGCTCCCTGATCCAGGGCCTGATCGAGCTGGACCAGGCGGAGCTGGCCGCCACCGGGCTGGAAGCCGTCTACGGCCAGGCGCTGCTGCTGGCCAAGCGGCCGATCCGGGCGACCGAGACCGTGCTGCTCAACCGCGCGTTCCTGGGACTGCTGGCGCATGCCGTGGGACGGAAGCAGGAGCCTGAGACCGGCGACGAGGGCTGAGCGCGGCATGGTCGATCACACCGCTTCCTGGACCGCGGAACAGCTGCACGCGGCCATCGCCGCCAACGACCGCGCCCCGCACGGCCGGGCCCGCTCGGTCCGCGCCGAGGCGCTGCTGGACGTCGCCGACCGCCTCGCACACCCCGAAAGCCAGCTGCGCGCCCTGCATTCGGTCATCGACGCCTATCAGCGCAGCGGCGAACGCTTTCGCTCCCCGGTCCCCTTCTCCCGCATCCTGCGGCTCTGGGACCGCCATAACAGCACCCTGAGCGACCGCGACCGCTTCGAATACCTCACACACTGGAAGTTCAAGTGGGTGACGTCGGACCTGCTACTGGTCCCGGAGGTGTCGCTGGGCACCGTCCGGGGTTTCGTCGACGAGATGGAACGCCGCTACCGCTTGGCCGGCTACGGTCTTCGCGCTGTCCATGCCCAGCGTTTCCACATCGCGCACCATGTGGGCGACACCGCCGAGGCCGAGCTGCACCACGGCCGCTGGCTGGCCGCCGAGCGCGACCGGATGAGCGACTGCCAGGCGTGCGAGCACAACGCGCTGGGAACGTGGCTCGCGGAAGAGGGTGCTGACAGCGAAGCCCTGGCGCTGTGGGCACCCACCATCGAGAACGAGCTGATGTGCTTGTCCGAACCCGCGTGTACGTTGGCTGAGACGCTGAAGCCCTTGCTGCGCCTGGGGCGCGTCCGGGAAGCGCGCTCGAACTATCTCCGCGGTTACCGCCTCGTCCAAGGACGCGTCGAACTGCGTTCGAGTGTGGGCAAGCACATCGAGTTCTGCACGCTGTCCGGCAACGAGGGCCGCGGCCTGGAGATCCTGGCCGAGAACCACCATTTCTTCGACGCACCGGTCGAGCCGCTGTCGCACCTGGAGTTCCTCACCCACGTCGCCCTGCTGCTGCGCCGGGTCGTCGCGATGGGCTCGGCGGACCTGCCGGTGCCCGGCCCTCGGGGCCGCGAGTATCCCGCCGCCGAACTGTCGGCCCAGCTCGAAGACGAGATCCACGCCATCGCGAAACGCTTCGACGACCGCAACGGCAACGACACGATCAGCACCCGGGCCGCCCTGAC
The DNA here is from genome assembly GCA_019510485.1 of Catenulisporales bacterium. GTDB lineage: Bacteria > Actinomycetota > Actinomycetes > Streptomycetales > Catenulisporaceae > Catenulispora. The sequence goes on from JAEKKI010000078.1 coordinate 7,033, forward strand.
CCTGGCCCAGACTCCGCTGGTCGACCGGCTGCCTCTCGGCGTCCGGTCCGCCTCGGTGAAGCCGTCGCCGCCGATCCTCATCCCGGCGCGGGGCGTGCGCGCGAAGGAAGTGGACAGCATGGAAGTGGACAGCACAGCCCTTGACGACGACATCGACTTCCAAGACCTGCTCGCCGAAGCCCGCGCCCTGTTCCAAGTGGCACACCCCGGCGCCACCAAGGTCTGGGAGCGCCTGGCCGCACTCGCCGAGCGCCGCGGCATCGAGCTCGACCCGGAGACCCGGGGCCAGCTCGCCGAGGAACGGGCCGCCGAAGCACTGGAGGCGGAGGACCTCGCCAAAGCGGTCGAGCTGCTCAGTCTGGCGATCGAGCTGTACCAGGAAGAGGGACTGGTCGGACGCGAGGTCGCGGTCCGGGCCCGGCTGCTGTTGGCCGACGCGCTGAACCAGGACACCTATACGCCGATCGATCCCGCCGCCTTCGTCGACCTTTACGACCTGGCCCGCGAACTGCACTCGATCGGCCAAGCCGAGCCCGAGGACGTGCTGACCGTCCTGCGCGCGCAAGCCTTCGAAGCCCGCCGCGCGGCGGAGATCGGCCCGGACGCCGACGAGGAGTCGGTCCTCGATGCCTTCGCCGCCAGCGTGGACGTGCTCATGGCGGCAGCCGAGGAGTTCGACGTGCCCGCCCGGGCCGCCGCCGCACACACGATGCGCGGCGAGATAGCGCAACGGCGCGGCGATCCGGAGGGCTCCGTCCCGGAGCTGCTCGCCGCGATCGCGCTGTACGACCGCGCGGGACGGCCGTGGGCGAATCTGCACCCGAACATGCTCCTCGCGCAGGCGTTCCTGGCCGTGGAGCGGGACGCCGACGCCGAACAGGCGGGCCTGGCCGCCCTGGCGATCGCCGAACGCTGGCCCGAACAGCGGTTCCCGGCCGGATACACCCGGCAGGTGCTGGCCGGCGCCACCGGAGCACAGGGCCGGTACGAGGACAGCGCGGAGCACGCCCTGGAAGCCGTGGCGTGGGCCGACCGGAACGGGGTCGCCGACCTGGCCGCCCGGGCCCGGCACAGTCTCGCCTTCGCCTACGAGCAACTGGGCCGGGACGCCGACGCCGCCGCCATCCTGGAGTCCGCCCTGCCGGAGATCGCCGAGCTCCTCGACGACGCCACGGTGGTCAACGCCCGCTGGGCCCTGGCCCGCTGCCTGGGACGCCTGGAGGACTACCGGGGCTCGGCCGAGCAATACCTGCTGGCCGCGGCCATCGCCGAGCGCTTCCCGCAGCAGGGCGGGCACGCGATGCTGGCCGCGTCCGCCGGGCACGCGCTGCGCGCCGCCGGCCTGCCGGACGAGGCCCGGCGGGCCTTCGAACGCGCCGTCGGCCTGATGCGGGTGCTCCCGGACCCGATCAACCTGGCCAAGACCCTCAGGGCCCTGGCCTGGGTCACGTTCGGCGAGTCGGACGACATCGCGCACGACAGCGAGCAGGAGGACGTCCTGGACGCGGTCCTGCTGTTCTTCGCCGAGGCCGCGCAGGTCCTGGACGCCGCCGAGCGGTCCGGGGAGTACGAACGGGACGCGCAGGTGATCGCGTACGAGATCGCCGAGACCGACGACCAAATGGCGCGGCTGCACCTGAACGCGGAGCTGGCGGACAGGGCGATGCCCTACGCCGAGCGGGCGGCGGCGGGATTCAAGGCCCTGCTTCCGCACAGCGGGATGGACTACGACTTCTCCGAGCAGATGGTCGCGTGGCTGCTGGACCGGTTCGGGAGCCGGGACGCCGCGCTGGAGCGGCTGCGCGGCGCGATCGCGGTGTGTGAGGAGGCCGGGGTCGAGGCGGTGCGCTGCACGGCGTTCCTGGCGCAGCTCGCGGGCTGATCCGGCCTCTGAGCCGGGCTCGCGCGGCCGCCGTGCAACGATCGGCGCCCGGCCGGTGCTCTTCAGCGTCATGGAGAACAGGACCCGGGCAGGGGGCGCAGGTGCGGGGTGACAAGAGCGGCTATGAGACCGAGTTCCGCGAATACATGGTCAGCAGATGGGGGAACCTGGTCCGCTTCGCGTACGGGCTGACCGGCGACCGCGGCCACGCCGAGGACCTGGCGCAGACCGCGCTGGCGAAGGCGTACGCGTCGTGGCCGCGCGTGCGCCGCGCCGAGGACCCGGACGCCTACGTCCGCAGGATCCTGATCAACGCCAACCACGGCCGCTTCCGCAAGCGGCGGGTCGAGGAGAACAGCGGCGAGGCGCCGACCGAGCCGGCCGTCGCCGACGGCACCGCCGCCGTCGACGAGCGCGCGGCGCTCATGGCGGCGCTGATGGAGCTGCCGCCGAAGCAGCGCGCGGTGGTGGTGCTGCGCTACTGGGACGGCCTGACGGAGACGCAGGCGGCGGCGGTCCTCGGCTGCTCGGTCGGAAATGTGAAGAGCCAGGCGTCTCGGGCC
>JAEKKI010000079.1 GCA_019510485.1 Catenulisporales bacterium
CAACGTCTCCGGCGGCCAGCGGCAGCGGCTGGCGATCGCCCGCGCGCTGGTGCACCGGCCGGAGATCTTCCTGTTCGACGACTCCTTCTCGGCCCTGGACTACAGCACCGACGCCCGGCTGCGCGCGGCGCTGCTGGAGGACACCCGGGAGGCGACGGTCGTCATCGTGGCGCAGCGCGTGTCCACGATCCGCAACGCGGACCGCATCATCGTCCTGGACCAGGGCGTGGTCGTCGGGTCCGGGACGCACGACGAGCTGATGGACACCAACGAGACGTATCGGGAGATCGTGCTGTCGCAGCTGACTGAAGAGGAGGCCGTGGCATGAGCGGGGACAACGTGAACGGGGACCAGAACGGCGGCAGGCCGCTGCCCGGTGACGGCGCCGGAGTGAACGGGGCGGCCTCGAACGGAGCGGCCGCCAACGGGGTATCGGCGACGGGACCCCGGGCGAACGGCAAGCCGGCCGTCGAACGCCTGGAGACCGAGAACGAGGGCGACGCGCCGCGTCCCCAGCAGGGCGGCGCGCTGCGCGGCCCGGCGGCGTTCATGTCGGGTCCGGCGGCCAAGTCCAAGGACTTCAAGGGCTCCTCGCGCCGCCTGCTGGGCTACCTGCGCCCGGAGCGCCCGCTGCTGATCGCCTCGATGCTGTTGGCGGCGATCGGCGTCGGGCAGTCGGTGTGGGGGCCCAGGCTGCTGGGCAAGGCCACCGACCTGATCTTCGCCGGCGTGGTCGGGCGGCAGGCCAAGCCCGGTCCGGACGGCGGGTACCCGACCAAGCAGCAGCTGATCGACCACCTGCGGGCCACCGGCCAGGGCCGGACGGCCGACCTGCTCGGCTCCATCGACTTCCGGCCGGGCCAGAGCATCGACTTCACGAAGGTCGGGCATGTCCTGCTGATCCTGGCCGGGCTCTACGTCGTGGTGTTCGTGTGCACGATGCTCCAGTCCCGGCTGGTCATCGTGATCGTGAACCGCTCGATGGTGCGGCTGCGCGCCGACATCGAGGACAAGCTGTCCCGGCTGCCGCTGTCGTACTTCGACAAGCAGCCGCGCGGCGAGGTGCTCTCCCGGGCAACCAACGACGTCGACAACCTCGCACAGTCGTTGCAGCAGTCGCTGGCGCAGGTGGTCCTGCAGCTGTTCACCCTCGTCGGCGTGACCGCGATGATGTTCTGGACCTCCTGGCTGCTGGCGCTGATCGCGGTGGCCACGGTCCCGCTGTCGGTGTTGGTGGCCGGGCGGATCGGCAAGAAGTCCAAGCCGCAGTTCGTGAAGCAGTGGGCCGCCACCGGGCGGCTGAACGCGCACATCGAGGAGATGTACACCGGCCACCAGCTGGTGAAGGCGTTCGGCCGGCAGGAGGAGTCGGCGGCGGAGTTCAAGACGCAGAACGACGCGCTGAACGACGCCAGCTTCCGGGCCCAGTTCATCAGCGGCCTGATCCAGCCCGCGATGATGTTCCTGGGCAACATCACCTACGTGCTGGTGGCCGTGGTCGGCGGCCTGCGGGTGTCGGCCGGCGCGCTGTCGCTGGGCAGCGTGCAGGCGTCCATCCAGTACACCCGGCAGTTCACGATGCCGCTGTCCCAGGTGGCCTCGATGGCCAACCTGATGCAGTCCGGCGTGGCCTCGGCCGAGCGGATCTTCCAGATCCTGGACGCCGAGGAGATGTCCCCGGAGCCGGCCGACGCGGTGGTGCTGGAGCGCGTGCGCGGGCAGGTGGAGTTCCGCGACGTGAACTTCAGCTACTCCGCCGACCGCCCGCTGATCGAGGACCTGTCGCTGGCGGTGCGGCCGGGCCAGACGGTGGCCATCGTCGGCCCGACCGGCGCCGGCAAGACCACCCTGGTCAACCTCCTGATGCGGTTCTACGAGGTGGACTCCGGCGCGATCCTGCTCGACGGCGTGGACGTCGCGCGGATGTCGCGGGAATACCTGCGGGCGCAGACCGGCATGGTGCTCCAGGACGCGTGGCTGTTCGGCGGCACCATCGCCGAGAACATCGCCTACGGCACGGACGGCGCCACGCACGAGGAGATCTGCGCGGCCGCCGCGGCCACCCACGTGGACCACTTCGTGCGGATCCTGCCGGACGGCTACGACACGGTGATCGACGACGAGGGCTCGAACCTGTCGGCCGGGGAGAAGCAGCTGATCACGATCGCCCGCGCCTTCCTGGCCGAGCCGGCGATCCTGATCCTGGACGAGGCGACCTCCTCGGTGGACACCCGTACCGAGGTGCTCATCCAGCGGGCGATGAACAGGCTGCGCGAGGGGCGGACGTCGTTCGTCATCGCGCACCGGCTGTCCACGATCCGCGACGCCGACGTGATCCTGGTGATGGAGAACGGCCGGATCGTGGAGAAGGGATCGCATTCGGAGCTGCTGGCGGCCGACGGCGCTTACTCGCGGTTGTATGCCGCGCAGTTCGCGCAGGCGCTGGCTGAGGTGGACTGACTCGGGGTTCCGGCGATACCGGGCCGGCCGACTCCTTCTCGTGGGAGTCGGCCGGCCCGTTTCCGCTGCGGGGACTTCGCTACTTCGAGGCGATGCCCGGCGCCTCCGGCATCGCGCCGGACCCCCGATCGATGAACCGCGTCGCCAGCACCACCGAGCGCGGCGCGGCGGCGTCGCCCTCGATGCGGCCGAACAGCAGCTGCGCGGCGGTACGGCCCAAGGCCCCGGGGTCCTGACTCACCACCGACACCGGCGGGTTCAGCTTGTCCGCCAGCAGGAAGTCGTCGAAGCCGACCAGAGCGAAACGGTGGGTCGCCCCGGCCTCGACCGCGCCGAGGGTCACCAGGTCGTTGCCGGAGAACAGCGCGGTCGGCGGCGCGGCGGCGGTCATCAGGCCACTGATCGCCGAGGCGGCTGCGCGGTGGCCGCGCAGGCCGTGGCGGACCAGGTCCGGCTCGACGCGCAGGCCGGCGGCCGCGAGCGCGTCTTCATACCCTGCGAAACGCTCGCGTTGGGTCCAGATCTCCTGGCGGTCGCCCAGGTACGCGATGCGCCGGTGGCCCTGTTCCAGCAGGTGGCGGATCGCGGCGCCGGCGCCGGCGCGGTTGTCGACGGCGACACAGTCGACGTCCAGCCCGGCGGCCGGGCGATCCACGCAGACCACCTTCACGCCCCGCGCCATCTGGGCGCGGAAGAAGGGGCGGTTGCCGCCGGTGGGGACCAGGACCAGTCCGTCGACCTGGCGGGAGCAGAAGGCTGAGACGACTTCGCGCTCGCGCTTGGCGTCGTCGTTGGTGCTGGCCACCAGGACCAGGAAGCCGCGGCGGTACGCCTCGTCCTCGACCGAGCGGGCCAGCGCGGAGAAGAACGGGTTCGCCAGGTCGTCGACCACCAGGCCGATGGTGCGCGAGTCCTGGGCCTTGCGCCGGAGGTTGCGGGCGATGTCGTTACGCTGATAACCCAGAGTCTTGATGGCCTCCTCGACGCGCGCCGCGGTCCGCGGGGCCACGCCGGACTCGCCGGCCACCACGCGCGAGACCGTCATGAGCGACACGCCCGCGGTCCGTGCCACGTCCTTCATCGTCGGTCGGCCGGCCATCCACCCTCCCTTTCGGCGCTTTCGGCGCCGGTTAACGTTACCAGCCTCAAATCACCGAGTGCCCGGGCGTTGACAAGTCATATCAGAGGTCAGACAATCCCCGGTGTTTGTGTGAACGTTCACAAAACACTGAGTCAGTCGTCCTCGCAGAGAAGAGACATCGTGACCGGTCAGAACCACAAACCGCCCCGCCTCAGAGCCCTGATAGCGGCCGGAGCCCTGGTGGCCGCCGGCACGGTCGGCGGCACAGCGCTCGGTGTGAGCACCGCGCACGCCGTGAGTTTCGTCGCCGATCCGGCCTCCACGGTGAACACGCTGGTGATGACCACCGGCGGCGGCAACGACTTCCCGGGCGCGGACGTGCCGTTCGGCATGGTGCAGTGGAGCCCGGACTCGCCGAACGGCGGCCGCGACGACGGCGGCGGCTACGACTACAACGCCACCGCGACCCGCGGCTTCGCGCTGACGCACATGGCCGGCCCCGGCTGCGGCGCGATGGGCGACCTGCCGGTGCTGCCGATGACCGGTGCGCTCCCCTCAGGCGACCCGGGCGTGCACACCGAACCGCTGTCGCATAACGGCGAGGCCGGCAGCGCCGGCTACTACACCGTGACCACCGGTTCCAGCCCGGTGAAGACCGAGCTGACCGCGACGCCGCACACCGGTATGGCGCGCTTCACGTATCCGGCGACCAGCCAGGCCGACATCCTGATCAAGCTGCTGGACAGCCAGAACGGGACCTCCGCCGCCTCGGCCCGGATCGTCGGGAACAACGAGGTCACCGGCACGGCGACCAGCGGCGGCTTCTGCGGCGAGGCCGGCAGCTACACCGTGCACTTCGACATGGTCTTCGACCAGCCTTTCACCGCCTCGCAGGTCATCACCGAGACCGGACAGCCCGGCCCGAACTCGGTGTTCCTGACCTTCGATGCCAGTTCCAACCACGTGGTGCGGGCCAAGGTCGGGCTCTCCTTCGTCAGCGCCGCCAACGCCTCGGCGAACCTGGCGGCGGAGAACTCAGGGTTCGACTTCAACGCCGTCCAGGCGGCGGCGCACAACTCCTGGAACACACTGCTGAACAAGATCCAGATCGCCGGCGGCACCGCGACTCAGCAGCAGCTGTTCTACACCTCGCTCTACCACGTGCTGCTGCACCCGAACCTGGTCAGCGACACCAACGGCCAGTACATGGGCTTCGACGACGCGGTGCACACCGCGGCTTCCGGCCACGGCCAGTACGACCAGTTCTCCGGCTGGGACGTCTACCACGCGCAGACCCAGCTGTCCGCGCTCGTCGCGCCGTCGCAGACCTCGGACATAGCCCAGTCGCTGGTGAACGACTACGCCCAGGGCGGGACCTTCCCGCAGTGGGGCTTCATGAACTTCTACAACTGGGTGATGGCCGGCGATCCGGCCACCGCGGCGCTGGCGAACTACTACGCCTTCGGCGCCACCGGTTTCGACACTTCCACCGCGCTGTCCGACATGCTCAAGGAAGCCACGACGGACAACAACGTGCGGCGCGGCACGACGCTGGAGAACACCTACGGCTACCTGCCGGACGATCTCTACAACGGCAACCTCGGCTGCTGCAACGTCCACGGCTCGGCGGCCAGCCTGCTGGAGTACGACCAGGCCGACTTCGCGCTGTCCCGCTTCGCCGCCGCCCAGGGCGACTCGGCGGACGCCACCAAGTTCACCGTCCGGGCCAACAACTGGAAGCACATCTTCAACTCCGGCAATGGCCTGATCAACCCGCAGAACGCCAACGGGACCTGGGTCGGCATCACACCGACGAGCACCAACGGCTTCATCGAGGGCACCGCGGCGCAGTACCGCTTCGTCGTGCCCTTCGACCAGCCGGCCGAGGCCAAGCTGCTCGGCGGCGACGCGGCCGCCAACGCGCTGCTGGACACGTTCTTCACCACGATGGACGGCTCCAACGGCAGCCAGTCGTACCTGTCCAACGAGTTCGACCTGGGCACCCCGTGGTTCTACAACTGGACCGGCGCGCCGTCGCACACCCAGTCCGTGGTGAACCGGATGCTGAACGCCTTCTACAAGGACACGCCCGCGGGTTTCCCGGACAACGACGACCTCGGCACCATGTCGGCGCAATACGTCTGGGGCGCGCTGGGGATGTATCCGGTGACGCCGGGCAGCGGCGACCTGATGTTCAACAGCCCGATCTTCACCCAGGCCGCGGTGCACCTGCCCAGCGGCAACACCATGACGATCAACGCCCCGGCCGCCTCAAGCGCGAACATCTACGTGCAGTCGTTGACCGTGAACGGCGCGGCGTCCACGGCGACCTGGATGTCGAACGCGACCTGGAAGAACGGCGTCACACTGAACTTCACGCTCGGATCGTCGGCGTCCTCTTGGGGCACCGGCGCGAGCGACGCGCCGCCGGCCTACGACGCCAGCACGCTGCCCGGCGTCGGCCCGATCGCTTCGGGGATCGCCGGCAAGTGCGCCGACGACGACAACCGCGGTACGGCCGACGGCACGAAGATCCAGCTGTATGACTGCAATGGGTCGGTCGCGCAGCAGTTCACCGTCAAGTCCGACGGCAGCCTGGGGATCATGGGCAAGTGCCTGGACGTGACGCACAGCGGCACCGCCAATGGGACGCTTGTGCAGCTGTGGACGTGCAACAACAGCGGGGCGCAGCAGTGGCGGCAGCAGGCTGACGGCACGCTGCTGAACCCGGAATCCGGGCGCTGCCTGGACGATCCGAACAGCAGCACTACCAACGGCACGCAATTGCAGATCTACGACTGCAACAGCAGCAATGCGCAGAAGTGGAAGCTGCCTTCGTGAGGCTCGGCTGCCGCGCGCGCTGTAGTCGGTGATAGGTCAGGGGTCTGGCTCGTGAGCCAGACCCCTGATTGCTGTGTGCGTCAGCTGCGCGCGTGCGCGAGCAGCCGCTCCACGTTGTCCAGCTGGAACGGGTAGTCCGCGCCCAGGATGATGTGGTCGGCGCCGGCGTCCAGGTACGCCTGGTAGTCGTCGATGTCCTCGTCTTCGATCATGACGGTGCGCTCCACGGCCTTGGGGTCGCGGCCGAGCTTCGCGCACCACTCGTTGAGCACGTCGTTCTTGTGCTTGAAGTTCTCCACCGGCCCGAAGGTGTTCCACATGTCGGCGTGCTGCGCGACCAGGCGCAGCGTCACCTTCTCCCCGCCGCCGCCGATCAGGATCGGCAGCTGGGGGTCGGCGGGCTTGAGCTTGGCCAGGCGCTCCTTGATCCGGGGCAGCGCCTCGCCGAGCGCGCGCAGCCGCTCCGGCGCGGTGCCGAACTCGTACCCGTACTCGTCGTAGTCGCGCTGGAACCAGCCGGAGCCGACGCCCAGGATGTGGCGTCCGCCGGAGAGCTGGTCGATGGTGCGGGACATGTCGGCGAGCAGTTCGGGGTTGCGGTAGCTGTTGCAGTACACGAGCATGCCGAACTTGGCCTGGGTCGTGGTCACCGCCATCGCCGCCAGCAGGCTGGAGCCCTCGAAGTGGTTGCCCTCGGGGTCGCCGGACAGCGGGTAGAAGTGGTCCCAGGTGAAGATCGTGTCGACACCCAACGCGTCGGCCCGCTCCCATGCCTGGCGCAGCGCGTCGATGTCGGTGTGCTGCGGGCGGATCTGGACGCCCACCTTGAATCGGCCCATGATGGCAGCCCTCTCGTACGATCGGGGAAGTTACAGTGTTACTCCATCACATCCCGCGGCGGGTTGCGCGAGCTATATCGCCGGTCCGGGTGGCGGTGGCGTTAACAGGCGGTGCGGCCCACTGCGGACTACTTACGGCCTACTGCGGCGGCAAGCCGTGCGCGGTGCACATGGGCACGCCGCCGAAGGCCCCGTCGTTGTCGCCGCCGGACGCCGAGACCGCGTTGACCCAGCCCCAGGCGCCGTTGTCGGCTTCGGTATAGGCCCACCACTTGTTGTAGTACTGGCCCTGGTGCTGGGTGCGGCCCGCGGCCTGGCATATCACCCAGTTCGTGCCCTTATGGAGAAAGCCGGCCGAAGTACCGTCGCTCTTCACCACCGGCGAACCGCCGGTCTTGCCGTCGCCGGCGATGTAGAACGTGCAGTTGTGGCCGGTGCCCTGGGAGGTGGAGACCGTGCCGCTGCACGGTACCGGCGCGGGGGCCGGCGGGGGCGGTTGCGAGGTCGTCGGCTTCGACACCGGGGGCGCGCTGGTGGCCGGGTTGCTCGTACTCGCCTGGCTTGATGGCGCGCTCGAAGCTCGGGATGCGGGCGACCCGGCGCTGGACGATGGCTGGTGCTGCGAGGACGGAGCGCTTCCGGCCGCCGCGGACGGCGCGGACGAGCCGGTCGCCCCCGCGCTGCCGGCGGCCGGAGCCGCGGCCGAGGTCGGCAGGTTGTCGCCGGAGCGCTGGCTTCCACCCTGGGCCAGGTCGGCGGCGTCCTTGCCGGATGCGGACTGGGACGGCGTCTGGCTGTTCAAGCCGGCGCCTTGCAGGGCTGTCGCCCCGGTCTTGTGGTCGCCTCCGGAACTCATGGCCAGCGCGCCGCCGATCACCCCGGCGGCGACCGCCACCGCGCCGGCGATCGCCAAGGGCTTCTTGCGTTTCGGGGCCATCTGCTTGGTGTTGCCGGTGTCGTGCGCGAGGTCGCGTTCCCGGCCGGGGCCGCCTGGACCGCCCAGGGCACCTGGACCGCCGAACCCACCCGCGCCGACCGCCACCGCAATGCGCGGGTCGTGCTCCAGAGCCAGCCGCGCGGTCTCGGCCGCCGCGAACCCGGCGGACAGGTCGTAATCCTGCACGGTGTGCCGGGCCAGCGGTGCGGGCAGCCAGGTCGAGGCCAGCTCGTAGGTGTTACTCATCGGCGTGGCAGCGGCCCAGTCGACCGCCGTCGGCACCCCGGGCCACTTGCTCGCGCCCCGCACCCGGGCGGCCTCCGCCGCCAGCCGCCCCGCGTCCGGCCGCCCCGCGGGGTCCTTGGCCAGGCACGCGCGGACCAGCGGAAGAAGCTCGTCGGGCAGGCCTTCCAGATCGGGCTCGCCGTGCACGACCCGGTAGGCGACCGTGACCGGCTCCCCGCCGCCGAACGCCATCTTGCCGGTGGCCGCGAAGGCCAGCACGGCGCCGCCGGCGAAGACGTCCCCGGCGGGCAGCAGAACCTGCCGCTCCAGACGCTCCGGCGCGATGAACCCCGCCACGCCGAACACGCCGGCGTGGGTGGCGGTCAGCTTGGTGTCGTCGGTCGCCCGCGCGATACCGAAGTCGATCACGCGCGGGCCGTCGGCGGCCAGCAGGATGTTGTTGGGCTTGATGTCCCGGTGCACCACCCCGGCCGAGTGCACGGCCTCGAGCGCCTGGCCCAGGCACTCGGCCAGGACCGCCACGGT
>JAEKKI010000158.1 GCA_019510485.1 Catenulisporales bacterium
AGCTGGCACAGGCCGAGTTCGCCGAGCCGCAGCTTGCGCATGCCACGAATCTGGGTGCTGACGCGCCGAGCTGGTCGGACCCCGAGTACTGGGTCCGCCAGGTGCGGCAGGCGGTGCTGTTCGAGGCCACGATCGACGAGCTCGTCGCCCAGCAGGCGGGAGTGTTCCTGGAAGTCGGGCCGGATGCGGTGCTGGCCTCGATGGCAGCCGGCTGTCCTTCGACTGAGCGGGCCCGGGTGGTCCCGTCGCAGCACCGGAGGCGGGCAGAGGACGAGGCGCTGGTGGCGGCGCTCGCCGAACTCTGGTCGGCCGGGGTCGCGGTGGACTGGCCGGCGCTGTTCGGGTCCGGCCCCACCGACCTGGACCTGCCGCGCTACGCGTTCGACCGCAAGCGCTACTGGCTCGACCCGCGGCCGCACGACGCCGACGTCGCCTCGGTCGGCCAGCGGGCCCTGGTTCACCCGTTGCTGGGCGCCTCGGTCGAGCTCGGCGCCGGCGGCGTCGTACTCACCGGCCGGGTGGCCGTCGCGGACCAGCCCTGGCTGGCCGACCACCAGGTGTCCGGCGCTGTCGTGGTGCCCGGCGCGGCGGTGCTCGACGCCGTCTTGCAGGCCGCTGCTTCGGCCGGCCGCGAAAGCGTTGCGGAGCTGGTGTTCGAGGCGCCCTTGGTGCCGTCCGCCGCGGGCGTGCTGTTCTGGCAGATCGCGGTCGACACCGCGTGTGCGGTCACCGTCCACTGCCGGTCCGGGGAGGACGAGGACTGGACCCGCTGTGCCTCCGGGCGGCTGGCCGACGACGGCGCTTCGGTCGCAGAGGTCTGTGAGTGGGCCCTGGCTTGGCCGCCGGAGGGCGCGGAAGAGGTGGACGTCGAGGGCGGCTACGACCGGCTGGCCGATCTCGGGTATGAATACGGTCCCGCGTTCCGTGGTGTGGAGCGGGTGTGGCGACGCGGCGGGGAGCTGTATGCCGAGATCGCCGCGCCAGAAGGGCTCGACCTCGGCGGCTTCGGTCTGCACCCGGCGCTGCTCGACGCGGCGTTCCACCCGATGCTGTTGGCCGGTGACGTGGCGCAGACTCGGGTCCCGTTCCTGTTCCGCGGTGCCCGGCTATCCGCCTCGGGAGCATCGGCGCTGCGGGTGCGGCTGGTCGCCGAAGGGGACGAGGTCGCCGTGACCACCGCCGACGGCGCCGGGCGGCCGGTGCTGGGGATCGACGCTGTGGTGGTTCGGACGCTCTCGCCGGAGGCGCTGGCGGCGGCGGGACGGTCCGGAGGCCCGGTTCCGCACGGGGTCGACTGGATCGATGTCACCCCGAGTGCCAATGCGACATCAGAGCACGATTACGAGGTTGTGCCGCTCGTCCCTGGCGATGCGCCGCTTCCAGTCGCGGCACGCGAGCTGGCGGCACGGACGCTGGAGGTCGTGCAGAGCGTCGCGGACACCGATCGGCGGGTGCTGTTCGTGACTGACGGCTCGCCGGCTGCCGGTGCTGTGTGGGGTCTGGTCCGCGTGGCGCAGGCCGAGTACCCGGGCCGGTTCGTGGTCGCCGAGGTCCCCGCGGGATTCGATGACTGGGAGTTGCTCGTCGCCACCGGCGAGCCGCAGCTGCGGGTGGATCACGGCAGGGTGCTGGCGTCGCGGGTGGTCCGGCGGAGCTGGGAAGCGAAGTCGGCTGAGCCGGCCGGGCTGACTGGGTTGGCTGGACCGGCCGGGTCGATCGGGCTGGATGTACCGGCCGAGCTGACCGAGCCGACCGGATCGACTGAGCCGACCGGATCGACCGAGCCAACTGGACTGGCTGGACTGGCTGGATCAACTATGCCGACCGCCGTCGCCGGCCCGGTGCTGATCACCGGCGGGACCGGCGGTCTCGGCGCACTGACTGCCCGCCGCCTGGTCAACGCGCACGGCGTCAAGGAGCTGATCCTGGCCTCCCGGCGTGGCCTCGACGCTCCCGGTGCCGCCGAGCTCGTCGCCGATCTGGAGCTGGCCGGCGCCACGGTGACTGTCGCCGCGTGTGACGTCTCCGACCGGGGAGCGCTGGCCACCCTGCTCGCCGGGGTCCGGCTAGCCGGCGTGGTGCACACCGCGGGCGTCCTGGACGACGCGACTCTGCCATCCCAGTCCCCTGAGCGGTTCGACACAGTGTTCCGGCCGAAGGTGGATCCCGCCTGGTGGCTGCACGAACTCACTGCCGACCAGCCGTTGGCCTTCTTCGTGCTCTTCTCCTCGCTCGCCGGCGTGCTGGGCAATCCCGGCCAGGCGAACTACGCGTCCGCGAACGCGACCTTGGACGCACTGGCGGTGCATCGGCGTGCGCTGGGTCTGCCAGCCGTGTCAGTGGCCTGGGGTCTGTGGGAGGGCGGCACCGGGATGTCCGGTGCGCTGTCCGAGGTCGAACTCGCCCGGGTCGGCCGCACCGGCGTCGCCCCGCTGACGGTCGAGGAGGGCCTGGACCTGTTCGACGCCGCGCTGTCCGCGCCCGATCCGGTGGTGGTCGCCGCGTCCTGGAACCTGGCCGGGCTGCGCGATCGCGCCGAGCACGGAGCGCTGCCGGACATCATGCGGGGCTTGGTCCGGGTGCGGCGGCGCGCCTCCGGAACCGCCGCCGACGCCGCTACCGCCGCGGCCGCCGGCTTGCGCGACCGCGTCGCCGCGCTGTCCGAGGCCGATGCGCGCCGGACGCTGGTCGACCTGGTCCGCTCGCATGTGGCCGCGGTCCTGGGCTACGCCGGCCCGGCCGCCGTCGACCCCGACCGCGCCTTCGTCGAACTCGGCTTCGACTCCCTGACCGCCGTGGAGCTGCGCAACCGGCTCGACGCCGAGACCGGCCTGCACCTGCCGCCGGCGCTGGCCTTCGACCACCCGACCGTCACCGCGCTCGGCGAACACCTGCTGCGCGAACTGGCCCCCGCCGCCCCGCTCCCGCAGGACGCGGTGCGCACGGCGCTGGCGTCCCTGGAGGCGTTGCTCGGCGCCCACCGCGACGACCCGGACATCCACACCGAACTGGCCGACATGGTGACCGCCGCCCTGTCCCGGCTCGGCGGCGGCGCCGGCGTGGTCGAGGTGGAGCAGCGCATCAACGACGCCAGCGACGAAGAGATCTTCGCCTTCATCGACAACGAACTCTGACTTGGCACCGCACGGCAACACCCCGACCCGCACTGACCCGCACCGCCCGGAAACGCTGCTCGAAAGGTCCGGCCATGGCCACTGAGGAAGAGCTCCGCACCTACCTGCGGCGGGTCACGCGCGACCTCACCGACGCCCGGCGGCAGCTCGCCGACACCGAGCAGCGCCTGGCGCAGGCCGAGCGGGCGCGGTACGAACCGATCGCCGTGATCGGCATGGGCTGCCGCTACCCCGGCGGCGTCCAGAGCCCGGAGGACCTCTGGGAGCTGGTCCTGCAAGGCAGGCACGGCATCGGCGAGTTCCCGACCGACCGCGGCTGGGACGAAGACCTCTACGATCCGGACCGCGACGCCGCCGGCAAGTCCACGACCCGCCACGGCGGCTTCCTGTACGACGCCGCCGACTTCGACGCGCCGCTGTTCGGCATGAGCCCCGGCGTCGCGCTGGCCAGCGACCCGCAGCAGCGGATCCTGCTGGAGACCGTGTGGGAGGCCTGCGAGCGGGCCGGGATCGATCCGACCACGCTGCGCGGCTCCCGCACCGGGGTCTTCGCGGGCGTCATGTTCGACTTCTACTGCACCCGCTTCCTCGGCGCGGTGCCGCCGGAGGTCGAGGCCACGCTGTTCACCTCGGCGGTGCAGAGCGTGCTGGCCGGGCGCGTCTCCTACACCCTGGGCCTGGAGGGGCCGGCGATCAGCCTGGACACCGCGTGCTCGTCCTCGCTGGTCGCCATCCACCTCGCGGTGTCCGCGCTGCGCAACCACGAGTGCTCACTCGCCCTGGCCGGCGGCGCGACCGTGATGGCCTGCCCGGACACCTTCGTCGAGTTCAGCCGGCAGGGCGCCCTGGCCGCCGACGGCCGCCCGAAGCCGTTCGCCGAGTCGGCCTCCGGCACCGCTTGGGGCGAGGGCGCCGGGGTGCTGCTGCTGGAACGGCTGTCCGACGCCGAGCGCAACGGCCGGCGCGTCCTGGCCGTGATCCGGGGCTCGGCGGTGAACCAGGACGGCCGCAGCAACGGCCTGACCGCGCCCAGCGGCCCGGCGCAGGAGCGGGTGATCTGGCAGGCGCTGGCCGACGCGCGGCTGGACGTCCGGGACGTCGACGCCGTCGAGGCGCACGGGACCGGCACCGCCCTCGGCGACCCGATCGAGGCGCACGCGCTGCTGGCCACCTACGGCCGCGACCGCGGCGGCGCCGAGCCGCTCCTGCTCGGCTCGGCCAAGGCGAATTTCGGCCACACCCAGGCCGCGGCCGGGGTGGCCGGGGTGATCAAGATGGTGATGGCGATGCGGAACGGCGTGCTGCCGCCGTCGCTGTTCGCCGAGGAGCCGTCCTCGCAGATCAAGTGGGACGCCGGGGCCGTACGGCTGCTGGCCGGCGCCCGGCCCTGGCCGGAGGTGGACCGGCCGGTCCGGGCCGCGGTGTCCGGCTTCGGGGTCAGCGGCACCAACGCCCACCTGATCCTGGAGCAGGCCCCTGAGCCGGCCGGACCCGAGGCCGAGCCGACGCCGGCCGGACCCTATGTCTGGGCGTTCTCCGCCCGGACCGAGAAGTCGCTGCGCGCCCAGGCCGGCCGCTTGGCGACCTTCGCCCACACCGCGGACGAGCACGACCTGGTCGCGGCCGGCCCGGTGCTGGCCCGGCGCGCGCGGCTGGAGCACCGGGCCGCGGTGGTCGCGACGAGCCGCGAGGAACTCACCGCCGCGCTCGCCGCGCTGGCCGCCGGGGCTCCGCACGCGGCTGCGGTCAGCGGTCTGGCCGCCGACGACGTCCGGCCGGTGTTCACCTTCCCCGGCCAGGGATCGCAGTGGACCGGCATGGCCGTGGAGCTGATGGCGGCCGACGAGGTCTTCGCCGACTGGATGGCCCGGTGTGACGCCGCGTTGGCGCCGCACACCGGGTGGTCGGTGCTGGACGTGCTGCGCGGTGTCGAGGGGGCGCCGCCGCTGGCCGGCACCGACGTTGTCCAGCCGGCGCTGTTCGCGGTCATGGTGTCGCTGGCCGGGCTGTGGCGTGCGGCGGGCGTCGAGCCGGCCGCGGTGGTCGGGCACTCGCAGGGCGAGATCGCGGCGGCCTGTGTCAGCGGCGCGCTGTCGCTGGCCGACGCCGCCCGGGTCGTCGCGCTGCGCAGCCGGGCCCTGGCGGGCCTGTCCGGCACCGGCGGCGGCATGCTCGCGGTGGCGCTGCCGGCCGAGCGGATCGCCGAACGGCTGAAGCCGTGGACTGGCCGCCTGTGGCAGGCCGTTGACAGCGGTCCGGCGGGTGGCGTGGTCGCCGGGGACGCCGAGGCGCTGGAGGCGTTCGCCGCCGAGTGCGGTGACGCGGTGCGCACCCGGCGGATCGACGTGGACTACGCCTCGCACACCCCGCACGTCGAGGCGCTGCGTGAGGAGATCCGCAAGGCGCTGGTCGAGATCGACCCGCGGCCGACCGACATCCCGCTGTGCTCGTCGCTGACCGCCGGCTTCCTGGAGCCCGAACGCCTGGACGCCGACTACTGGTTCGAGAATCTGCGCAATCCGGTGCGGTTCCGCGAGGCGATCGGGGCTTTCGCCGGCTTCGGCACCCCGCTGTTCGTGGAGGTGAGCCCGCACACCGTGCTCGGCGGGGACATCGCCGACATCCTCGACGCCGAGAACATGCCCGGTGCGGCGTGCGGCTCGCTGCGCCGGGACGACGGCGGCCGGCACCGCTTCCTGCTGTCCGCCGCCGAGGCGTATGTCCTCGGCGCGCCGGTGGACTGGCCGCGCTTGCTCGGTCCGGTCGACCGCTTCGTCGACCTGCCGACCTACGCCTTCGACCGCCGCCGGTACTGGATCGACGGTCCGCAGCGGACGGTGGGAAGCGGCGCCGGGACGACCGAGTTCGCCCACCCGCTGCTGTCCTCGATGGTGAGCCTGGGCGACGGCGGCGTGGTGCTCACCGGGCGGCTGTCCCGGACCTCGGCGCCGTGGCTCGGCGACCACATGGTGGGCGGCACCACGCTGTTCCCCGGCGCGGGCTTCGTCGAGCTGGCCCTGGCCGCCGCCACCGCCGCCGGATGCGACCTCATCGAGGAGCTCACTCTGGAGAACCCGCTGGTCCTGCCCGCATCCGGGGGTGTCGACCTCCAGGTCACCGTGGGCGCGCCGGAGCCGGACGGCCGCCGGGCGATCGGGGTGTACGCGCGCCGGCACGAGGACTGGGAGCGGTGCGCGGCCGGCTCGATCGCCTCGCCCGCATCGGGCCCCGCGCTCGCGGACTATGCCTGGGCCCGCCAGTGGCCGCCGCCGGGTGCGGTGCCCGAGGAGGTCGCCGACCGGTACCGGGAGCTGTTCCGCGACGGGTACGAGTACGGGCCCTTGTTCCAGGCGGTCACCGCCGTGTGGCGGCGCGGGGACGAGGTCTTCGCCGAGATCGCGGCGTCGCCGGAACTGGCCCGGGACCGGTTCGGGATCCACCCGGCCGTGCTGGACGCCACGTTGCAGCCGGCGGTGCTGGCCGGCGGCGTCAGTGAGCTGGTGCTGCCGTTCGTGTTCCGCGGCGTGCGGCTGGCCGCGACGGGTGCCTCCGCGCTGCGGGTGCGGCTGGTCGCCTCCGGCGACGACGCGGACGACTTCAGTGTCGAGGCCGCCGATCCCGAGGGGCGGCCGGTGGTCGCCGTGACCTCACTGCGCGTGCGGAAGGCGACCGCGCAGGCGCTGCGGGCGCGTTCGGACGAGCGGCCGTCGCTGGTCGGGATGCGGTGGACGCCGGTTACCGGGACCGCCGCCGATGCCGACTGGACGTTCGTGCGCGAACTCGCCGAGCTGGACGGCGTGACGACGGCTCCGGACTTCGTGGCCGTCCGGATCACCGCCGACGGGACCGAGGTGCCGGCCGCTGCCCGAAACGCGGCCGCCCGCGCGCTGGAGCTGGTCCGGGACTGGCTTGTGCGCAGCGACAGCGAGGTGTTCGCCGCGACCCGGCTGGTCATCCTGACCAGCGGCGCGGCCGGACCTCAGGTTTCGGATACCGCCCTGGGCGCGGTCTGGGGCCTGATCCGGGCCGCGCAGACCGAGCATCCGGGCCGGTTCGTGCTGGCCGACGTCCCCGCGGACTTCGCCGGCTGGGGCCTGCTGGCTGCCGGCGACGAGACACAGCTGGTGGTCGCCGACGGCGTGGTGCTGGCGCCTCGGCTGTCCCCGCAGGCCGGGGTGACGCAGGACTCTGGCCCCGCGCCGTTCGGCACCGGCACCGTCCTGATCACCGGCGGCACCGGCGGCCTGGGCGCCCTGGTCGCCGAGCGCCTGGTGACCCGGCACGGCGTGCGGCATCTGGTGCTCACCTCGCGGCGCGGCTCCGACGCCCCCGGGGCGCCGGAGCTGGCCGAGCGGCTGCGGGCCGCGGGCGCCGCCACTGTGGTCCTGGCCGCCTGCGACGCCGGCGACCGGGACGCGCTAGCCGCCGTGCTCGCAGCGATCCCCGAGGACAGCGCACTGACCGGCGTCGTGCACGCCGCGGGCGTGCTATCCGACGCCCGGGTGGAGGACCTCACCACCGAGCACGTCGACGCGGTGTTCCGGCCGAAGGTGGACGCCGCGTGGAACCTGCACGAGCTCACGGCGGACCGGCCACTGGCGCAGTTCGTCCTGTTCTCCTCCCTGGCCGGAATCCTGGGCAACGCCGGCCAGGCCAACTACGCCGCCGCGAACGTGGTCCTGGACTCCCTGGCCGCGCACCGCCGCGGCCTCGGCCTGCCCGCGGTGTCAGTGGCCTGGGGCCTGTGGGGCACGGCGACCGGCATGACCGGCGCCCTGCCCGAGGCCGAGATCGCGCGGCTGGCCCGGTCCGGGGTGGCCCCGCTGGAGGTGGAGCAGGGCCTTGACCTGTTCGACGCCGCGGTGTCGACGCCTGAGCCCCTCGTCGTCGCCGCGCACTGGGACCGCGCGGGCCTGCGCGCCGCTCTGGCGGACGGGACGCTGCCATCCGTCGTGCGCCCGCTGGCGCCCACGACGCGCCCCGGCACCACGACGTCGGCCGCCGGAGCGGTGGATACCTCTTCCCCGGCGAGCGCCCTGACCGCCCGGCTGGCCGCTCTCAGCCCCGCCGACGGCCGACAGGCGCTCGCCGATCTGGTCCAAGCCCATATCGCGGCCGTCGTCGGAGCGGCGGCCCGGGAGCCGGTGGACCCCGAGCTCCCGCTGCGCGAACTGGGCTTCGACTCGATGACCGCCGTCGAGCTGCGCAACCGCCTGGCCGCCGCCACCGGGCTGCGGCTGCCGGCCACCCTCGTCTTCGACCAGCCGACGGTCGCCGAGCTGGCGGAGTACCTGCACGCCCGGCTCGCCCCGGCGCCGCCGGCCCCGGACGACCTCCTGCGGGCGGCGCTGGAGCAGGTGCGGGCCGGCCTGGCCGCCGACCCCGACGACGCGGCGCGCTCCCGAGTCACCGCGCTCCTGCACGCGGCCCTCGGCCGGCTGGATCCCGCGGCCGGGGACGGCGCCGCCCGGCCGGTCCTGGAAGCGGCGTCCGACGACGAGCTCTTCGCCTTCATCGACAGCCACCTGTGATGCCCGCCCGGTTCCCGTTCGCGTCCTGCGTTCCGCTCTCCCGAAAGGCCCCATCGTGACCGAGGACAAACTCCGCGCCTATCTCAAGCGCGTCACCGTCGACCTCGCCGAGGCGCGCCGCCGCCTGGCCGAGGCCGAGGGCGGGCGGCGCGAGCCGATCGCGGTGGTCGGGATGGCCTGCCGGTACCCGGGCGGCGCCGAGACCGTCGACGCCTTCTGGGAGCTGCTGCGGGGCGGCCGGGACACCGCCGTCGAGGTGCCGGCGGCGCGCTGGGACGTCGACGAGTACTACGACGAGGACCGCCGCAACCCCGGCACCGTCTACACCCGCTCCGGCTCCTTCCTGGCCGACGTCGCCGGGTTCGACGCGTCCTTCTTCGGCATGTCGCCGCAGGAGGCGTTCCGCATGGACCCGCAGCAGCGGCTGCTCATGGAGCTGATGTGGGAGGGGCTGGAGGACGCCGGCACCACACCGGCCGCGCTGGCCGGCAGCCGGACCGCGGTCATGGTGGGGCTGATGGACACGGTCCAGTACGGCCGCCTGGAGGTGGACAGCTACGGGCCGGCCGTGGTCGCCGACCCGCTGTTCGGCCAGGGCATCTCCACCAGCGTGGCCGCCGGCCGCCTGGCCTACCACTACGACCTGCGCGGTCCCACGATGACCCTGGACACGGCCTGCTCGTCCTCCCTGGTCGGCGTGCACCTGGCCGCCGAGGCGCTGCGGCGCGGGGAGTGCGACCTGGCGGTGGCGGCCGGGGCCTACCTGATGCTCCAGGCGGACGTCTTCGTGCAGGGCTGCGCCACCTCGATGCTGGCCGCCGACGCCCGCGGCAAGACCTTCGACGCCTCGGCCGACGGCTATGTCATCGGCGAGGGCGGCGGCCTGGTGATCTTGGAGCGGCTGTCCTCGGCGCTGGCCAACGGGCGCCGGATCCGGGCCGTGCTGCGCGGTTCGGCGGTGAACCAGGACGGCCGCAGCAACGGGCTCACCGCGCCCAACCGGGGCGCGCAGGAGGACGTGATCCGCCGGGCGCAGGCCGTGGCCGGGGTGGCGCCCGACGAGGTGGCCTACGTGGAGGCGCACGGCTCCGGCACGCGCCTGGGCGACGCGATCGAGCTGTCCGCGCTGCACGACGTCTTCGGCGCGCCCGGGACCCGGCCGGCTGACCGGCCGCTGCTGGTCGGCGCGGTCAAGACGAACATCGGCCACACCCAGTCCGCGGCCGGGATCGCCGGGCTGATCAAGACCGTGCTGGTGCTGGAGAACGGTGTCGCTCCGGCGAACCGGAACTACGAGACTCCTTCCGACGCCGTCCCCGCCGACGGCACGGTGCGGCCGTTGGCGGCGGCGACGCCGCTGCCGGAGGGCGGGACCGTCGCCGGCGTCAGTTCGTTCGGCTGGTCCGGCACCAACGTGCACCTGGTGGTGGAGAAGGCCCCGGAGCCCGATGCCGCGGATGCTCTGACCCCGGTGGAGTCCGCCGCGCCGTTCGTCCTGCCGGTGTCCGCCGCGAGCTCTGAGGCGCTCCGGGCGCGGATGGCGGGGCTGGCGACGTGGCTGGGCGACCGTCAGGACATTGATGTCGCAGACCTCGAACACACGCTGTGGCAGGGGCGGGCCGGTCTGGACCACCGCCGGGCCGTGGTCTGTGGCGACCGCGAGGACGCGATCCGGCAGCTGAGCGTCGGCGCGGATGACAGCGCTGCCGGCACCGAGGCAAGGCGCCGGCCGCGGGTGGCGTTCCTGCTGCCCGGCACCGGTGACCAGTACCCGGGCCTGGGCCGCGAGCTCTACGCCGCCGAGCCCGTCTACGCCGCGGCGGTCGACGAATGTCTGGAGATCGCCGAACAGAGCTGTGGCATCGACCTTCGCCCCTTGTTCTTCCCGGACGCCGAGGCGGCTCCCGCTGCCGACGACCTGGCCGCGATGCTGGGTCGCGACAGCCCGGCGGCGTCGAATCCGGCGACCGAGGCCCTGGGCCGCGCCGAGAACTCGCACCCCTTCCTGTTCACGGTCGAATACGCGCTCGCCAAGCTCCTTGAGCACTGGGGCGTGCGCCCGGACCTGCTGGTCGGCTACAGCCTCGGTGAGTACGTCGCCGCCTGCCTGGCCGGGGTGCTGACCGTCGGCGACGCCCTGCGGGTCGTCGTCGAGCGGGCCCGGCTGATCGCGACCGCCCAGCCCGGCCGGATGCTGGCGGTCGCCGCCGACGAGCAGCGGGTCGGCGCGGTGCTCGCGGACAGCGGGGCCCGGGTCGACGTCGCCGCCCTGACCGGGCCGTCCATGACGGTGCTGAGCGGGGTCGCCGATCAGGTCGATGCGGTCGCGGCGGCTTTGCGGGCGGCCGGGATCGCCGCCCGCCCGCTGCATAGCGAGCACGCGTTCCACTCCTCGCTGCTGACGCCGGTGCGGGAGAAGCTGGCGGCACTGGTGGACTCGGTGCCGCGCGCCGAGCCGGCGATCACGATCGTGTCCAACACCACCGGCGCCGCCCTGACCGCCGAGCAGGCGGCCGGCGGTGAGTACTGGGCCGACCACCTGGTCAGTCCGATCCGGTTCGCCGACAGTGTGCGCACCTGTCTGGCCGAGGGCGTGGACGTGTTCGTGGAACTCGGGCCCGGCGGCATGCTCGGCGGTCTGGTCCGGCAGAACCTTGACGCCGGGTCCGGGGTCGCTGTGGTGGGCACCTTGCCCGCGGCGTGGTCCGGTGGCGAGCGTCCCGACGTCCGCGCCGCGCTGGCCGACACCGCCGCCCGGCTGTGGGAGCACGGGGTGCCGGTGGTCCGGCCGACCGCCGGCCGGATCGTCACGTTGCCGTCGTATCCGTTCCAGCGGACGGTGTTCTGGCCCGAGCCGAGCCCGGCGGCGGCCAAGGCGCCGGCGCGGCGGTCCAAGCCCACGCCGCTGTGCTACGCCCCGGTCTGGCGCCGCGATGTCGCGCAGGCCGCGCCCGCCTCGCTGCCGTTGCCCGGGCCGTTGGTGGTGTTCGCGGACCGGGACGCCGGGCCCGCGCTGGCCGAGCTGGCCGCCGCCGCGGGCGTGCCGGTCACCGAGGTCGTCCCCGGCACCGGGCTGCGCCGCGACGGCCGCCGCGTGGTCATCGACCCCGCCGATGCCGACCACTACCGCCGGCTGTTCGCCGAGCTGCCCGGCGACGGCCCGGTGCACGTGGTCCACGCCTGGAGCCCGCGGACCGGCGGCGCGGAGCACGTGGGGTACGCCGACGACGCCGAGTTGCGCGAGTCGACCGCCCTGGGCTTCGACAGCCTCCTGCTCACGGTGCAGGCCCTCGGCGTCCACGCCGCCGGCCGCGAGATCAGGCTGCTGACCGTCACCCGCGGCGCCGCCGAGGTCCTCGGCGCGGATCTCGGCGCGCCGCACCAGGCGGCGGTTCACGGCCTGGGCCGCGTCGTCCACCACGAATACCGCGACCTCACCTGGCGCGGCGTGGACCTCGATCCGGAACCGGGCCCACATCGCGACGGCGCCACCGACCTCGCCCGCGAACTCCTGATTCCGCGCTGGGAACCGACGCTGGCCGGCTGGCGCCGGGGCCGGCGGTGGCTCCAGGACTGGGCCGAGGTTCCGCTGACCGATACGGGCAGTGCCGGCCCGGCCGGAGCCGCCGGAGCCGCCGACATGGCCGACACGATCGACCCGGCCCACGCTCCCGCACCCTGGCGCCCGGACGGCGTCTACCTCATCACCGGCGGCACCCGCGGCCTGGGCCTGGCCCTGGCCAAGCACCTGACACGAGCCGGCGTCCGCAAACTCGCCCTGGTCGGCCGCAGCGCCGTGCCGCACACCGCCCCGGACATCGCCGAGCTCGAATCCACCGGCGCCGAGGTCCTGCTGCTGCGAGCCGACGCCGGCGTCCCGGACGAACTGCGGTCGGCGCTGAAGCAGTGCCGCGACCGCTTCGGCGCGCTGCACGGCGTGATCCACGCCGCCGGCGTGCCGGCCGCCGGCATGATGCAGCGCCGCACCCCGGCCGAGGCCCGCGCCGTGCTCGCCCCGAAGGTCCTGGCCATGGGCCCGCTGGCCGAACTCGTGGGCCCCGGCACGCCCGAGGCCGACCGGCCCGAGCTGCTGGTGCTCTACTCCTCGGCGATCACCGTGCTCGGCGGCATCGGCGAGGGCGACTACTGCGCCGCCAACACCGTGCTCGACGCCTACGGCGCCGCGCTCGCCGCGAGCGCGCCCTCGACCCGGGTGGTCACCGTCGCCTGGGGTCAGTGGCAGCACGACAGCTGGCAGTCCGCCGCCCCGGCCAGCGGACTGGCCGAGCGCGCCGCCGCCTACCGCCGTGAATACGGGTTCGGCGTCGAGGCGGGCAACGCGTTCCTGGACCGCATCGTGCGCTCGGCCACGGGCAGCGTCGTCGCCGTGCAGCAGCGGCTTGAGGAGTCGCTGGCCGAGTGGTCGAAGCTGCTCGACCTGGACCAGATGGTCGACGCCAGCAGCGTCGCCCCGGCCGCCGAGCGCTTCCCGCGCCCGCGGATGCGCACCGAGTACGTGGCTCCGCGCGACGCCCGGGAGACCGCCATCGCCGAGATCTGGCAGGCCTACCTGGGCATCGACCGGGTCGGCGTCCACGACCCCTTCTTCGACCTCGGCGGCAACTCCCTGGTCGGGCTGGCCATGGTGCTCGCCGTCGAGAAGGAACTGGGCCTGGCCATCGCGCCCGCCGTGCTGTTCGAACACCCCACCGTCGCGGCGTTCGCCGCGGCGCTGGACCCCGCCGGCGGCGCCGCCGCCGTGACCGAACTGATCACCACCAGCTCGGCCCGGGGGCAGCGCCGCCGCCAGGCCCGGACCGGAAGCAACCGAGGGAACCGATCGTGACCGAGATAGCGGACCAGACCTCACCGAACCCCTCCGGCACCGACATCGCGATCGTCGGCATGTCCGGGCGGTTCCCGGGCCATGCCGACATCGCCGAGCTGTGGCGGGGCATCCGCGCCGGAGCCACCGGCATCACCCGCTTCACCGACGCCGAACTGCGCGCCGCCGGGGTCTCCGAGGACCTGCTGGCCGACCCCGACTACGTCAAGGCCGGCGGCGTCCTGGACGGCATCGACCGGTTCGACGCCGACTTCTTCGGGGTCAACCCGAAGGAGGCGCAGGTCCTGGACCCCCAGCACCGCCTGTTCCTCGAACACTGTTGGGAGGCACTGGAGGACGCGGGCTGCGACCCCACCCGCTTCGACGGGCTGATCGGCGTCATCGGCGGCAGCGCGTGGAGCACCTACCTGCAGAACAACCTGGCGGCCTCCGGCGTCGGCCGGTCCTTCGGCGAGATGGCCGTCGGGCTGGCCAACGACAAGGACTCGCTCACCACCCGGGCCGCGTTCCTGCTCGGCCTGACCGGCCCCAGCTACGCCGTGCAGAGCTACTGCTCCACCTCGCTGGTGGCGGTCTGCGCCGCGGCCAGCACCCTGGCCGGCTTCGAGGCCGACCTGGTGCTGGCCGGCGGCGTCAACATCTCGGTGCCGCACCGGGTCGGCTACCTGTATCAGGAAGGCGGCATCGCGCCCCCGGACGGCGAATGCCGGCCCTTCGACGCCGCCGGCCTGGGCAGTGCGCTGGCCAGCGGGGTCGGCGTGGTCGCGCTGCGCCGGCTGGAGGACGCCCTGGCCGCCGGCGACCGGGTCTACGCCGTGATCCGCGGCTGGGCGGTCAACAACGACGGCGGCCGCAAGGTGGGTTTCACCGCGCCGGGCGTGCAGGGCCAGGCGGCCGTGATCTCCGAGGCGCTCGCCACGGCCGGGCTGGAACCCGGCGACATCGGCTATGTCGAGACCCACGGCACCGGCACCGCTCTCGGCGACGCCGTCGAGCTGGCCGCGTTGCAGCAGGTGTTCGCCGGCGAGTCGGTGCGCATCGGCTCGGTGAAGAGCAACCTGGGCCACACCGACCGCGCCGCCGGTGTCACGAACCTGATCAAGGCCGCTCTGGTCTTGCACCGCGGCGAGATCCCGCCGACCCGTAACTTCGACCGGCCCAATCCGCAGCTCGCCACCGGTGATGCCGAGCTGGAGGTGGTCACGTCCCTGACACCGTGGCCGCGGAACGAGGAGGCGGTGCGCCGCGTCGGGGTCAGTGCGTTCGGCATCGGCGGGACCAATGCGCACGTCGTGCTGGAGGAAGCGCCGCTGGCGGCCGAACGGGAGGTCCGGGCGCGTCCGGAACTGCTGGTGTGGTCGGCTCGCTCCGCCGAGGCGGCGGACGCGATGACCGAACAGCTCGCCGCGCACCTCGGAGAGGGTGCGGACGCGCTGGCCGACGTCGCCTACACGCTGCAGACCGGGCGCCGGGTGTTCGAGCACCGGCGAATCGCCGTGGCCGCGCCGGGCGCGAGCGCCGCTGAGATCGCGGCGGCGCTGCGGGACGGCGGCGTGCTGTCCCGCACCGACGGCCGGACCGACCGGGAGGTCGCCTTCCTGATCGCCGGGACCGGGGAGCAGTATCAGGGACTTGCTGAGGAGCTGTACCGGAGCGAGCCGGTCTTCCGCGAGGTCCTCGACCAGTGCCGCGAGATCCTGGGCACCGACCCGCTGGTCGACATGCTCCGGCCGCGCGAGCAGGGTTCCGGCGGCGACCTGAGCCGCCTGCTCGGCCGCGCTGAGGGCGCCGACGCCGAGGAGACGGCGACCCTCCAGCCCGCTCTCTTCGCGGTCGAATACGCGCTGGCCCGGCTCCTGGAGAGCTGGGGCGTGCGTCCGAGCATGGTCATGGGCTACAGCCTCGGCGAGTACGTCGCGGCCTGCCTGGCCGGTGTGCTCTCGCTGCCGGACGCCCTCGCCCTCGTCGCCCACCGCGCCGCCCTGATCGACGCCCAGCCGCGCGGCGCGATGGCCGCCGTCCCGCTGGCCGCCGACGACCTGCGGGCCCGGATCGCGGATGCGGGTATCGCCGGTGTCGACGTCGCCGCGATCAACGGCCCGGGCCTGACCGTCATCTCCGGCGCGCCCGAGGCGGTCGCCGAGGCCGGCACGCTGCTGGCCGCCGACGCGATCCCGTGCCGTCCGCTGGCCACCACCCACGCCTTCCACTCCGCGATGCTGGCGGGCATCAAGGCCGAACTGACCGAATGGGTCGCGGCCAACATCACCATCAACGCACCGCAGATCCCTTATCTGTCGAACGTCACCGGCGCGGTCGTCACAGCCGAGCAGGTCGCCGACCCCGGTTACTGGGCCGAGCACATGTGCGCCCCGGTGCAGTTCGACGCGATGCTCAGCACCCTGCTGGCCGAGACCGACGCCGTGCTGCTGGAACTCGGCCCGGGTGCCTCGCTGGGCGCGATGGCACGTGGCCACCGGGACTGTATGCCGGACCGCTGGCCGCTGATCGTCCCGACGCTGCCCGCCGCGGCCGACCCGCGAACCGCCACGACGGTGCTCACCGAGGCGGTCGGCCGGCTGTGGCTGGCCGGGGTGCCCGTCGACTGGTCCGGCTACCAGGACGGCCGTCCGGTGGCCAAGACCGGACTGCCGACTTACCCGTTCCAGCGCCGGCGCTACTGGATCGACCCGCCGGCCGGACACGCCGCGCTCCCCGCCGCGAGCCTCGCCGAGGCCGCACCGGATGCCGAGCACGTTCAGCTGATGAGCCCGCGGTGGACGGCCGCCGAGCTCGGCGGCGACGCCGCCCCGGCCGAACGCGTGGTGCTGCTCGCCGACCGCTCCGGACTGGCCGAGGCGCTCGCCGAGGCGCTCGACGCTTCGGGGCTCCCCACCGAGATCGTCACGGACGGCCTGGGCACCGACCTGGCCGGCGC
The DNA here is from genome assembly GCA_019510485.1 of Catenulisporales bacterium. Taxonomy (GTDB): domain Bacteria; phylum Actinomycetota; class Actinomycetes; order Streptomycetales; family Catenulisporaceae; genus Catenulispora. The sequence goes on from JAEKKI010000158.1 coordinate 16,450, forward strand.
CACGACCACGGTCGTCGACCTGCGGCTGCTGGACGCCGCCCCGGATCAGGCCGCTGCCACCGATCAGGACCCTGCCACCGCCGCGCCCGGCACCCTGATCCCCACCCTGGCCGCCGCCCTGGACGCCTGGGGCACCACCAGCGGCACCACCCGCTACCTGGTCGCCACAGCCGGCGGCCAGGCCGTCGCCGCCGGCGAGCGCCCGATCGTGGCGCAAGCCGCGGTCGCGGCCCTGCCCGTCGTCGCCAACCAGGAGTACCTGAACCTCGACTGCCGCGCCATCGACCTCGACCCGCGCGCCGGGCAGGCCGAGTCCGTCCGCGCCCTCGCCGCCGAGGTCCGGCTGGCCGGCGACGACGTCCTCGCCGCCTACCGCGCCGGCCGCCGCCACGTCCGCGAATACGTCACCGAATACACCCCCGGCACCCCGGCCGGCATCCGCTCCGGCGGCACCTACCTCGTCACCGGCGGCCTCGGCGACGTCGGCCTGCTCGTGGCCGGCCACCTGGCCGCCGCCGGCGCCGCCCGCCTGGTGCTGACCAGCCGCGGCGGGCTCACCGCCGACACCGGGGACCGCCGCGCCGACGCCGTCCGGCGGTTGCGCGAGCGCGGCGTCGAAGTGCTCACCCCGCAGGTCGACATCACCGACGCGGCCGCCATGCGGGCCCTGTTCGCCGACCTCGGCCGGGTGGACGGCGTCGTCCACGCCGCCGCGACCACCACCCCCGACACCTTCCACGCCCTGCGCGACGTGGCCGCCGCGGCGGTCGCCGTGCACTTCGGCGCCAAGGTCGACGGCGCGCTGGTGCTGCGCGAACTGCTCGCCGAGCTGGCCCCCGAGCAGGCCCCGGAGTTCTGCCTGCTGTTCTCCTCGACCTCCTCCATCCTCGGCGGCATCACCTTCGGCAGCTACGCCGCCGCCAACGCCGCCCTCACCGCCGTCGCCGAACTCGGCGACGACGGCCCCACCCGCTGGATCGCAGCGGCCTGGGACACCTGGTCGGTCACCCTGGAACGGATGCAGTCCGGCTTCGGCTCCGGAATGGCCGCGCACGCGATGACCACCGAGGAGGGCCTGGCCGCCTTCGACCGGCTGCTGGCCGGGCCCCGGCCCGCGCTCGCGGTGGTCGCCGGCGGCCTCGGCGACCGGCTCCCGCGCGCCGCCGCGCTGCTCGACGCCCCGATCGGCACCGGCGAGCGCTACCCGCGCCCGGACCTCGCGCAGCCCTACACCGCGCCGCTGACCGCGACCGAGCGCGCGCTGTGCGAGCTGTGGTCGGACGTGCTGGGCATCGAGCCGGTCGGCACCCGGGACGCCTTCTTCGACCTCGGCGGCAACTCCCTGCTGGGCCTGCAGATGCTGGCCCTGGTGAAGAAGCGCTTCGGCGTCGCGGTCCCGGCCGTGCAGCTCTTCGAGGCGCCGACCGTGCAGACCCTGGCGGCCGTCCTGGACGCCGAGGGCGGCCAGGTCCCGCAGCCCAAGGCCGCCGTCGCGCGGGTCGCCGCCCGGCCGGCCGCGCCGGCCCGGGCCACCGGCTCGGACGACGATCGGCGGATCGCGATCGTCGGGATGGCGGGCCGTTTCCCCGGTGCGGCCAGCGTGGAAGCGTTCTGGGACAACATCCGCGAGGGTGTGGAGTCGATCAGCTTCTTCTCCGACGCCGAACTGCTCGCCTCCGGCGTCCCGGCCGAACAGTTCAACGACTCCGCCTACGTGCGGGCCCGGCCGGTGCTGGACGATGTCGCCTCGTTCGACGCCGGGTTCTTCGGCATGAACCCGCGCATGGCCAAGCTCACCGACCCGCAGCAGCGGCTGTTCCTCGAAGTGTGCTGGGAGGCCCTGGAGCAGTCCGGCTACGTCGTGCCGGAACTGCGCGGCAAGGTCGGCGTCTACGGCGGCGCCAACCTCAGCAGCTACCTGATGCGCATGCCGGACCAGCTCACCAGCGGCGACTTCAGCATCTACGAGATCATCATGGGCAACGACAAGGACGCCCTGACGACCACGGTCTCCTACCTGCTGGACCTGTACGGGCCCAGCGTCGCGGTGCAGACCTTCTGCTCCACCTCGCTGGTCGCCACCCACCTGGCCGTCCAGAGCCTGCGCAGCGGCGAGTCGGACATGGCGATCGCCGGCGGCGTGTCGATCCGCGTCCCGGACCGCATCGGCCACGATTACATGCCCGGCGGCATGGAGTCCCCGGACGGCCACGTGCGCACCTTCGACGCCCAGGCCCGCGGCAGCATGTTCGGCGACGGCGCCGCCGCGGTGGTCCTCAAGCGGCTGTCCGACGCCGTGCGCGACGGCGACCACATCTGGTCGGTGATCCGCGGCTCGGCGATGAACAACGACGGCGCGCTCAAGGTCGGCTTCACCGCGCCGAGCGTCGTCGGCCAGTCCCGGGTGATCGCGGACGCGATGGTGGATGCCGGGGTCACCGGCGAGGACATCAGCTACATCGAGGCCCACGGCACCGCCACCGAACTCGGCGACCCGATCGAGATGGCGGCGCTGACGCGGGCCTTCGGCGAGACCTCGGCCAAGCAGTACTGCCCGATCGGGTCGGTGAAGACCAACGTCGGCCACCTGGACCGCGCCGCCGGCGTCACGGGCCTGATCAAGACCGCGCTGTCGCTGACCGACCAGGTCATCCCGCCGAGCCTGCACTACACCGCGCCCAACCCCCGGATCGACTTCGAGAACAGCCCGTTCTACGTCAACACGGCGCTCACGCCGTGGCGCACCCGCGACGGCCGCCCGGCCATCGCCGGCCTGAACTCCCTGGGCATGGGCGGCACCAATGTGCACCTGGTGGTGGAGCAGCCGCCGGTGCGGATCACGGCCGAGTCCGCCGATCCGGCTGCCGCACGCCGCTATCAGATGATCCCGCTGTCCGCGCGCAGCACGGCGGCCGTCGACGCGGCCGTGGCGCGGCTCGGCGACCACCTCGACGCGCGTCCGGACACCCGTTTCGCCGACGTCGCCTACACGCTGCAAGTCGGCCGCAAGCAGTTCGACCACCGTCGGGCGCTGGTCGCCGACAGCGTCGGCGACGTCGTCGACAAGCTGCGGCGCGGGGACGTGATCGGCCGCGTCGACGCCGTGACCGGACGTCCGGTGGCGTTCCTGTTCACCGGTGTCGGCGAGCAGTATCCGGGTCTGGTGCGGGAGCTTTACCGGCGTGAGCCGGTGTTCCGGGCCTTGTTGGACGAGAGCCTGGAGCATCTGCGGGCTCTGGTGCCCGACATCGATCTGGCGGATCTGCTGACCGGCGAGCGCGGCGGCGGGGCGGACCTGGCCGCGCTGCTGGGCCGCGGCGGCGGTTCCGGCAACCAGCGCGCTTCGGTTCTGGAGCGGACCGAGGTCGTGCAGCCGGCGTTGTTCGCCGTCGAGTACGCGCTGGCCAGGACCCTGATGACTTGGGGCGTGCAGCCTCGGCTGATGCTCGGCTACAGCCTCGGCGAGTATGTCGCGGCGTGCCTGTCCGGGGTGCTGTCGCTGCCGGACGCGCTGCGGCTGGTCGCCCACCGCGCCAAGCTCATCAGCGGCGTCGAGGCCGGCTCGATGGTCGCGGTCGGCGCGCCCTCGGCCGATCTGGCCGGCTACGGACTCACCGAGCGCGGCCTCGACATCGCCGCGGTCAACGGCCCGCAGGTGACCGTCGTCGCCGGGCCGCAGGACGTGATGGACGCGTTCACCGCCGAGTTGCGGGACGCCGAGATCCCGCACCGCGCCCTGGACACCACCCATGCCTTCCACTCCCGGATGCTGGAGCCGATCCAGGACGCCCTGACCGCGTGGGTCGAGGCCAACGTCACGCTCAACGCGCCGGAGATCCCGTATATCTCCAACGTCACCGGCACCGTCGTGACCGCCGATCAGGTGACCGAGCCGGCGTACTGGGCCCGCCACATGTGCCGCACCGTGCAGTTCGGCGACGCGATCGCCGCCCTGCTCGCCGATCCGGAACTGGCCGTCGTCGAGATCGGCCCGGGCGGCTCGCTCGGCGCGCTGATCCGCGGCGCCCAGTGTCCGCCGGACCGGTGGCCGCTGATCCTGGCCACGCTCCCGGCCGCCGCCGACAGCCGTCCGGACGACGCCTCGCTCACCGACTGCCTGGCCCGGCTGTGGCTGGCCGGGGTGGAACTGGACTGGACCGAATATCAGGGCCGGAACACTGAAGACACCGCCGATCCGACGCTGCCGGGCCGGATCCCGCTGCCGACGTACCCGTTCCAGCGGCAGCGCTACTGGAACGCGGACACCGGCGCGGCGGTCGCGACGGTCCGCACGGCGCTGCCGGCCGCCGCTCCGGTGGCCGCGGCCGAACCGGCCGAAGTCAAGGTCGAAGTGCTGCGACCGCGGTGGACCCCGGCGCCGATCGCCACGAGCACCGAGCCGCTGGGCAAGGTCGTCCTGCTGGCCGGTGAAGGCGGAGTGGCCGAGACGCTCGCCGAGCTGTTGCGCGCCGAGGGGACGGAAGTCGCCACGGTCGGCGGCGGTATGGGCCTGACCCGCGAGGAGCACGCTGCCGCGGTGACCGCCGAATCCGGTGGCGACCGCACGATCGTCGTGGACCTGCGCCTGCTCGATCACCCGGCCGACGATCTCTTGGGTGACACGATCGTCCAGCCGATCGCGCGGATGCTGGACGCCTGGGGGAGCGACGGCAAGGGCAGCGCCCGGATCCTGGTCGCCACCCGCGGCGGCCATCCGGTCGCCGACGGCGATCTGCCGCGGCCCGCTCAGCACGCCGCCGCTGTGCTCCAGGCGGTGGCGAACCTCGAATATCTGAACCTGGACTGCGCCACGGTCGACCTGGGACCGGGCGAGGACGCGGCGACCATCGCGCGCGCCTTGGTGTCCGAGCTCCGGCGTCCGGAAGGCACGGACGACGTCCTGGTCGGCTACCGCGCGGGCATTCGTCACGTTCGCGAATACGTGCCCGTCGAAGCGGCTCCGGCCGAGCGCGCTCAGCCGGCCGATGACGCCGCGCCGACCGACCCGGTCCACCGCATCCGCGAAGCGGGCACCTATCTGATCACCGGCGGCCTCGGCGACCTCGGCCTGATCCTGGCCGAGCACTTCGCCGCCGCCGGAGCCGGCCGTCTGATCCTCACCAGCCGCGGCGGCGTCCCGTCCGGCGGCACCCGCGCCGACGCGGTGGCGCGGCTGCGCGCGGGAGGTGTCGAGGTCCTGACTCCGGCTGTCGACGTCACCGACGCCGCGGCGATGCGTGAGGTGCTGGCCGGCGTCCTCGCCGACGGCGGCCGCCTCGACGGCGTCGTCCACGCCGCCGCGGTGACCCACCCGGACACCTTCCGTCCGCTGCGCACCGTCGACGACGTGGCCGTCGGATTGCACTTCGGCGCCAAGGTCGGCGGCGCCCTGGTACTGGATGAGCTGCTCGCCGAACTCAGCCCCGAGCAGGCCCCTGAGTTCTGTCTCCTGTTCTCTTCGAGCTCGTCGATCCTCGGCGGTATCACCTTCGCCTGCTACGCGGCGGCCAACGCGGCCCTGGCCGCCCTCGGCCAGCGCGGGCACGCCCGGTTCCTGGCCGGCCAGTCGCCGACCCGCTGGATCTCCTCGGCGTGGGACACCTGGTCGGTCACGCTGGCGGCGCACGGCCCCGCCTCGGCGACGATGGCCAAGCACACGATGACCCGCGAGCAGGCGCTGGCCGCCTTCGACCGGCTGCTGGCCGGCCCGGGGCCGTCCCTGGTGGTGGCCGCCGGCGGACTGACCGAGCGGCTGCCACGTGCGCTGAGCTCATCGGAGCTGACGGTCGGCGGGGAGAAGTTCCCGCGGCCGGACCTGCCGCAGCCATACCGCGCCCCGGCCACGCCGACCGAGCGCACCCTGTGCGAGCTGTGGTCGCACCTGCTGGGCGTGGAGCCGGTCGGCGTCCAGGACGCGTTCTTCGACCTCGGCGGCAACTCGCTGCTGGGCCTGCAGATGCTGGCGCTGGTGAAGAAGCGCTTCGGGGTGGCGGTCCCGGCGGTGGCGCTTTTCGAGTCGCCGAACGTGCACGGCCTGGCCGCGATCCTGGACGGCGAGGGCGCCACCGACCGCGAGGCGGCCACCGGCTCGGCGACGGTCGCCGCCCGGGCCGCCCGACCCGAGCAGCCGGCCACGGCCGACGCCGCGGCCGACGACCGCCGGATCGCCGTCGTCGGCATGGCCGGCCGCTTCCCCGGCGCGTCGAGCGTGGCGGGGTTCTGGAACAACGTCCGCGACGGCGTGGAGTCCATCAGCTTCTTCACCGACGAAGAGCTGCTCGCCTCCGGCGTCACGCCCGAGGAACTGGCAGACCCCGACTACGTCCGGGCCCGGCCGGTGTTGGAGGACACCCGCGGCTTCGACGCGCAGTTCTTCGGCATGAGCCCGCGCATGGCCAAGCTCACCGACCCGCAGCAGCGGCTGTTCCTGGAGGTCTGCTGGGAGGCGCTGGAGCAGTCCGGCTACGTGGCGCCGGAGCGGCGCGGCCGGGTCGGCGTCTACGGCGGCGCCAACATCAGCACCTACCTCATGCGGCACCCGGAGATCCTGGCCGACCCGGAGTTCAGCGTCTACGAAGTCCTGATGGGCAACGACAAGGACGCCCTGACCACCACGGTCTCCTACCTGCTGGACCTGAACGGCCCGAGCATCGCGGTGCAGACCTTCTGCTCCACCTCGCTGGTCGCCACGCACATGGCCGTGCAGGCCCTGCGCAACGGCGAATGCGAGCTCGCGCTGGCCGGCGGGGTGTCCGTGCACGTGCCGGACCGCATGGGCCACCGCTTCGAATCCGGCGGCATGGCCTCCCCCGACGGCCACGTCCGCACCTTCGACGCCGAGGCCCGGGGCAGCATGTTCGGCGACGGCGTCGCGGTCGTCGCGCTCAAGCGGCTCTCGGACGCGCTGCGCGACGGCGACCACATCTGGTCGGTGATCCGCGGCTCGGCGGTGAACAACGACGGCGCGCACAAGGTCGGGTTCACCGCGCCCAGCGTCGTCGGACAGTCGGCGGTCGTCGCCGAGGCCCTGGCCGACGCCGGGCTGACCGGCGAGGACATCAGCTACATCGAGGCCCACGGCACGGCTACCGAACTCGGCGACCCGATCGAGGTCGCCGCGCTGACCCGGGCCTTCGGCGACACCTCGGCCAAGCAGTACTGCCCGATCGGCTCGGTCAAGACCAACGTCGGCCACCTGGACCGGGCCGCCGGCGTCACGGGCCTGATCAAGACCTCGATGGCGCTGACCGATCAAGTCATCCCGCCGAGCCTGCACTACACGACCCCGAACCCGAACATCGACTTCGAGGACAGCCCCTTCTACGTCAACACCGAGCTGACGCCGTGGCGCACCCGCGACGGCCGCCCGGCCATCGCCGGCGTCAACTCGCTCGGCATGGGCGGCACCAACGTCCACCTCGTGGTCGAGCGGGCCCCCGAACGCGCCGTCGCCGAGCCGGCCGACCCGGCCGCGCTGCGCCGGTACCACGTGGTGCCCCTGTCCGCGCGCAGCTCCGGTGCCGTGGAGGAGGGGTGCGTCCGGCTTGGCGAGCACCTGCTGGCCACGCCGGACCTGCGGCTGCGCGACGTCGCCTACACCCTGCAGGCCGGCCGCCGGACGTTCGAGCACCGGCGCGCCGTGGTCGCCGACACCACCGCCCTGCTCGCCGAGGCGCTCACCGGAGCGGCCAAGTCCGGGGTGCTGGGGCGGCTGGACACCACGACGCATCGTCCGGTGGCCTTCCTGTTCACCGGGGTCGGCGAGCAGTATCCGGGGCTGGTGCGGGAGTTGTACCGGCGCGAGCCGGTGTTCCGGGAGCACTTGGAGCAGTGCCTGGAGCAGCTCCGGGTACTGATTCCCGACGCCGACCTCACCGATCTGCTGACCGGGGCCCGCGGCGGCGGTGCCGATCTGGCGGCGCTGCTCGGGCGCGGCGGCGGTTCCGGGGACGCGCGGTCCGCGGCGCTGGAGCGGACCGAAGTCGTGCAGCCGGCGTTGTTCGCGGTCGAATACGCACTGGCCAGGACCCTGATGACCTGGGGCGTGCAGCCTCGGCTGATGCTCGGCTACAGCCTCGGCGAGTATGTCGCGGCCTGCCTGGCCGGCGTGCTGTCACTGCCGGACGCACTGCGGCTGGTCGCCCAGCGGGCCAAGCTCATCGCCGAACAGCCCGGCGGGGCCATGGCCGCGGTCTCGCTGACGCCGGAGGCGCTGGAGAGGAAGTACCGGATCGGCGCGCGCGGCATCGACATCGCCGCGCTCAACGGCCCCGAGGTCACGGTGGTGGCCGGTCCGCGCGACGCGCTGGACGCGCTCGCCGCCGAGCTGCTCGACGCCGAGGTCCCGTGCCGTCCGTTGCAGACCACGCACGCCTTCCACAGCCGGATGCTCGAACCTGCCCGGGACGCGCTCACTGCGTGGGTCAAGGCGAACGTCACGCTGAACGCGCCGAAGATCCCCTACATCTCCAACGTGACCGGGATCCGGATCACCGCCGACCAGGCGACCGACCCGGCGTACTGGGCCCGGCACATGTGCGGCCCGGTGCGCTTCGCGGCCGCGATCGGCACCCTGCTGGCCGACCCGGACGTGGCGCTGGTCGAGATCGGGCCCGGGCAGTCGCTCGGCGCCCTGGTCCGCGCCGCCGGCTGCGCGCCGGAGCGCTGGTCCACCATTGTCAGCACTCTGCCGGCGGCGGGCGACCCCCGCCCCGACGACGCGGTGCTCACCGACAGCCTGGCCCGGCTCTGGCTGGTCGGCGCCGACGTCGACTGGACGACGCTGCACGAGCGGCAGCCCGGCGCCCGGCCCGCCGACCCGGCGGCCGTGCCGCGCCGGGTGCCGCTGCCGACGTATGCCTTCCAGCGGCAGGAGTTCTGGATCGAGTCCACGCTGCGTCCGGCGCTGCCGGCCGGCGGGGGCGCGTCACAGGTCACCCTGGACACGGTCGCGGAGCTGCCGAAGCTGCCGGAGGAGCGGTGGCTGCACCTGCCGGTGTGGCGGCAGACTGCGCCGGCGCCCACGGCCGCGGCGGTGGGGGAGGATTCAGGGTCCTGGCTCGTGTTCACGCGGGACGGGATCGCCGATCGGGTCGTGGACCGGTTGCGGGCCACGGGCGCCCGACTCGAACTGGTTCGACCTGGCGCGGCTTATGAGTCGGGCCGCGACGGCTACGCGATCAAGCCCGGCGATCTGGACGACATCCGGCAGCTTCTGCGCGACCTTCGGGTGGCCGGCAAGGCGCCACAGCGCATCGTGCATCTGTGGACGCTCGGCTCCGACGATGTCGTGGCCGACGGCCTGCACACGCTGGCCGTGCTCGCCCGAGCTTGCGGTGAGCTCGACCTGTCGGGCTGGCAGCTCGACGCGGTGACCTCCGGAGTCCAGCACGTGCTGCCCGGCGACGTCGCCGACCCGCTCGCGGCCACCCTCACCGGTCCGGCGCTGGTCATCCCGATCGAGTATCCGACGGTTAGCTCGCGTCTGATCGACCTGGACGCCGCACCGACCGACAAGACCGTCGCCGCCCTGGTCGCAGAGCTCGTACGTGCCGACGCGCCCGAGCGGAGCATCGCGCTGCGCCACGGCCGGCGCTGGGTCTGCGAGTACGAGGCGCTCGCCGACGTCCCGGCCGGTCTGACCGACAGCCCGGCCGACGCCTCCGCCGCGACCCCGACCGCCGTACCGGAACCCCTCCGCCCCCACGGCGTCTACCTCATCACCGGCGGCCTCGGCGGCATCGGCTTGGCCATGGCCGAACGCCTCGCCGCGCAGTGCCAGGCCAAGCTGGTGCTGCTCGGCCGCACCGGCCTGCCGCCCCGCGCGGACTGGCCCGCGATCGTGGCCGGGAAGCTGGACGTGCCCGCCCGGGTCCGCGACCGCGTCACCAAGCTCTCGGCGCTCCTCGACCTCGGCGCCGAGGTGGAGATCGTGGTCGGCGACGTGAGCCGTGTCGAGGACGCGCGGCGCGCGGTGGACACCGCCGTCCAGTCCTTCGGCGCGCTGCACGGCGTCCTGCACGCAGCCGGCCTGCCGGGCATGGGCCTGATGCAGTTCAAGCAGCCCGCCGAACTCGACGAGGTGCTGGCGCCCAAGGTGGCCGGCACGCTGGCCCTGGCCGAGGCGCTGCGCCTGGGCCAGGAGGAGGAGATCCGGCTGGACTTCCTCGCGCTGTTCTCCTCGATCACCTCCGCCACCGGCGGCGGCCCCGGCCAGGCGGACTACTGCTCGGCCAATGCCTTCCTGGACGCCTTCGCCGCCCGGCAGGCCGCCGAGGGCCGCCCGGTGGTGGCCGTGGACTGGGGCGAGTGGCTCTGGAACGGCTGGTCGGCGGGCCTGGACGGCTACGCCGAGACCCTGCGCTCCTTCCTGGAGGAGAACCGGGCCCGCATCGGCATCGGCTTCGACGAGGGCTGGCGGTGCCTGCTGCGCGCCCTGGCCTGCGGCGAGCCGCGGGTGGTGGTCTCCACCCAGGACTTCGGCGCGCTGGTCCGGCTCAGCGCGCACTTCACGCTCGACGCGGTGGCCGCCGTCTCGGCCCAGGACGACGGGTCCCGGCACCCGCGTCCGGAGCTGATGACGCCGTTCCAGGAGCCGGACGGCGGCACCGAGGAGACGGTGGCCCGGATCTGGCGCGACGCGTTGCGCCTGGAGCGGGTCGGCGTCCAGGACAACTTCTTCGAGCTCGGCGGCAACTCCCTGCTCGGGGTCACGATCGTCACGAGCCTGCGCAAGGAGTTCGGACTCTCCGAGCTGCCGCCGCACGCCCTGTACGAGGCGCCGACGGTGGCCGCGCTGGCCGAGATGGTCGACAAGGCGGCCGCCGGCGCGCCGGTCGCCGCCGCGGACGACGGCGGCCGGGTCCGCGCCCAGCTGCGCCGCTCCGGCGTGCGCACCGCGGCCGCGCGCCGCAAGTCGGTCTGAGGTCTGAGGACACACACCTTCGAGAAGGGGAACAACGCTTATGTGCGGAATCACCGGATGGGTCAGCTACGAGCGCGACCTGTCCACGGTCCGGCCGGTCGTCGAGGCCATGACCGACACCATGATCTGCCGCGGCCCGGATGCCGGCGGCGTGTTCATCGACGGCCACGCCGCCCTGGGCCACCGCCGGCTGGCGGTGATCGACATCGAGGGCGGCAGGCAGCCGATGGCGGCCGAGGGCCTGGCCCCGGTGGCCCTGACGTACTCCGGTGAGGTCTACAACTTCCAGGAGCTGCGGGCGGAGCTGGAAGGACTCGGGCACAACTTCAAGACCCTGAGCGACACCGAGGTCGTGCTCCACGCCTACCTGCAGTGGGGAAGCGCCTTCGTCGACCGCCTCAACGGCATGTACGCCTTCGCGATCTGGGACGCCCGCAGCCAGGAGCTGCTGCTGATCCGCGACCGCATGGGCATCAAGCCCCTGTACTACCAGCCCACCGCCGACGGTGTGCTGTTCGGCTCCGAGCCCAAGGCGATCCTGGCCTCCGGCCTGGTCGAGCCGGCCATCGACCTGGACGGCATGCGCGAGGTCTTCGCCTCGATCAAGACCCCCGGCATGGCCTACTTCCGCGGCATGAAGGAGGTGAAGCCGGGCCACTTCGTGCGGGTGCGCCCCGAGGGCGTCACCGAGCACCGCTACTGGGCCCTGGAGTCGGCCGAGCACACCGACGACCTGCCGACGACCATCGCGCGGATCCGCGAACTGCTCGACGACATCATGGCCCGCCAGACGGTCGCCGACGTCCCGCTGTGCTCCCTGCTGTCCGGCGGCCTGGACTCCAGCGCCGTCACCGCCCTGACCCAGCAGGCCCTGCTGGCCCGCGGCCAGGGCCCGGTCCGCTCCTTCTGCATCGACTTCGAGGGCCTCACCGAGAACTTCAAGCCGGACCACCTGCGCTCGGCCCCGGACGCCCCGTACGTGCGCGCCTTCGTGAACCACGTCGGCCCCGACCACAAGGACATCGTCCTGCGCACGGCCGACCTGATGGACCCGGCCGTGCGCACCGCCGTGCTGGTGGCCCGCGACGCCCCGCCCCAGGGCGACATCGACGTCTCGATGTACCTGCTGTTCCAGGCCATCCGCGAACACTCCACCGTGGCCCTGTCCGGCGAGGCCGCCGACGAGGTCTTCGGCGGCTACAGCTGGTTCCACGACGAGGCCATCATCAAGGAGGAGACCTTCCCCTGGCTGGCCGGGATAGGCAACCTGGACGGCTCGGACTTCCTGGCCCCGGACTTCGCCGCCCAGCTCGACCTGGCCACCTACCGGGCCGACCAGTACTCCGCCTCGCTGGCCGCGATGCCCCGGCTGGAGGGCGAGACCGGTCTGGAGCGGCGCATGCGGGAGGTCAGCTATCTGCATCTGACGCGGTTTGTGAACTGGCTGCTGGACCGCAAGGACCGGATGAGCATGGCCAGCGGGTTGGAGGTGCGGGTGCCGTTCTGCGATCACCGGCTGGTGCAGTATGTGTTCAACGTTCCTTGGGCGATGAAGACCTTTGATGGGCGGGAGAAGAGCTTGCTGCGGGCGGCGGTCGCGGATCTGCTGCCGGCGGAGGTGCTGGAGCGGGTGAAGAGCCCTTATCCGACGACGCAGGACCCTGCGTATTACGACAGCTTGCAGGCGCAGCTGCGGACGGTTGCGGCGAATCCGGAGTCGAAGATTCTGATGATTGTGAACCAGGGGATTCTGGGGGCCATGCTGCACGCTCCGGCGGATGCGGATCCGCGGCTGCGGGACGGGCTGGAGAGTGCGCTTGGGGGGAATGAGTGGGCGGAGCGGTATGACGTGACTTTGGATTTCTAGGGCGGGGTTCTGGCTGGACGGTTCGACGGGACGGTTCGGCGGGATGGTCCGGCGGGACGCTCAGGGCCGGCTGCATCCTCTCAGTGGGTGCGGTCGGCCCATCGTTCGTGTGCGTTGCGGTTGGTCTTGGGTTTCAAAGGCTTTTTACGGCGCGAGCGCCATGGTTCGACCGGTTCGGGGTTGTGGTGGCCGGGTGGCTTGTTCGGCTGTCTGTTTTCGGGGTTCACGATCCCGGCTCGGCTTGGGCCTGTTCGGCTGCGGTTGGTGTCGGGG
>JAEKKI010000080.1 GCA_019510485.1 Catenulisporales bacterium
GGAGTACTGGTGATGGTCTGTGCCGCGCCTGGCACGCCGTTCTGGGAGATGACCAGGGTCCAGCTGGTGGTCACCCTGACGGTGTAGTCGCCCGGCGTCTTGAACTGGAAGCCGCAGTCCGGGTCGGGTGAGGCGGCCGCACCCTTGTCCGGGGTGTATTCGTGGTCTGAGGTGCAGTGCCGGGTGGCGATGGTTCCGCCGCCGGCTTTGGTGACGGCCCAGTCGGCGGAGACGAACGTGCGGGTGCCGGTCGCATTTCCCGCAGACCGGATCTGGGTGGAAGTGTCCAGACCCTTAGTCCACAGCCAGACGTTCGAGTTCACGAAGCCGACGTTGCCGGGGCCGCCGGGCGGCGCCATACCCAGGTCCGGCTTGGCGATCTGGAGTTCGTTGGTGATCAGCTCCACCGGGTTGGGACCAGGGCAATAATCGGTGCAAGGACCGGGTTGCTCAATGGCGCCGACCAGGGTCGGTGGGATGTGATCGCAATCCTCCCACTGCATTCGCCAAGTCGAGGGATCCCTGGTCCCCCAGTGTGGATCGTTGGTCGGCGGTTGCGGGACCATGGTCTGGATGTAGCAGCCGGCGCTGAACGACCAGCCGTTCAGCTCGCACCGGTATGTCTTACCGTGGTAGACGATGTTGCCATTGGCGTCACATTGGATGTCGACACCAGTGCCCTCGCCTCCGCCGCCTCCGCCGCCCTCCTGGCCTTGGATGATGCAAGTGGTCTTCCCATCGCGGGTCACGACGACTTTGTCGCAGCCACCGGCATGGGCGGCGGGCGCCGACACGGTCGCCGTGGTCACCATCGCGGCCAGCAGCGCGAGAACCGCGGCGGTCGCGGGAAACCGCCGCCTCAACGCGGTCAGCATGTCTTGTCCGATTGTGGCGTCACGGCGTTGACACGCCACTTGCCGTCGGTGCTCAGGTGAACCCGGTAGACGCTCGGATACGGGTGCGTGGGAGCCGGGGCCGAGATCTGCCCCTTCTTCGGCCCATAGGTGATGATCATGGGCAGCTTCGTGTCATCGGTGCACGCGGTGATGGTGACAACGGGTGGCTTGGCGTTCGAGTCGAGCGTCGCAGTCATCACCTTGATACCTTCCGGTCCCTTCTGGGCGATGCTGTTCTGGCGCTCCTGCGTCACGAAGTTCTGCGCCAGCGTCAGCACGTTGCCGTCCGCGTAATTGACGAGATCATTGCTCTGCTTAACCGTGACAGCCATCTCATAGGAGACGTCGGCGTAGTGCTGAAACGCGGTGATCGCGGCAGCGATGCTCGTATCTGCCGGAACCGAGGCCGAGTAGGACCAGCCCCCCTTGGTGGTGCTCACACTCGTCGGTGCCGGTGCGCTACTACTGCTACTAGCCACGGCGCTCGAAGAAGAACTCGCCGCCGAACTACTGCTGGCCGCAGTCGTCGCCGAAGTACTCGCCGCGCTGCTCGAACCAGCAGACCCCGTAGCGCTCCCACCAGCCGGCGCCAGAGCCGCCGGCTTCTGCCCGCTGGAGCACCCGGCGGCGGCCGTCAGCAGGCAAGCCCCGAACACCCCCATGAGGCCCTTGTACACCTGGTCCCGCTTCATGAGCACCACCTCCGCTTCCCCGTCGTCTACCGGCTAAGCCCCGACCGCCACGGCATCGCGCCAGGTCGGGAAGAGTTCGTCCACCAGGGCCTCGGTCTTGGGGTGCAGACCCCGCTCGCCGTGGACCGCCTTCGTCTGCTTCTGCACCGTCTCCACCACCTCGCGCAGCCGCTGCTGATCGCCGGTGGCGTGAGTGGCGCGCAGCAGGGCCCGCCACAGTTCCTCATCGGCGGGCGAACCGCGCATCCCGCTGCGCACCGCGTCGATCGCGCCCTCGGCGTTGCCCAGCGACAGGCGCAGGTCGCACAGCTCCACGGCGGTGTCCGCGACCAGCGCCGGAACCTCGGTCTCCACCGACTCGTACGCCAGCCAGCCGTAGCGCCCCGTCTCGCGGTGCGCCAGCAGCGGACCGCGGACCAGGCCCAGCGCCTGGCCCAGCAGCTGGTCGCGGTTGGTCGGGTCCTGATAGCGCGGGTCCAGGTCGGCCAGGGCGCGCAGGTTCTGGAACATCTCCCAGTCGCTGCGGACGCTCGCCGACACCGTCAGCCGGCCGTCCGGCAGCGTCACCAGGTTCGCCGAGCCGTCCGGCGCCACGCCGAGCCACGTGCCCAGCCGGTGCAGCACCTGGTCGGCGACGTCGTTGGCGGCGCCGCGCGGGAACAGCGCGGAGGTCAGGACCCTGGGATGCACGCCGTCGCGGTGCAGCATCAGGAACGTCAGCGCCTCGGCGACCGGGCCGACGCGGTCGGCGTCGAGTTCGCCGTAGGCGCCGGTGACCTCCAGGTCGCCGAGTACGCGTACTGACACAGTCGGGGTCAGCCGCAGCCGCGCCTCCAGCTCCGCGGCCTCCGCGGTCAGCGGCTCGATCGGCTCGCCGAGCAGGTCCTGGGTGGCGCTGAACAGGCTCAGCACCGACTGGTACTGGTCGTCGGGCAGGCGCTGCGCCTCCACCGCGAGGTCCAGTTCCGGCACCCGCAGCCGGCCGGCCGCGTCGACCGTGGCCTGCCACGCCGCGCCGGGCACGTCCCCGGCGATCAGGTAGCCGATGCCGAGGCGTGCCGGCTGCCCGATCACCTCGGCCAGCCGGGCCAGGGTCCGCGGTGCGGCGGGCGCGGCGCTGATGATGAAGTGCGGCGGCCAGCCGGCGCCGCCGACCATGCCGAGCCGGCCGGACAGCACCGAGTCCAGCCCGGCCGCGGCCAGGCCGCGGCGCCGCTCGGCGAGCTCGGTGGCCAGGCCCGGCAGCACCTCCTCCAGCGTCTCGGTCTGGTGCACGCGGCCCGGCGCCAGCGTCGTCAGGTCGCCGGCGAAGCCGACCAGCGTCACGGTCATCCGGTCCGACCAGGTGTTGGTCAGCAGCTCCACGGCCATCGCGGCCAGCACGGCGCGGCGCATCGGGACGTCGCCGCCGAAGGCGATCACCCCGCCGGACGCCTCCAGGTCCACCAGCGCCCGCGTCCTGCCCTCCGGCCCGGTCATCCCGGCCGTCACCAGGCCCGGGAACGGGGCCACCGCCGCTTCGACGGCGTCCTCGGCCAACCGGCCGACGTCGGTGCGCGGCACGAACCAGCCGCGCTCGTCCGGCCGGGTCCGCCAGGGCCGCGGCGCGTCCGGCGCGGGGGCGGACATCAGGAGTTCCAGCCCTGATCCGGTCAGGTTGGCGGCCTGGACCGGCGGGAGCGACCGGCCGGCGGCGTGCAGCGCGGCCGAGAGTTCGCGCAGCGCACGGTTCAGGAACCGCACCTCGCCGACCCCGGCGCCGAGCCGTATCGCCTCCTCGGCAGCGGCTGCTTCGCTTCCCGGGCCGGTGAGCCGGCGGCCCGCCGCGCGGTTCCACAGCTGGCGCCGCCGGCTGCGGCCGAGCGCGCCGAGCAGGCCGGCGGCCAGCAGCGGCGCGGTCACCAGCTCGTAGGGGAGCCGGAACGGCGACTGGTCGCCCGCGGGCGTCTGCGTATCGTGCGCGGCGGTCGCTTGGCTGCCGGTCGGGGTGCTGACATGGGTCGAGGAACCGGGTGTCCGGTGGCCTGGCGCCCGGTTGAACGAGTGCGGGCTCTGGCTGATCGAGCCGACCATGATGTGCGCCGCGTCGGCTCGGCTGCCCGGGCCCCCGGCCATGCTCGCCAGGTCGGTGGCGACCTGGCTGAGCGGCGCGCCGGTGGCGCTGACCGGCGCGGCCGCGTTCGTGCCCTGAGAAGAGCTGTCGGCGCTCGGCGAGTCCAGCGCTCCGGCTTCCGCTCCGTGCGCGGCGCCGGTGGCGTTTGATGCGGCGACCGCCATGCCGCCGCCGGCACCAGCCGCCCCGCCACCGGATCCGCCACCGCCGGCCCCGCCGTCCAACGCCCCGGCCGGAGCACCGTGATGCCCGCCGGTCGGTGCCGAAGCGACCTGCACCTGCTGCACGCCCGCGCCGCCGTGCGAAGCGTTCCCGGCGTCGTGCGGTGCGTGCGCCGGATCCCCGACCAGGTCACCGCCGGTCGCGTCCGCGGGCATCTCCAGAATCCAGCCTGGCCGGATCAGCGAGGCCTTGGTCAGCACCGAGCCGTCCGGCTGCACCCGGTCCTTGTTGAGGTCGTATATCTCCTGATACCGGCGGCCGTCGCCGAGGTGCCGCTGCGCGATCTCCCACAGCGAGTCGTGGTGCCGGCCGGCCGGCGGCTGCACACGGTAGAACTTCGTCGCGCCCTTGGTCGCGGTGGTGGAGGCGGTGGAGGTCGCGTGGCTGTCGATGGCGACGGCCGAGCGCTGTGCGTGGTCCCCGGCGGGCGGTGCGGGCCGGTCGACGCGGATCCCTTGCTGTACCACTTGGGTCGCGGCGATCGGCGCCTTGCCCGGGACGTCGTCGTGGTGCCGGCCGAGCGAGGACAGACCCGGTGCGAACGACGCGGCCGAGGCCGTGATCAGCAGCACCGCGGCGACGAGCTGGCGGGCCAGCAGCTGGCTGCCGCCGGACAGCGGCACGTGTCCGGGCATGCCGATGCCGCGCGCGGCGGCCACCGCCTCGACGACGACGCACGCGGTGAACTGCGCCCAGGCCAGCCACACCAGGATCGCCAGGATGTTGGTGAAGGTCTTGGTGTCGATCCTGGCCTTCAGCACGCCGCCCGAGGGTATGGAGTGCGGTAGCGGCCACCCGATGAAGTAGGCCAGCGCCAGCGGGACGCCGATCACCAGGACCAGCAGCGCGAGCAGGGCGGCCAGGCCGGTTAAGACATCGCCCGCGCTGCGCCGCCGCTTCAGGGTGAGTGGAACCTGCTGCCGGCCGCCCGGCGGCGGGCCCTGCGGCGCGAGGAATTGCCGGTCCGAGTCGTTGCGCGCCATGCTCTTGTGGCCCCCTTTCCTACTTCGGGATCACCGGTGTAGCGGTTCCCGCCCCGGTGACAGTACTGTCCCCTTTAAGGGCGAAACCGACGAACAACGGCTTGTACTGCATTCGTAGTGTGACCGTTATACGTGGGTTGACGTAGAGGTCCTGCGCGGTCGGGTTCCCGGCGACCTGGCACGAAGTAATCGTGGCGTCTTGTATGCCGTTGTCAACCAGGTACTGCTTGGCGGTCGGGACGCAATCTCCGGTGTTCGGGTCGACGTTCACCTTGATGCCGGGATCCTCCCCGTTCGGGCCCCGGGTGTTGTGGGTTTTCAGCCAGCCCTGATCGATGTCCTGCGCCACTTTGCGTGCCGCTTGGTCGGCCAGGTCCGAGGCGTCGGTGCGGTCGGAGATGAGCAGGCCGACGTCGACCAGGAACGCCATCAGCAGCACGATCACCGGCGCCCAGATCACCACGGCCATGCTCAGCGAGCCCCGGTCGTCGCGCAGCGCGGCGCGCAGCTTGTCCGCATGGCACCGCATCAGTGCCCCGCGGGTGTGGTCGGGCGCGGCGTCGTCGGCGTTGTGCTCGGTGTGGTCGTCGGCGTCGTCGGCGTCGTGGGCGTCGTGGGCGTCGAGGCCGACGTGGACGCCGACGAAGGCGGCGTCGGTGACAGCCAGGTCGGCGCCGAGAACTGGGTGTTGGTCGGACTTGGCGGCGTGCTCGGGGGCGGACCGAGGGTGGTCGTCGGCACGTTTCCCGGAACGAAGTTCTGCAACGGGTCGATCGGCGCGGAGAAGGTCTTGGTGTACGTCTTGTGCGCGCCGAAGACCCCGATCCCGGTCATGTCGATCGTGCAGGAGACCGTCACCAGGTAGTAGCCGCCTCCCGTGCCGGCCGGCGGCACATAGGCGCCGTCCACCTTCGCCGAGCCCTGACACCGCGAACCGAGGTCGGCGTCCGCGGCGGCCCGGGCCTGGATCGCCGCGTCGTGGCCGCTGCCCTGCAACGAACCGGCGCGGGCGGCGTCGCGCGCGGCGCCGGCGACCTGGCTGCGGACGTTGACCATCACGCCGAGCGAGACCACAAGCAGGATCATCAGCACGATCAGCGGCGCCAACAGCACGACTTCGACCGAGGACACGCCGGCGTCGCGGGCCCGCTTCGGCTTCTCGGCTCCCGGCTCGGTCTCCAGCTTCGTCACGGGTGCCTCACCGGCTGTTCCAGCGGGCCGCCCGCGTGCACGTCGATCGTCATGCCGAAGCCGGGGAACACCGACGGCACGTTCGAGTGCAGGTTCACGGTCACGAGCGATATTTTGCAGTCCGCGTTCAGGGAGGGGTCCACGATGAAGCCTGTTTTAATGACCGGCTTGAGCACCAGCTGGCCGCCGAGGGCTTGAGCGCGGTCGGTGGTGGCCGTCGCGGCGTCCTGCGACCAGGTGCCGGAGGCGGATTCGCAGCCCTTGGACGCGGCTTCCTCGCGCGCGGTGCGGGCGCCGTCCTGGACGGCAGCGGTCGCGGCCTGCTTGGCGAACAGATACAGCGCGAACTGCACCGTGAGCATCAGCAGCAGGAACAGCAGCGGGGTGAGGACGACGAACTCGACCGCGGTCATGCCACGGTCGTCGCGCGGCGAACGCCTGCCGCGCGACGGGTTCCCCGTCTCCGTGCTCACCCCGTCGGACATACGACTACTTGCAGCCGGTGTCGGTCCCGGAGCCCGCGGTGGTCCCCGCGTTGCCGCCTCCCGAGTCGCCGGTACCGGCGGCACTGATCTTGTTGCAGGCGTCGTTCGCCTTGTTGGTGATGGCCTTGCTGATGATCACGCCCACACCGGCCACGATCGCCACCACGATGCCCGTGATGACGACCCACTCGACGGCGGACGCGCCGCGGTCGGACGCCTTGCGCGGCGCGGGGACGACCGGCGCCGGCGCCGGCGCGACCTCGATCGCAGCAGCCTGCGAACACGTCTCGACGACCCGCTGCCAGGGCTGGACCTCGAACTGCCCGGCGTACTCGGTGGTGATGACTTGAGCCTTCATTGTGCTTCTCCTAGATAGAGCCCATGACCCGCGCCATCGCCGGGTACAGGAGGAAAACCATGAAGCCCGCGCACAGCAGCATCTGCGCCACGAGCATGGACTGCGACCGCGCGCCGGCCGCGCCCTCGATCTCGGACAGTTCGCGGTGCCGCATCGTCTCGGCGCGCGCCGCCAGCGACTCGCGGACCTTCGCGCCGTCCTCGGCCACCAGGGCCAGCGCCGCGCCCAGGTCCTTGAGCTCGTCGATGTCGAGCTCGTCGCCGAGCTGCGACAGCGCGTTCCACTGCGAGATCCCGGTGACCCGCGCGTCGGTGAGCGCGTCGCGGATGCGGCGCAGCGCCCAGCCGTCGGAGACCTCGGCCGCCGACATCAGCGCCTCGGGCAGGCCGCGTCCGCCGGCCAGGTTCATCGCCACCAGGTCCAGGTAGGCGCCCAGGACCCGGCGGAAGTCCCGCCGCATCGTAGCGGCCTGGCTCTTGACCTCCAGGTCCGGCAGCAGGAAGAACGCCGCGCCGAACAGCAGCGCCAGCCAGACCGGGATGGTCGGCGTCAGGTGCAGGCCGATGACGGCGAACGCGACGAACACGAACGGGCCGAAGACGATGCCCAGGGCCGCCAGCAGCAGCTTGGCGGCCAGGAACTGCTCCACCGAGCGGTCCAGGATCGCCAGGTCGGCGCGGATCGAGCGGATCTGCCAGCCCTGGCGGATGTAGAACTCGTTCACCGACACGCCGAGGTCGTGCTTCAGCTTGGTGAAGCCCTTGGGCTCCTCGGCCGGGGCGTGCGAGGTGAACGAGGTCTGCTGGCGCAGCGCGTCGATGCGCGCGATCGCCGCCATCGGGTCCGGCTTGCTGGGGATCAGGGCCCGGATGAACAGGAACAGGCCCAGCCCCACCAGGGCGCCGGCCAGCACTTCATAGGTCATCGGGGATCACCGCCGCGCTGCTCGGGGATCTGGCCGGCCGGACCGCCGCGCGCCGCGCGTTGCAGGAACCGGGCCGGCGTCTCGATCGCGGACAGCTTGCGCAGCCAGAAGAATCCGGCCGCGAACAGCGCGATCACCAGCAGCAGCACCATCTGTCCGGTGACGGTGCCGTAGGGCTCGACGAACGACTTGTTGAAGATCGCCAGGCCCAGCACCACCGCCACCGACACCGCGACCACGATCTGCACGCTGCGCCGCGTCGAGCTGCGCTGCGCCATGACCCGCTGCCGCATGTCCACCTCCTCTCGGGAGGACTGCGCCAGCGCGCCGAGCACCTCGCGCAGGCCCGGGCCGCGCAGCCGGGCGTTCAGGATCAGCGCGGCGATGACCAGATCGGCCGAGGCGTCGTCCATGTCGTCGGCGAAGTACTCCAGCGCCTGCGGCATCGGCATGCGGGCGCGCAGCCGGTCCACCAGCGTGTGCAGGTGCTCGCGGATGGCCGGCGAGGCGGCGCGGGCGGTGGCCGGGATGGCCTGCTCCAGGCCGACGGCGCCGGCGATGGTGTCGCGCAGGCTCTCGGTCCAGCTCGCCAGCGCCTCCACCCGGGCCAGCGCCGCGCGCTCGGCGGCCAGGCCGCCGAACAGCTGGTTCCAGAAGAAGATCAGGATCCCGGAGGCGATGGCGGCGGTCGGCCACCGGGTCGCGGCCAGCACCAGGGCGCCGACCACGGTGGCCACCGCGGCCCGCGTCGACAGGAACCTGATGATGTCGCCGGCGTCGCGCTTGGCGGCGTCGGCGCCGTCCTTGGCGGGGAAGCCCCGGATCGCCGCGATCAGCAGCGCTGTGCCGCCGCCGATGGCCGCGCCGACGCCGAGGGCTTCCAGCGTCGAGACGTTGTACAGCGCGGAATCCACCGTCTCACCTCCATCCCGGGGCGTGGTGGAGCTGGGTGGGGCCGTGATAGCCGAACTGGGCGAGCTCGTCCAGGCACGCGATCGGGGCGTGCGCCACGGCCCGGCCGTCCGGCCCCTCGGCGAAC
>JAEKKI010000298.1 GCA_019510485.1 Catenulisporales bacterium
ACGCGGGGCCGTCATCAGCCGCAGCACCTCGTGCGCCATCTCCGTGGGCAACCGGTGCCTCACAGGATGTTGACGCTCCCTCAACGGCGTCCTACTCTGCGCGGACAGAAGCGTTAGTTAAGTTAACTAACACGAATTCCCGAGGAGAACGCCACCATGCCCGAGCTCTCCGCACCCGCCCGCTCCACTCGCCGCCCCGCGCACCGCCGCACCGTCCGCCTGGCCGCCGCAGCCGTCGCCGCCTCCACCGTCGCGCTCGGCGTCACCCTCACCGCGGTCGCGCCGTCCGCGCAGGCCGGCCCGGCCGCCACCACGGCGTCGACGTTCCCCGTGCACATATTCGCGCCCTACTTCGAGGCCTACACCTCCGACAACCCGGCGACCGTCGCGCAGAACTCCGGCGCGAAGTACCTGTCGATGGCGTTCGTCCAGACCGCCAAGTCCGGCTCGTGCACCGTCTACTGGGACGGCGACACCAGCCAGCCGATCGGCTCCACCTTCGCCTCCGCGATCTCCACCATCCGCTCGCGCGGCGGCGACGTCATCCCCTCCTTCGGCGGCTACAGCGCCGACACGACCAAGACCGAGATCGCCGACAGCTGCACCAGCGTCTCGTCGATCGCCTCGGCCATCGAGAACGTCATCAGCAAGTACGACCTGCACCGCGTCGACTTCGACATCGAGCAGGACTCGCTCACCAACAGCGCCGGCATCGACCGCCGCAACAAGGCGCTCAAGCAGGTCGAGGCGTGGGCGTCGGCGGCCGGCCGATCGCTCCAGGTGTCCTACACCCTGCCGACCAACACCGACGGTCTGGACTCAGGCGGCAAGAACGTAATGAACAACGCGAAGTCCAACGGCACCCGTGTAGACGTCGTGAACATCATGACGTTCGACTACTACACCGGCGGTTCGCACGAGATGGCCCAGGCCACCGAGACGGCCGGCGCCGGCCTGGAGAGCTACCTGCACTCGCTGTATCCGTCGAAGACCACGGCGCAGCTGTGGGCGATGGTCGGCGTCACGGAAATGCCGGGCATCGACGACTACGGCAAGCCGGAGACCTTCACCGAGGCCGACGCCACGACCGTGCTGAACTGGGCACGGAGCAAAGGCATCAACGAGATCTCGATGTGGGCCTCGCAGCGCGATAACGGCGGCTGCCCCGGCACCGCGGGCGCGGACAACTGTTCGGGGATCTCGCAGCCGACGTGGTACTTCAGCAAGAAGTGGGAGCCGTTCAGCGGCTGATATCGCTGTGCCGCCGCTCACCGGGCCGCTGCTCCGACCGGCCCGGTGAGCGGACAGCCGCGTGGGAACCCCGTGAGGAACCTCGCAGCAAGCGTGAGCATCCCGTGAGAACCCCTGGCGCCGCCACCGCACCCGCCCTTGGCTGGAGCCGTGGCCCATTCCGCCCCGATCCTGCCCAGCGCGAACCTGGAACGCACCCGCGCGTTCTACTGCTACATGGGCTTCACCATCGTGGACGCGGCCCCCGACTACCTCCGCCTCCGCTTCGACGACGCCGAGGTTCACTTCCACCCCGTCCCCGGTACCGACCCGGCCACCAATACCGCCGGCTGGTATCTCCGCGTCGAAGAACCCGAAGAGCTGCGCTGCAAATGGGAGGCCGACGGCCTGGACTGCCTCGACGTCCCGGTCCCGCCGATCTTCGGCCCCACGGCGTTCGCGGTGATCGACCCGGACGGCGGCATGCTGCGCGTCGGTCCGGCGGATCGGATCTGAAGGCCGCCTAGCCTCGCTGCGGATACCCGTGCTCAGGCTTCCACAGCTCCAGTGCGTCATTCAGGAACAGGTGCACATACCCGCACCGCGCACACACCAGCCCCGTCGCGCTCTGGTTGGCCCAGGCCATGTCGAAGAGCTCCATGCCAGTGGTGTTCAGCTTCACTTCCCGCTCGTAGAACTGCTCGGCCCTGCACACCTGGCAGACGAACGGAATCCGGGTGATCGTCACCAGAACCGGCTTACGCGCCACGCTTCCCCCCGCGCCTCCCCGAAACGCATGATCGCCTCCGATGCTACGCGCGCAATATGCTGCAGACCAGAGGAGGAGCGATGCGCGAGTTCGGACGTCGCCGGCGCGGGTTGGTGGCGGCGGCCGCCGTGCCGCCGGTGCTCACCGCCGTGCTCAACACGCAGACCGAGCGGCTGGACCTCAGCAGCCAGGTGCTCATCTACCTCGTGGCGGTGGTCGCGATCGCGCGGCTGTGCGGCATGCTGGCCGCCCTGGTGTCCGCCATCTGGGCCTCGGTACTGCTGGACTACTACTTCATCTCGCCGGTTCACACCTTCCGGATCGCCGGGGCCAACGACGTGATCGCGCTGACGGCGTTCGTCATCGTCGCGATCACCGTGGCCTCCGTGGTCGAGTACTCCGGCAAGGCCGCCGCCGAGGCCGCGCAGCTGGAGGCCGCCGATCGGATGCGCACCGCCCTGCTCACCGCCGTCTCGCACGATCTGCGCGCTCCGCTCGCGGCGGCACGCGCCGCGGTCGACACCCTCCGCGATCCGCAGTTCGACCTCGCCGCCGCGGACCGCGCCGAGCTGCTCGGCGCCGCGCACGCCTCTCTCAGCCGCCTGTCCCGCCTGGTCGAAGACCTGCTCGACATGTCACGCCTGCAATCCGGCGCGCTCAAACCGCATCTGGAACCGGTCGCGGTCGCGGAGGTGGTGCCGCGCGCGATCGACGACGTGCCCGCTGCCGCCGGACGGGTGAACGTGACGGCGGTCCCGGCGCGCACGCCGGTGGCGCTGGCGGACGGTGCTCTACTGGAGCGCGTGCTGGCGAACCTGATCGGCAACGCCGCCAAGCACACCGCCTCGCCGATCGAGATCTCTGTCGAGCGCAAAGAAGACCGCGCGCAGGTGGAAGTCCGCGTGATCGACCACGGCCCCGGCATCCCCGCAGCCGACCGCGAGCGCGTGTTCCGTCCCTTCCAACGCCTCGGCGACCGCGACAACGCCGCCGGCGTCGGCCTCGGCCTGGCTCTGGCGCGCGGCCTGACCGAGGCGATGGGCGGGACGCTGCTTCCGGAGGACACGCCCGGCGGCGGTCTCACCATGGTCGTGGCGGTGCCCGCCGGCCCGGCCACTGAGCCACTGGCCACTGAGCAGCCGGACACCGGGCAGCCGGCCGCCGAACCGCAAGCCGCCGCGCCGCTGGAAGGACCGGACCGATGAAACGCGTCCTCGTCATCGACGACGAGTCCCAGCTGCTGCTAGCCCTGCGCATCAACCTGTCGGCGCGCGGCTACGACGTCGCCGTCGCCGCCGACGGCGCCGCGGGTCTGGCCGCCGCCGCGCGCCGGCCCCCCGACCTGGTCGTCCTGGACCTCGGCCTGCCGGACCTGGACGGCGTCCAGGTCATCACCGGCCTGCGCGGCTGGTCCGCGGTCCCGATCCTGGTCCTGTCCGGCCGCACCGAGTCCTCGGACAAGGTCCACGCGCTGGACGCCGGCGCCGACGACTTCGTGACCAAGCCGTTCTCCATGGACGAGCTCGCCGCCCGGATCAGGGCCCTCATCCGGCG